>NZ_CP121197.1:2400000-2714920 GCF_029625215.1 Aurantibacillus circumpalustris
AAGTGTTTTTAAAACTACAGGTACAGTAACAGTTTTATTATTGCGCATTACGTTTACGTTTATTTTATCACCTGGACGGTAACGACTTATTTGTTCCTGTAATTCACTAACAGAACTTATAGCAATATCTTGTATCGAAGTAATCACGTCACCTTCCTCAATTCCTGCCTCTTCAGCGCTACCTCCACTAGTAAGCCCGTTTACATAAACACCCGTTAATTGTTTAAGTTTTCTATCTGCTGCAAATTTGGCGTCAATGTCCTGAATACTTACCCCAATATAGGCACGTTGAACGGTTCCAAATTCAACCATATCACTCACTACTTTCTTAACTATATTAACCGGTACCGCAAAAGAATAACCTTGGTAAGAACCGTTATTTGAAGCAATGGCGGTATTTATTCCAATAAGCTCTCCATCAGTATTTACAAGTGCTCCACCACTATTTCCAGGATTAACAGCAGCGTCGGTTTGGATAAAAGATTCAATCGGACGTTTATTTCCATTCAAAATATTGTTACGTCCTTTTGCACTTATAATACCTGCCGTTACAGTGCTATTTAAGTTAAAAGGATTTCCAACTGCAAGCACCCATTCGCCAACTCTTACGCCATCACTGTTACCATAAGCCATGAAGGGTAAGTTTTTTTCTTTTATTTTTATAAGGGCCACATCAGTACTGGCATCGGCACCAATAATTTCAGCTTCATAAGTCCTTCGATCATTAAGAACAACTTCAATTTTATCAGAGCCAGAGATCACATGGTTGTTGGTTACAATGTAACCATCTTCACTTATAATGACGCCACTGCCACTTCCTTGCTGTACATATGTTTGTTGCCGTTTCTGTTGTCCAAAAAACAATTCTGCAAAAGGATCATAAGAAAGATTGTTTACATGTTCGCTGACGGTCTTTATATGCACAACAGCATTCACAGATTTTTCAGCAGCCATCGTAAAATCATTCATGGTGCCCGCCGAAGCGCTCCCGGAATAATTAACTAGTTTATAAACAGAAGAGTTTTGAGGGTTGGTAAGTTGATTAGCAGTACCCTTTTTTCCGTTAAGAAATTGGTAACCAGCTAAGGCAATAACTCCACCAAAGCAAGCTACAAAAATGGATGAAACTATTTTTTTCATATCAAAATATTTTTTTAGTTACTTGTATAACACAAAAGTAATGCTGAAATTATTTTGGCAGTTTGTTTTTAACAATCCTTAACCAGCAAGGGATACGGGCTGTTAAAAATTCAAAATATTAATATAAAGGACTTCGCTATTTTTACTAAATTTACAAATAAAATTAATGAGATTGAAAAGGAAAATACCACCGTTTATTTTTGGAGTGTCTATAGGTTTAATCATTAGTGCTGCATTTTTTTTCTTCAAACTCAATGAGGTTTTTAACCGTTTAAAATCTACAGGAGCTGGGCAAATTACCGTTATCGAACAGTCTGTAAAGAATGAAGATGTGAAGGACAAAAAGGATAAGAAAAAAAACAAAGAACGCTTCAAAATAAATGTTTCCAAAAGCCCAAACATAAACTACAAAGAAGTAGATAGCCTTATAGCACTCGATTCAAAAATAAGTATTGCAACCGATGAATTATTGTCAGTTAAAAATGTTAAAGTAATTAACATTGGTGACAATATAACAGGAAGAGATTCTCTAGCAGCGAAACTAGCAAAGGTGGACAACAATTATTCAAATTTATATTTTATCGAATTTTGGAAAACACCTCTTAACTCAAAAGGCTATAAGTTTTCAAAAAATAAAATAATGCTTTACGGTTTTTTAGATTTTAATAATGTTCTTCTCTATCAACTTGATAACGCTTATTATATAAAGTGTTCAGATCAAGTCTATAAATTATTCTACGGAGGTGATTTTAGAAAGTTAGAAAAAGTAGTTGATACCGACCTTCTTGCAAAAATCAATTAATGGAAATTAAATTTCAAAAATATCAGGGTACTGGAAACGACTTTATCATGATTGATAATCGCTTTAATCCGATTTCTCTCTCAAACGAACAAGTTGCATTTTTATGCCACCGCCGTTTTGGTATCGGAGCCGATGGTCTTATTCTTCTTGAATCAGAACCTGGTTTCGATTTTCGAATGGTTTATTACAACAGCGATGGCAATTTAAGCAGCATGTGCGGTAACGGTGGTAGGTGCCTTGTAGCTTTCGCGAAAGATCTGGGTCTTATTTCTAGCAAAGCTAAATTTTCAGCTATCGATGGGGAACATGAAGCCACACTAGAAGATGGCAAAGTGTCCCTGAAAATGAATGATGTTAAAAGCATGGAGTTGGGTGAAGATTATTTTTACCTGAATACAGGTTCACCGCACTATGTAAAGTTTGTTGAAGACGTTGAAAATTACGATGTTTTTAATGAAGGAAAAAAAATAAGATACAACGATCGTTTTAACGAAGAAGGAACAAATGTAAATTTTATTGAAAAGAATAACGAAGAGTTATTTGTGCGCACATACGAACGCGGAGTGGAGGACGAAACATATTCTTGTGGTACCGGTGTAACTGCCGCTGCTCTGGTCGCTGCTGTTAAGGGTATGTCTACCGGAAAAAATTCATGCCTTATTAAAACTAAAGGGGGAATGCTTGAAGTTACTTTCGATAAAGTACTTGAACAAAACTTTTATAACATCTGGTTATCAGGCCCAGCAATGTCTGTTTTTAAAGGGGTAATAGAATTAGAATAAAAGTTCAATCTAAGTGATTGTTTACTTTTTATAATTTAATCCTAAAAAATAAAAATCAATTTATGTTTTTATCCGGAAACCTAATTTCTTTACGGGCCTTGGAACCTTCTGATGCTGAAATCCTATACCGTTGGGAAAACAACCGTGATATATGGCCTGTGAGCTTCACACAAATTCCTTTTAGTAAATTTATTCTGGAAGAGTTTACCAATGCTTCACATGCAGATATTTACACGAATAAACAACTTCGCTTAATGGTTAACAAACTGAATTCTAATGATACAATTGGAATGATTGACCTTTTTGATTTTGATGCACAGCATCAGCGCAGTGGTCTTGGTATTTATATCTATGAAACATTTCGTAAGTCAGGTTGTGCGCTTGAGTGTGTAGAATTAATCAAAGACTATTGTTTTAAAACCTTATTACTGAAGCAACTTTTTGTACATATTAATGAATCTAACCCAGCCAGCGTTGCTTTGTTTGAAAAGGCAGGATTCGAGAAAAGCGGTCTAAAAAAATCTTGGACCAAAACAGGCTTAAATTCTTACGAAGATGTTTGGTTTATGCAATGCATTAATAAAGGTGCCTAAATTTTTTTTCATATTTCGTTCTGTAATTTTTGCAGTTTCTCTTATCTGTTTAATTGCGTGTGATTCTGAAATGACGCCCAATTCCATAAAAGAAAAAAAAGATACATTAGTTTATTTAAATCATTCTGATACCGCGAAATATATTGGAATGAATACATGCAGACAATGCCACCAATCTATTTACAATACTTTTATAGAAACAGGAATGGGAAAATCTTTCGATGTGGCTTCGCGCAAAAAATCTTTCGGTGATTTTATATCCGCTTCTATTTATGATAGGATTGCTAACCTACAGTATAGGGCATATTGGAACAAAGACAGTTTGTTTATCAAGGAATTTCGCCTTAGTAAAAAGGACACAACACATACAAGAACTGAAAAAGTAAATTATATTATTGGATCTGGGCAACACACAAACTCGCACATGTATTCCGTAAACGGTTATGTCCATCAAATGCCAATGACCTATTACACGCAAAAAAAGCACTGGGATCTTCCCCCAGGTTTTGAAAATGGTGTGAATACCCGATTTTCAAGAAAAATTGGGTTAGAGTGTATGTCCTGTCATAATGCCTACCCAGAATTTGTAAAGGGTTCTGAAAATAAATTTACACGTTTACCAAACGGAATAGATTGTGAGCGCTGTCACGGTCCAGGTAGCATTCACGTTGCCCAAAGAAGTACAGGAAGTAAAGTGGATACATCAAAATACATTGATTATTCAATTGTAAATCCTGCCAAACTTTCTATAGATGCACAATTTGATATTTGCCAGCGTTGTCATTTACAAGGAAATGCAGTTTTAAAAGAAGGTAAATCATTTTACGATTTTAAACCTGGACAAAAGCTAAGTGACTTTATATCGGTGTTTTTGCCCAAATATAAAAATGCAGACGACGAATTTATTATGGCTTCTCATGCCGATCGTTTAAAACAAAGTGCTTGTTTCATTAAGTCGTATGAGAAAGTGAAAGATAATCGTTCATTAAAACCTTATAAAGAGGCTTTAACCTGTGTTACTTGTCATAATCCGCATGTGAGCGTTAAACAAACCAATAAAAATGTGTTCAATGATGCCTGCACTAATTGTCATAGTAATGCAAGCGAAATTAATAATGTACACAATGAATTAAAAAATAATGAATTAAAAAACTGTGTGAGTTGTCATATGCCTGCGTCTGGTTCTACAGATATTCCTCATGTTTCGGTGCATGATCATTATATCCGGAAACCAATTACAAAAAAAGAAAAAGATAAAATAAAAACCTTTATAGGATTGTTTTCAATAAATGAAAAAAATCCAGATAATTTGACCAAGGCCAATGCATACATTGACCAATATTCTAAATTCGAACAAAGCGCATCGTATCTAGATTCGGCCATATTTTTCTTAAAAAGTATTCCAGGTAATAAAAAAACACTGAGTAGTTTTATTCAAATTTATTTTATCCAACAAAAATATACCGAACTAATCGCATTGATAAAAAATCAGGGTGAACAAGTTTGTGATTCTGTTTTTAGTAAGGACTCCTATGATAATAAAGACGCTTGGGCGGCTTACCGAATAGGAGAAGCTTTTTCTAATACAAACGATAATACAAATGCTTTAAGATGGTTTAAAAAAGCGGCTAAATTGGCGCCCTATAATCTTGACTTCAGAAATAAGTTAGGTTCAAGTCTAGCAGCAGAATCTATGCTGAAAGAGTCTATAGAACAGTTTGAATTTATTTTAAATGAAAATCCAAAATTTGTATCTGCATATTCTAATTTAGGTTACATAAAGTTGTTACAAGGATTTCCCGCGGAAGCTTTGAGATTATATAAAGTAGGTGAAAAATTAGATCCTGATAATGAAGCACTTTTATTAAATTTAGCTGCTTATTATTTGAATACAAAAGAGAGACTTTTGGCAAAGAAGTATTTAGAAGAGGTGATAAGGGTAAATCCAAAAAACAAAAAAGCTCTTGCAGCAATACAGCAATTGAATAGTTTATGAGTAAGAAAAAGAAAAATAGTTTTATAATGTCTCTTGTAGTAATCGTAATCATTGTATTTGCCGCAATGTATGTTTATAAGAAGTTTTTAAAAGGAATTGATTTAAAAGATAAAAATTACACTTACATCTATATAGGAAAAAACGATTCGTTTGAAGATGTAATGAATAGTATTAATTCGGAAGATATTATTGAAAACCCAACAGCATTTTCCTGGCTTGCTAAAGAAATGGATCTAGAAAAGAATATAAATCCTGGTAAGTACAGAATTATTGACGGAATGAACATGCGTCAGATTATAAATTTGATTAAATACAATAAACAAGAAAAAGTTAAACTTACTTTTAATTCTCAAATTCATAATCTTGATGAATTTGTTGAATACGTTGATGATAAATTGGAATTGAGTAATTCTGAACTGGAAGACGTTTTAACCGATGAGAAAAAACTTCGTGAATGGTTTAAATTAGATCCGGATAATTCTTTTGCACTCATTATTCCTGGTGTTTACGAGCTTAGCTGGGCTGTAAGCACTGACGATTTTTTTAAAATTCTAAAAGAAAAGTTTAATAAAGTATGGAACTCTACAAGATTAGCGCAAGCAAAAAAATTAGGCTATAAAGTATCAGAAATTATTACAATGGCTTCTATCGTGCAGAACGAAAGTGCTATTGAAAGCGAACAGGAAAAAATTGCAGGAGTTTATTTTAACCGCTTAAAAAAAGGAATGCGCCTTGAAGCTGATCCTACCTTAAAATTTGCGAATAAAAATTTTGGTGTAAAGCGTGTTTATAATATTGACAAGGAAATTAATTCCCCATATAACACTTATCGATACAAAGGTTTACCACCCGGGCCAATTTCTTTAGTAAACACGCAAGCACTCGATGCAACTTTAAATTACAATAAACATAATTTTATCTTTTTTTGTGCTAAACCACAGCTTAATGGCTTCTCCGACTTCTCTTCTACTTACGATCAGCATAGGAGGTTTGCATCGGCATATCAAAAGGCAATGAATAAAAAAGGTATTGGTCGCTAATAATTTGTATTTTTGAAACTCATATCTCTGTTAGATTTAAACAGAGATTAATATATTAAATCCTTAACAATGGAAAAGAATATTGAAGATAAAATAAAACTACTTGAAGATAAATATGCTCAAATGGGTCAGGATATTAACAGTTATCTTGATGGGTTGTTACTGTCAAATTACCTCACATATTGGGATTATACGCAGGTTGAGACATTGTTAACACTACAAAATCCAAAAACAGATTATCCTGACGAGTTAATTTTTATCATGTATCACCAAATTACGGAGTTGTATTTTAAACTCTGTATGCATGAGTTTGAGCAGTTAGGTAATAATGGAAAAATTATTTCTGAAAGCGGAAAAGATGAAGGCTGGAAGTCTGACCTTGATAGCACTTTTTTTGTAGAACGTGTAAACAGAATTAACCGCTACTTTGAAGCGCTTACAAAATCTTTTGAGATAATGATTGATGGTATGGAAAAGGAGCAATTTTTGAAATACCGAATGGCTCTGTTACCTGCAAGCGGATTCCAGAGTGCACAATATCGAATGATTGAGATATGCAGCACAGATTTTATCAATTTGGTTGATAAAGATGTTCGTTCTGAATATACAGGAAAGAACGCTCCGATAGAAGAGCTATTCAAATACATTTATTGGAACAAAGGTGCAACTGAATTAGCTACTGGAAAAAAGACACTCACACTAAATCAGTTTGAGAAAAAATACGGAGAAAAATTTATCGCGTTAGCTCAAGAATACCAAACAAAAAATATTTACCAAAAATATTTAAGTTTACCCGAACACGACAGAAACAATCCTAAAACAAAAAACGCTTTAAAGCAGTTAGATGTGAATGTAAATATTAACTGGCCTTTGGTACATTATAAAAGTGCGGTGCGTTATTTACAACAAAATACTGGAGATATTTCAGCTACAGGAGGAACGAATTGGCAGAAATATTTACCACCACGTTTTCAAAAAAGAATTTTTTATCCAGAACTATGGACAAAAGAAGAAATGGAAGACTGGGGAAAGGGCTGGGTTGAAACCAATGTGTTTAAAGTAGAAGGTTAGGAATTATCAATCTTTTTCGAATAAAAATAATTGAGTACATAAAATGTCAATTAGTGTAAGTAATATTAGTAAGTTATACGGTGCTCAGAAAGCGCTTAATAACATTTCCTTCGAAGTGGGAGGTAATGAAATCATTGGATTTCTAGGACCCAATGGAGCCGGCAAAAGTACCATGATGAAAATATTAACTTGCTATATTCCGCCTAGCGAGGGTAGTGCTAAAGTTTGTGGTTTTGATATTTTGGAGCAAAGTCTTGATGTTAGAAAGCAAATAGGGTACCTACCTGAACACAATCCTTTATATCTTGATATGTATGTGAAGGAATTTTTAGAATTTGTAGGTAATATTCACAAAATAAAAAATGTTACTGGCCGTGTGAAAGAAATGATTGATATCACCGGTTTACAGCTTGAGCAAAATAAGAAAATTGGCGCTTTAAGTAAGGGGTATCGTCAGCGTGTTGGTTTGGCACAGGCTATGATCCATGATCCCAAAGTATTAATCATGGATGAACCAACTACCGGTTTAGATCCAAATCAATTGGAAGAAATACGAAGTCTTATTAAATCTTTAGGTAAACAAAAAACGGTTATGCTTAGCACGCATATTATGCAGGAAGTTGAAGCTATTTGTGACAGAGTAATTATTATAAACAAAGGTGAAATTGTTGCAAATGATGAAACGAAAAATCTTCAAAAAAATACTACGCGACAAATTGTTACGGTAGAATTTGATAAAGAAATAAAAACGGATTTATTAAAGACTATTGAAGGGGTTGAACAGGTTAAATCTCTTACAGAGACTACATGGCAATTATTTTCTTCTGCTCAGGTAGATATCAGAAAAGAGATCTTCAATTTTGCTGTGGCCAATAATTTAAGCGTATTAACACTCAATAAAGAAGAACAAAAAATTGAGGACGTTTTTAAAGAGCTTACTAAGTAAATTAAACTTAATAACTCTGTAAAAACCTGTTTCTATGGCCTAAAAACCAAGGTGTATTCAGCCAAGGTCTCACTGGAAGTAGGATTAGTAAACTTAAATTTATCGAGCCCCTTTAAAAGCTCTGTTACTTGTGATTGTTGTTCTTTACTCAAATCAAAACTATTAGTATAAACTACTTTATCCACTTTCCCTTCTGCAGTAATATAAAGCGTGGCATCAAATTTTTGTAAAAGATTTTTAGCCTTTAAACGGGTGTTAAGTTCCTTGATTAACGCGCTTTCACCACCAGCGTATTGACATGTATTTACATTGCTTAAATCCGCAGATGAAATGCTGACGCCTGCTGCCATTGCGTCGTCATCTTTTTTTGTTCTGCTTGTCTTGGCAAGACCTTCTTTTTTTTTGGCTCTTATGCTAGCAACTTCCTCTTCTTCCTCTAAAGTCTTGTTTTGTTTGTTTTCAGCTAAATCTTCTTTGCTAACATACCTATCATCAGCGGCTACTGGTGCGCTTACCATTGGAACTGCTTTAACTCTCATTACGTTATTAACTGCCAAAGCAGATTCATTTATTGTTGCAGGAAGTTCCTTATCGGCAGTACTAACAAGTTTTTGATCTGCACTACGGATTTCTTTATTATTTTCTGCCTCTGGTTCCTTTTGATTATTTTTAAAAGTCATCGCATTTTTTTCCTGCGGTTTTTTAGCAGAGACTGTTTCGTTATGTTTCAGTTCGTCAGTGAGTACAGACGAAGACGTTTTTTCATTTTGAGTTTCAAGTGTTTTTTGAATTTCATCCTTTGGCAAAGAATTAGATTCAAGAGCAAGATCTTCTCTTTTTGACAAAGAGCTATTTAGGATAAAATAAATACTAAAACCAACTACAAGAAATAATCCGGCTGCTGCATACCAATAAGCCATGTTAGATTTTTTTTCAGTAATAAAGATTTCAGAATAGGCCCGGGAATCTAATTTGGTTTTTAAGTCAAGAATTTCCTCCTCGTCAAGATTAGCAAAGCCCTCCATAGCTTCTTTATCAAAATCATCCATGGGAGCATTGGAATCATTTTTGGATGAGTTCAAAAAGTTCTTAATTGGTTTGTTATCGCTATTATCCTTCTGGTTGTTCATTTATTAAGGATTCTATTTTTATTTTCAAATTACGTTTACCATTCTGAATGTAACTTTTTACATCGTTATTACTAAATCCAGTTACTTCGCTAATTTCAATGTAAGATTTGTTTTGGAAGTAAAATAGCTCAATACACATTTTTTGTTCCTTGTTTAAAAACTGTATTGCACTTTCCATCATTCCAATTTGCCTCTCCTTTTCTTTTAGATGATCTAAATCGGGCATATCCACAAAAAAGTGAGCATTTTCTTTCAATTCGAGCTCTTTTTTGAGTAAACTCTGCCTTTTTCTCAACTCCATAAGGCAGAAATTTTTACTATAGACGTATAACCAGCTCTTAAAGTACTCAATTTTGTGTTTTTTGAGGTCTTGTAGAAGTTTTGTGAATATTTGTATAACAGCATCCTCAGCCTCATTTTTGTTCTTTAGGTATTTGAAGCATAAACCAAGCACAAGATGGCTATAGCGCTGATAAAGAATACCAACGTATCTATTATCATCCGTCTCAGAAAAAAAAGTAATGAGCTCTTTGTCGGAAGAATTTGTGTATTTGTTGTCAAAAACCAAAAAATCGGTGGATTTATTGACTAAGTTAATAAAATAACCAATAATAATTTGGCATTTAAAATCAAATATTATCTTTGTAAGATTCATAATATATCTGTCAAAATCTTTTAAATATTTACTTGTTGTTTTTTGTCTGATTTCTTTCAAATTTCAACAACCTTCATCCTTTGATGCAAATGCAAAAATCAGAGCGGTGTTCATCTATAATTACACCCGTTATTTTGAGTGGCCGGATAATAAAAAGGTCGATAATTTTATTATTTACGTTGTAGGTAAGAACGAAAACCTAATTACGGAATTAAAAAATCTCGCCGGCAAGAAAAAAGTGGGTAATCAGGAAATTGAAATTAAGAACTCTTTGAGTTTTGATCCTGGTATTACTTCTCATATTATCTTCTTAACTCCAGAAGCTTCTCGTTCGATAGGTGATGCCGCCTCGAAAAATAAAAACAAAGGAGCATTAGTAGTTTCTGAGGCTCCCGGTGGTTGCAAGTCTGGAGCCAGTATTAATTTTATCACACTAGATAGCAAACTAAAATTTGAATACAATAAAAACGCTGCAGTTAAAGCAGGCTTAAAAACGAACGAAGATTTTAAGGCTTTAGCGGCTGTTAATATTGATTAATACTTTAAACATGTGCAAATTGCGCCATATAAATAAAAACTTACTTCTAGGCATCTTGTTGCTTTTTAGTGCAGGCTTATTTGCGCAAGAGGAGAAGTTAAACAGAGCGACGCAATTATTTCGATCAAAAGCCCCGGGCTCAGTTGAATTAGCTGCACGAGCAATTGATAGTGTTGTTTTGCATCCACAAACAAAAGTTGATTTTATGGCATGGACTACGAGAGCTTTTATTTATTTTGATCTATATAAATCGAGTGATAAGTTTGTTTTAAACTCTGCTTACAGAGATACAATAATCAATTCCCTTTTGGTATCAAATAAGTTGCAACCAGATTCAAGTTATTTTGTTCAAAACAACAAGCTTCTATTAAATCTTTCAAAAAATTATTTTAATTTATCTGCAGCATTATTACAGGATTCTACAAATTATCAGAGAAGTGAAATTGCTTTTAAGCGTTATAAAATGGTTCATCGTTTAGTAGAGCCAAAAATGGATTTTAGTTCTGATGATGTTAAATATTATACCGCAGTTGGTAGTCAGTTTTCTGCAGTGTTTATTAAAGACAACAACGATAGTAAATCACATGAAATTGCAATCGCTGCGTTATTAAAGGTACTTGAAATTCAGCCTGATAATACAGCAGCAAATGTTAATATGGGGCTCATGTATTATAATCAAGCGGTTAATATGAGTAAATCTCTCGACTATGGTGCAGATTTTTCTCAGATTGACATTGTACAAGAGAATATGGTAAAATTAGCCAAACAAGCTGAGCAATTCATTCATAGGGTTTACGCTAATGATAATAAGAATTTAAAGGCTGTGGAAGCGCTTTATTATATTTACCGTATGTTAAATGATAATGCAAAATCAGATGACTTTAAGAAAAAAGGGGAAGAGCTTGGAATTAAATTTTCGGAGCAAGCAGTAGATAAATAAGTAAAATGAAAATGAGATTTACCATAGGAAGAAGGATAGGATTGGGTTTCGCCATTTTTATTTTACTAACCGTAATTGCCTTCATACTTACCGTTGTTATTCTCAACAAAAGTAAAAGACGAACAGAAACGGTTGTTGGACAAGTAGCGCCAAGTGTAGCTGAATTAAAGGAGTTAAATCTTTTATTGCAACGTTCTCACACAAATGTTTCAAAATGGTACTATAACAAGAGTTTTAACGACATCGAATTCAGGGATGAGCTAAAAAATATCATTAGCAAAGAATACCCTAAGAAGAAAGCCGTACTTATAGAATTTTCTGATGATTGGTCTATTGAAGAAAAAAAGCAACTTGAAATTATTTTTAATCGAATTGAGTCTTTATTTAAATTGTATAAAGACGAAATCATAGACCAGTTAAATTCACCAGAGGCTTATGATGATCCAAGTATTTATTTAATGGCCAGGCTTCCGTACGACGATTCGGAAATCAACATAAAAAAAATATACAAGAACCTGAATTCTCTTATTGAACTAAAGAAAAATTATTCAATCAGTGTAACCGAGGAAATGTTTTCCTCTATCAATTTCTTAAAAACATTCGTTCAGCTTCTTGGTATCACCTTGGTAATAGGAGGAATACTCATTGCGTTTTTCACCACGCGTTCAATTACAATCCCAATTCAAGTTCTTAAAAAGATGCTTTTATCAATGGGTTTGGGGATTTTACCTAAAGAGAGGGTTAGTGCCACGAGAGATGAGATTGGCGAAATGGGAAATGCACTCAATGACCTTATTCGATCTATGCAACACACTACTGATTTTGCAAAAGAAACGGGAGCTGGTAATTTTGATGCTGAATATACACCTTTAAGTAAGGATGATTCTTTAGGTCACGCTTTGTTAAAAATGCGTGTAGATCTAGCTGAAAATGAACGATTCTTAGAGCAAAAAGTTATAGAAAGAACTGAGGAGGTTGTTCGACAAAAGTCAGAGATCGAAAACAAAAACGAAGAGCTTGAAATCCTTTACAAGCAAGTAACAGACAGTATTCATTACGCTAAGCGTATTCAAGATGCTATTCTTCCAACAGAGAATTTTGTGAAGAGATTATTACCGGATGCTTTTATTTTATTTAAGCCAAAAGACATCGTAAGCGGTGACTTTTATTGGATTGAAGAAAAAGATAATCTAGTATATTTTGCGGCTGTTGATTGCACAGGACATGGTGTTCCCGGCGCATTTATGAGCTTGGTTGGACATAACATTCTTAAAGACATCCTTAAAAATTCTTCAGCAACAATGCCGGGTGAAATACTTGATCGCTTAAGAGAGGGGATTGTAAACGCCCTTAGAGTAGACGATTCTGGTAAGCAAGCAAAGGATGGTATGGATATGACTTTGTGCGCAATTGATTATAGCACTATGGAGCTTCAGTACGCTGCCGCTTTTAATCCATTATATATTGTAAGAAACAGTGAACTTATTCTCCACCCTGCAAATAAATTCCCAATAGGTTCCTTCATTGGTGAAAAAGCTAATTTTGATAATCACGTTTTAAAATTGCAAAAAGGAGATCAAATCTATATCTTTAGTGATGGTTACGCCGACCAGTTTGGTGGACCTAACGGAAAAAAATTTATGGTTGGAAACTTTCGTAAATTATTAGTTCAAATAAGCGATCTGCCTTCTGCAGAACAAAAAGTGAAGTTGGATTCTACTTTACTTACTTGGCAAGGTGGACAAGAACAGGTAGATGATGTACTTGTTATTGGAGTAAAAGTCTAAATATATACCATGCGGTTTTTATGCACATTTGTGGTTCTTTGTTTAACCTTATCACAGAGGTTATTACCGCAAATGCAGGTTGAAAGTATAAAAATTACTACAACTCAGGTCGGCGTTTCTGCCATTAGCGTAAACAGTCTTATTGCAAAAACATACAAACTTAACTACCCGCTTTATGACTACAAGATTGATACAACTACCAAACAATTGTTTTTTTCTGGACGACAAAAGGGCGAGTCAGGTAGTAACAATTACTTAAGTCGTGGTTTTTTCGCGGCTTTAAGTACACTTAATGATTCTGTTAAATGGATTAACGAATCAAGTCTATACAATATCAGAGTCTCAGGAAATAATCTTCTATTATCAAATGAAGTAAAGTCCGTAAGGTATAACAAGTCGCATGGTTATGACGAAATTCGTTATGATTCTAAGATATTTTACACTATACCTAAGTATAACAGAGGCTTTGTCTATGATAAAACACAAGAAAATGTGCTTAATTGTGTGAATTTGGCAGTAGGTAATACTGTTTGGAGCTGTAAAATTCCAAAAGATGAAAATTGGGTGGACACTCAATTTTTGAACGATACAACATTATTAATTGCTGCGGGCGGCCTTCACGCAGTGAGTATAAAATCGGGCCTAGTATGGTCTTTTCCTTTAACAACTGCAATAAAAACAAATCGCTCTTTTATTTATTCTAACGCAAAATTCAAGACCATACAACAAATAAGTTCGGTGATTAAAACATCAAGTGATGATAACATTGTTAGACAAATAGCTTCTAATATATTAAAAAGTGAAAATCTAATTTATTTTGCGGCGAAAGAAAAATTAATCGCCGTAACACCTGCTGGTAAAATGGAATGGGAGGTTGATTTAAAGAATTATCCAACCTCTAAAATGTTAATTACAAAAACAGACTCTTCCTTAATCCTTGTAAATTTTGGTCTTGCAACGCATAGCAACAACTTTGTTACATGGGGCAAACCATTTATTATAACACTAGATCCTCAAACCGGAAAAATATTAAATCAGTACGACTTAAGTCATATTGAGAATCTTGCGGATTTTGTTAGAACTGACAAAGCTTTTATATTCGCAACTAAAAATGATGTTCAAGCTGCAGTGCCTGGAAACAGTGAGATTCGAACCGTTTTATCTCTGGGCGAACATAAATATGGAGAATTTGTTGAATTTATAAATGGTGACGAGTATTATATATTAAGGGAGGGTTATTTTGTACCATTGAATTTTATTAACGATCAGGTAAATTATTTTAGAGCAGATAACAATAAAATATACGGTATTGAAGGAGAGGATCTTAAATACGAATACCATTATACAGAGTTGTTTAAGTTGGATAAAAAATACAAAGGCAAAACCATTTTATACAATGATCAAAAGACCCTCATTACGAATAATTTGTTTGAATTACTTTTTACCATTAATCTTCCTGATAAAAACGTAATCTTAAATAACAAAATGTTCTTTATGAGCGATTATAGAATTTATATGCTCAATCTTGACGACTTAAAGTAAAAAAGAGATTAAAAACACTAGTTAATCAATTTTATTTTCATTCTAATGTCTTTTAGAGGTCTGTCTCTTTTATCTGTTTCTGCACTAGCAATTTTATCAATTACATCAAGTCCTTCGATAACTTCCCCAAATATTGTGTAGCTGCCATCTAGGTGCGGCGTACCGCCAACCGTAGTATACGTTTCAATTTGTTCTTTATTAAAGGTGTATTTAGTTAGGTTAGCTTCGATAAGACTCGTGATATGAGCATTCACCAACGAGGCACTATCTAATTTGTTTTCCGATTTTAACCGGTTGAAATGCTTTTGAAGCCGTTTTCCTTCATCACTTTTTAGAAATTTAGCCTCAAAACGTGCGTACTGAGCCTTATTGATGCGATCTTCATATTTTTTAAGGTCTTCCATAGTTCGGGTTTTTCCCATCACAATATAAAATTGTGATGGGCTAGATTCCTGGTTTGGATTTATATCATCACCGTCTCTGGCGGCGGCTAAACGACCTTTTTTGTGAATGATTGTCCTTTTAAATTCAGCGGGTAATAAATATCCAATATCTCCATGCCCCAAACTATCACCTGGTTTGGCAAATTTGCTTAGATGGTCGCCACCTTGTATCATAAAATTATTAATTACCCTATGGAAAAGTAATGAATCGAAATAGTGTTCGTTGACCAGTTTTAAGAAGTTGGCTTTGTGTAAAGGTGTTTCCTCATATAATTTTATTTTCATATTGCCATAAGAGGTTTCAATTAAGATGGTTTCCTTACTTAATGTCTGAGACAGCAACGACATCCAAAAGCCTGAAAAAAGGAGTGTGAGAGAAATAAAATTTTGCATATGAAACAATTTTTTTATATTTGTTAGGCTAATATCCATATTTATTTTGGAGATGGAAGCCTTAAAAAATTTTGATGCGTTTTTAACTATTTTGAGGTAAATTCATTTAAAAAAAACTCTAACACACACTCATGAAATCATTCTTGGTCTTGTTTTCTGGTATACTAATTTCGGCATTCGTTTTAACTGGAGTTTCTTGTCAAAAAGAAACGGATTGCAAGGCAACCATAAAATGTGTGGACTCTCTTGGAAGTGTCGTTGCGAATGCGCGCGTGCAACTGTATGCTGTGGTTAAAGATCCTAATGACCCTAAAGGGATTGCTACTTTTACCGCAGATGTGAAAGCCGACGGTAATACCGATGGTGGGGGAGAAGTTAAGTTCACATTCAAACTCCCAGCTATATATGATATTAAAGCGACTTCAACACTTGGATCCAAAACGTATACTGGCGCTAGCATTGTGAAATTAGAAGAAGGCGAGACTGTTAGTAAAACGGTAACGATTAAATAATTAAAGCAAATTAATTCAGAATTTAGTAGTTACTTTAACGTAATAGTTTGATCAATCATACATTAATAAAGCGTGTAGTTTTCTTTTCAGGTTGTCTCCTGTTACTTTCATTGTTTTATTGTTGCGGCAGTGATGAAAGGAGTGGTTCTAAAGGTGAGGGTTTAATTGAGTTTGATACCAAGGGTGTTGATCCAACACACCCTCTTTATGGCTTTGCACCAAGTTCTGCCACGTTTAAATTTAAAGAGGACAAATTTATTATCGAAATGAGTACCATGGGTATGTTTAATACTTCGGTGATACTCGATTCTAAAGCAAAAACAATAGCCCAAACAGTAAAATTTCTTGATATCAAACAGGCTTGTATTGAAAATGAACAAGATTTGGTTGAAGAAAACGCTGATTACGCATTAAAGATTGAAGAAACTAAAGAAACAAAAGTAATTATTGGTCTTAAAGCATACAAAGCTCACGTTACTAAAATAAGTGAGCCAAATGTTAAGTTTGATGTATGGTATACGAAGGAATTAGGAATGGAAAATGTTAATGCACTTACACCATATGCTCAATTAAAGGGAATTCTTCTTGATTACCGGGTAAAAAAAATGGGCATGGAACTTCATTTTGCCGCTAAGTCTTATAAAGATATTAAGATTCCTGATAATGCATTTGAAATTCCGGCCTCCATGAAAATTGTTTCTAAAACAGAAATGGAAGAATTTATTAAGAATCTTCAATAGCCTTTTTACCCTAAAAATTTCTCGCTAAGTTTTTCCTTTATCTATCAGATACGTATATTTGGTGTAACTAAATCACCACATCATGACTCACTCAGTAATTTCAAAATCATATCTACAAAAGGTGAAACAATCTTTGGATAAATTTTTAGTTTCAGCCACTCTTATTTTTATTAGCGGCTTTGCGATAGCTCAGGATAATTTTACAATAAAGATGTCAGTTAAGGCAGAAGGTTTGCCTCCAGAGTATGCGGCTTATGCGGAACAAGATGTTATCATTTATATTAAAGGGGATAAAATAAAAAGTGAAAAAAATGGAATGATGGGAAGTAGTGTTACTCTTTACGATGGAAAGAAAATGACCTCACTAATGGAGAACATGGGCACTAAATTTGGCTATACAGCTACTAAAGAAGAGCTAGAAACAACTGGTAAAAGTGACAAAAGTGAAAAACCTAAAATTGAATATACCACTGAGAAAAAAATGATTGCTGGCTATGAGTGCGCGAAAGTTGTTGTGACTTCTATTGGAAAAGATAAAAAGGAATCGACAACAATTTTATGGGTGACAGATAAAATTAGATACAATCATGCCGAGTATTTTAAAGCAGCGGCTAGAGGTATGTCAGATCTTAGTGAGTTAAAGGGTTATGCACTGGGAATGGAAATGCAACAAAATGCGCAAGGTGGTATGGAAATTAAAATTATTATGAATTCAACGGAGATAACTACAACCGCTTTAAATGACTCTGTTTTTAATGTCAGTAGCGATGGTTATACGATGATGACCTATAAAGAAATGTTAGACAAACAAAAAACCATGATGGGTGGCGGAAAGTAATTAGTTTTATTTTATTAAGAAGCGGCTTTAGCCGCTTTTTTAGTTTCAGATACACCGTAGCTATAAAATTAAACCACATAGGCACATAGGCACATAGTATTTATAAAAGTAACTCTGAATTTAAAGCAAAGCTTCAAATATCTATGTTCATCTCTGTTTATTCAGTTAGCTGATCCTATGCCTCTATGTGGTTTAATTTGTCAACCATTGTTTTTTACAACTCCTCAACGCGTCACATATTTTCTGGTATAAAACATTGCTAAAGGTGATAGCACAAAAGTAGGCGCTAACCAAACTATCCATGCTGGAAAAGAAATAGTACTAAAATAATTGCTATTCACTACCAAAAATGCCGTAAACGTTGCGGTAAACGCTCCCATCATCATACCAATATGTCTCTTTAGCCACAATCTTTCTTCCAAAGCTTCGTTATGTAAAACCTTAATATTGCTTTGAATATTTTGAAAAACTGCATAAAATCCCAAAACGCCAAATACAACTAAAATAACATTCATAGAATAAATCATAAAAAAGCCATTAACTGCTGCAATACATAACATTATCCAATCACTAACATTCGGTTTTAAAGATTTATTTTTTATAGCACGATATCCAACATAATTGAGAAAGAAGGAGAATACTCCAATCATCAATAAAAATCGGTTGTTTTTTATGATCGAAATAAACACAGAGCTAACACACACACCGATCATACTATAAAAAAATAGTTTGCCAGAGTTTCGATGGATTTTCCCTCCTTTTTTACTGATTACAGAAACGCTTCCACTAAAAAGTGCTAAACAACCTGATAGAATGTGCAGGTACAAAGTGATTTTATAACTTATTTCCATATTTCCTTTTTTCTACAAAGGTGAGCTGGAAACAAACCAGAAACAAGCTATTTGGTAATAACAGCAGGCTTTGGGCTGAATGGTAGCCTGTTTGGGGTGAACCGTTTTTGTTAGGGATTAATTGTTAAGTTTCTTTTTTAAAGAATCGCTGCAAGCTCGCGCTACAGGGATTAGTTTATTACCGCCTTCAAGTTTTAATTTATAGCCTTGAGCGTTTCCTGAGACATGTTTTACACGTTTCAGGTTCACCAAATAACTTTTATGGCAACGAAATAAATCAGGGTAGCTTTCCAATTGTTCAGTAACTGCTTTTAAAGAACTACGGATTAGTTTTTTGCTAGAAACGTCTTTCATCATATAATGCACTTCCACATAATTGTCAGATGATTGCACATAGATAAGGTCGTTTACCTCCAGTTCCAGTGTTTCTTTTTCATTTTCTGAAACTAGTTTTAATGATACCGCCTGAGTAGTCGGTTTAATTTCTTTTGCATGTTCTTCTATATCGGCATTTAATTCCGCCGATTGATGGCCAAATTGGTTATTTAGTCGCGATTCTTTTATTAATACAGTAACGGTAACGGGAATCACAGCAATACTGATTGTGTACAATTCAAAAATTAAAATGGCGTACGGACTAAAAGGGGCTATTCCTATAAATGAACTATACAGCGCATTCCCCAGTCCAATCAATAAAACATTTGTCATGTTCCAATAAATTTCTCTTTGTACATTCCACCGTTCTTCAGAAAAAAAATTAGGAAACTGTGAGAGAAGGGCTACATTTAATAAAACCATAATCACAAAAGTGGTGAGTGCATACCCAAGGGAGACGGTTAGAATTCCTTGTTGCAGAGTGTTCAAGCCAAAAGGCCGGAATACAAAAAGAAATAAAAAAACAAAAGTGGCAAATAATAAACTGTTTAACCAACGTTTGCGGGGAAGTGTTTCTAGGTAATAAGGTTTGTTTAACCGGCTGAAAAAGGATCTTTTAGTTGTCATAGCGTTGTTCGGTTAAGTGAAAATTTATTTAATTCATTTTTTCTTTAAAGACGACGCCATTTTCTTCAAGCTCTTTAAGCATGGGTTCGTACATTTCTTTTTTTGTTGGAATTTGAACCCCGCTTAATTTGAATTTACCAATGAGGAAGTTTTTAACCGTAATGGCTAATGGTAATCCAACTGTCTGCGCCATAGCCGTGTGGTTTTCATCTTTTCCAATTACTACTAACGACGAATCTAATTTTTGAACGTCGTTTACCCCTGGTAAGGTATATTCAAACTCATGCTGCATCACAATCATGTCTTTGTCGCCTGTTTTTAATTTCCATTTTTCTTCCAAAAGCGCCTGTACTAATTGAGCAGGAGAGCCTTCTTGTAGCGAGATAGCTTTATTTGAAAACAATTCCAAATAATCAAACATCTTCTCAATCTCTGAATCCCAATCTTTTCCAACATAATTTTTTAAGCGTTCTTTCATAGTTCCTTTTGCAGGCGGTAAAAAGGAAGCTAATAAAGATGTGTAGTTTAATGAATTGCTGTTTGTTATTTTAGAAGTATCGTCTGTTAAGCCTAATTGCACAAATACATCCCAAGCTTTGCAGTAGCCGTGTTGACGAAGTGTGCCACGCAACATGGTTTTAATGTTTTTAAGTCCATACACATCAATGTAACTAATACTATCACGATTGGCGTAAGCATCAAATTTACCATAACCTTCAATGTCAATAAGGTTTGTTTGTTTGTACAAACGGTTGTAGGGAATAAATTTTATTTCGCCGTCTTCCAAGTATTGCGCAGTACCTTGACCCGCAAGGATGACGTTTCTTGGATTCCAACTAAACTTATAACCCCAGGGATTGTCATTGCTTTCAGGTGCAACAAGTCCACCACAGTAAGATTTGAATGAGTGTAAGGTTCCTCCTTTATAGTGAATCTTATCAATAATTTTCATGGCGCTGGCGTGATCTAAACCTGGATCAAGTCCACACTCATTTAATAAAAGAATATTTTTTGCTTTAGCTTCTTTGTCAAGCGCTTTCATATCTGCACTCACGTAACTGGCGGTGGCCATGTGTTTTCCTGATTCTACACAATCTCTGGCAACATCGCCATGCATAAATGCTGGAAGCATGGAGATTATTAAATCGTGCGTCTGAATTTGTGCTTTACGCTGTTCTTCGTTTCTAATATCAAAACTAATGGCGTGGGCATTGGAATAATTTTTTGTTTTTTCCTTTGCTAAGCTTAGATCCACATCCGATACTGTTATTTCCCAGCTAAGGCTTGATGAATTTTTCAATAAATAGTCAATTAAAGAGGTTGCCGATCTACCAGCGCCGATAATGAGAATTTTTACCATAGGGTGAAATTACTATTTTATTTTCTAGGAAACTTGTTGGTGACTTTATGAAATCATAAAGAATATTAAGTTGGGATGGTTTTAGAAGTTTGTTTGAGAAATGTTTAAAAATCTACCTTCACATAAAACAAAGGCAAAAAACCTAACTGATAATTCTTCACCAAAGGATCGGCGTTTCTGTTTGCAGGGTCAGGTGAGTAACTTAGTGCAAGAACATTTTTAGCACTCAAAATATTTACAAGATCCAAAGCAATTTCTACTCCTGTTTTTTTTCCGTTTATTTTATAGGTAATTCTTAAATCAACACGGTTGTAAGGTGCAAACTGGAGTGTATTTACTTTATCGTCTTGAGCCACAACATCCATTACAGCATTACTGGCAGCTAGGTTTGCAGGTGAATAACGTTTACCGCCGGCATAGGTTATTTTAGTGCCAAAATTTATGGAATTTTTCTTACTCTTTCCAACAGCGTATTCCAGCCCTGCCAAAAAGTTCACAATGTAATTACCATTAAAATCTGTATTGGCTTTTTTACCATTGCTGGCAACGTATTTGCTTTCAAACAGACTTCCATTCAACATAAAAAAATAATGTTTGTGAAAGAGTTTTTCAAACGTTACTTCCACACCATAATTTTCACCAGTACCAGTATTTACCATTGAATAAATAGGGTAGAAACGAGTAAACGTTGCGCCTCTGTTTAGTGTTGAAACGCTTGATGGTACTGCATAAACAGGCACGTTCCATAAGTATTGGTAATACACTTCTGTTTTTACTTTAAAATGTTTGCTTACAAAAAAATCATAACCCAATACAGCATGTTGAGTTTTACTAAAGTCCATATTTACATTATCTAGTTCGCGAGTTGTGTTTGGCGTAAGAACTCCATTACGCACCAATGTATCAGGAATTGCGAAATACAAATAGGTAGATTGCATTTGACTGTGTAGTCCGTATGAAAGACTGAGTACTTGTTTCGGTTTTAATTGATAACGTAGACTTGCTCTTGGTTCGACAACAAATTTATTATTGAGAGTAAGGAGTTGAGAAAACACACCGGCATTCAAACTTAATTTTTCATTGAACTTGTGCACGTAAGTGAGGTAAGGTTGAACCAAATAAAAATTGGTTATTATATTTTCTCTATTTTTATAAGGAGTATTCAAAATAGTAAGAGCAACGGTGTCATAAAGAGAGCTTACTTTTGCATTATCATAAAAATTTACATTAAATCGGTTCACAAAAAAACCGGCTTTTAAACTGTTTTTGGAATTAATTTTAGTTTTTATGAACCAGGCAAGCGTTGATTTTTTTTCAGAAAAATTATAACTGAGAATCGGGGGTAATGAATCATTTGGAATAAAATTTTTATCACGAATAATTAAATTGTGTTTTGAACTAATATCCTGAATCGAAAATGCGACACTAGTTTTCATAACCGTTCGGCTGTTAAAGGCATACACATTACTTAAAATTCCTACACCCATGTTTGTAGAAAAATATTGATCACGATTTTGATCGCCATACAATTCTTTGGGACGCTCGTGAACATCGCTCAAAATAATATCGATACTGCTTAAACCGCCAATACTACTAAAACTAAACACACCCGCTTTTTTTGTAGGGAAGTTTAAACGAACACCTATATCTTGATATTTTGGAATAGCACTTGTTCCCAATTTAAAGTTCACACTACCAAACAAGGCTAGGGTAGAGTAACGGTAAGTGATTAAATAACTAGCGCCTGACTTTCGGCTTAAGGGACCTTCTAACGCAAGTTCCGTTCCTAATACACCTAATTGAAACGTGCGTTCGTGTTTTTCGTTATTACCATTACGCATTTTTAAATCGAATACACCGCCCATGGCGTTTCCATAATTAGCAGGAAAAGCGCCTGTATAAAATTCACTATTGGATAAATATTTATTATTGATCAAGCTTTGTGGTCCGCCAGCAGAGCCTGCAACCGCAAAGTGATTTGGATTCGGAATATCAATATCATCCAAACGCCACAACAAACCAGCGGGACTGTTTCCTCGTATAACAATGTCATTACGCGAATCATTTGTACCTTGAATTCCGGCAAAATTTTGCGCCATCCTTGCGGGGTCTTGACGAGAGCCAGCATAACGTTCAGTTTCTTCAATGCTAAACGATTTCATATTGGATACCTGCATGGTATTTACAACGTCGGTATCAGAAGCAGCTTTAATAACCACTTCATCCATACTTATTGTACTTTCTTCTAAGTCAATATTTAAAACCGCTTCTTTTCCAGAAGTAACGATCACGTCATTAACCGGCGTGGGTTTATACCCTGTGTAGGAAAATAAAAAAGATTGACGTCCAACCGGAACTTCAAGCAATTTATAAAAACCATTATTATCGGCAATTGTAACAATTGTGTGTGTAGCAGATTTTAATTGCACAATGGCTCCCGGAAGTCCAATTCCAGTTACACGGTCAGCAATTTTTCCTTTAACGGTTTGTGTAACCTGTGCGTAAAAAAAGTGAGAAACAAAAAGTAATACAAAAAAGTAAAATTTTGAATTCATAGTTTTTTTCCTAAAGTGATTTTTCGGAGAACGTAAAATAGTACTATTGTTTGCAAATAAAAAAAATTGTTTTACATAATAGTAAAACAATTTTTTGAGAAAATGTTTTTGAGAAAATCTTAATTCACTTTTATTTTAAGAACCTGACCGTACTTAAGATTATTGTTACTTAGTTTATTCAGTTCTTTAATATCTTTAAGATCTACACCGTAATTTCTGGCAATACCAGATAAATTTTCACCCTTTTTTACTTTATGGTAAATAATTTCTTTTTTTGCTGTATTTTTTGAAGCCAATTGTTTTGAGTCTGTGTCCGTACTTTTAGTTACAACTAATCCAGGTTCGGTAGATTCGATACGTTTTGGTTTTGTGGTTTCTTCCCTTATATAAACTGTTAATTTCTTTCCGGCGCGGATGCCGTTTCTGCCAATATAATTCCACATTTTAAGGTCAGCGACTGTTACACCATATTTGCGAGCAATAGTACTTAGCTTTTCACCCGATCTAACGGTATGCGTTTTTTTAACTTCAGAAACTATTAAATCTGATCCATCCTTTTGTGTAGAGAGTGACGCGTAAATAGCTTGTTCGTTATTTAAGAAGGTGGCAATTTTTGTTTTAGGCAAACAAATAATATTTCCTCCAGCGGGAATAATGTTTTTACGATACTGAGGATTGAAATATAAAATTTCTTCAGCGGTGATGTCAAGTGCTTGAGAGATTTGCTCAAAACTCATTTGTTCTTTCATTACAACTGTATCCACTTCAAAATATGTTTTTCGTGGCACTGCAGGGTAGATGTTATGTTCTGCACCATGTGTCATAACGTAATTGGCTGCAATAAAGGCTGGTACATAACCTTGTGTTTCGGTAGGTAAATAAGGACGGATTTCCCAATAGGTTTTTTTACCGCCGCTTCTTCTTATTGCTTTACTAATAGTTCCCGGGCCTGCATTGTATGCCGCAAGCACCATTTGCCAATCGTGAAACATACCGTACAATGATTTTAAATATTCTGCAGCTGCAACAGTTGCTTTATAAGGGTCGCAACGTTGGTCGATATAAGAGTTTACATTGAGGCCATACATTTTACCAGTTGGATACATGAATTGCCATAAACCCATGGCGCCAGCTCTTGAGCGAGCGTAAGGAATTAAAGCACTTTCAATAACCGCTAGGTGTTTTAATTCTAGTGGAATGTTATATTTGTCTAAAATTTCCTCAAACATAGGGTAATACAATTGTGCAACACCCATCATACGGCTCACGCTTTCACGTTTACGAACCGTGTATAAATCTATAAATCCTTTAACATGAGGATTATAAACTAAATCAAATGGAGAAAGAGCATCTAATTTTGCTAAACGTGATTGGTAAGTGTAATCTTCATAACGCGGAACGCTGTCTTCAGCAAATTTGTATTTATTGTTTTTAGGAAATATAGGACGGGTAAAAGCCGTTTCAAACATTTTTTGAGTAGATAGACTATCAAGCATATCTGCAATAGGAGCTTCCACAGAAATGAATTCTTGTGAAACGGATTGCGATTTTACCGACACGCTTAAAAATAAAACAGGTAAAATGAGGTGTTTTTTTAATAATCTCATAATTTGTTTGAATCAGGTTTAGTTTGATTTAACGTAATTTAATTTAAAACGTTACAAGATAAAAAATTAATACTCCTTTTTTTAACGATCGCTTCAATTTTAACAAGTTTATAAATTAAAAAGTAATAAAATTGACGAAAGCCTTATAATTCTTAACTTTGCACTGTGAAAAACATGGAAAAAGAAGAAAAACCTTTGCAGCATATTGAGCGTAGCCCAATATTTTTAACAATTTCAGTTCTAATCAGTTCAACAATTGTATTTATAGGCTATAATATGTTAAAAAACATGAATCCTTGGGGTTTTATTGTCCTTATACCAGGCTCTATTTTTTCATTCCAAACCTTATGGTGGTTGTTACATCCATTCGCTATTGTATTCGAAGATAAAATTGAAATCAAACAATCGCTTCTGCACCATAAATACCGCTACTTTGTGGATTTAAAGAGAATAAGCGAATCAAAAAAGGGGAAAATTTATATTACATATAACGATGATGAAATGGAAGGTTTAAATCTCTTTGGTATCAAACCTTCTCACGTATCTTTCCTGAAATCAGAAATGGAACGTTCGGTTTCTCAAAACATGAAGTTGAGACCTTAGTTAAGGTCATTGTATCTTTTCCTTACTTACCCATTATCGTATAATAAACAAGTCTGTGTTTAAAATCAGTTCTTGGTTTGGGTTTATCGGCTTTATTTAAAACTACTTTCGTATTTAAATCTTATTTCACAAATGCTCAATTTCATTCTACAAATAGGCGGCGCAGCTGCTACTTCGGCTCAAGCGGGAGATTCTTCAATGGTTAATGGTATACAAACTGCCGGCCTTGAAATAACAGAAACTAAAATTTCACTTATTGAGATGATTTTTAATGGAGGATACGTGATGATCCCTCTTGCTATACTTTTAGTAGTTGCAATTTACATCTTGATTGAACGTCTACTTGTACTGGGAAAAGCCTCAAAAAGACACGCGAATTTGGTAACTGATTTAAAAGAAATGATCCATAGTGGAAATATTTCAGGTGCTATTGCAATGTGCAAAAATTTGAATTCGCCTGAAAGCTCAATGATTGAGCAAGGTGTGAAACGTGTTGGTCAACCGGTGTTAGAAATAAGAACAGCTATGGATAAAAGTGGCACAAACGAAATTTCTAAGTTGGAAAAAAACATGAACGTTTTAAATATCATAGGTAGAATTGCACCAATGTTTGGATTTGTGGGTACAATTATTGGAGTAATTACTATTTTTTATGATATCTCTTTGGCTAAAACAGTAGAGATTGAAATTATCTCAAAAGGATTGTATCAAAAAATGGTAACCTCTGCAAGTGGCTTAATTATTGGAGTTTTAGCTTTTATTTTTTATCACTGGTTAAATGGTCGTATCGATAAAATAGCTAACAAAATGGAAGATACTCAGATTAAGTTTTTGGATATGCTAAACGAACCTACCAAATAATTAAGAATGTAAAATTAAGAATGAAGAATTAAAGGATTAGCAACATTGGCTCATTTTTAATTTTCAATTTTGAATTATTAATTTAAAAAAAATGGCTTTACGCAAAAAACACAGAGAATCAGAAGTAAGCACAGATGCCTTAAATGATATCATGTTCTTTCTTTTGTTATTCTTCATTATATTATCTACGATGGTTAGCCCTAATTCTATTAAGGTCAATCTTCCAAAATCAGATCCTAATGTTACGGTTGAAAACAATAGGGATCCTATTCATGTGGCAATTACAAAGGATAAAAAGTATTACGTAAATAGTGCAGAAATTCAAAAAGAAAATTTAGAAGCTGCAATTTCTAAGTTGGCCGCTACAAAAACCGAACCTATGGTATTAATGCACTTGGATAAAGATCTTACCATTCAAGAAGAAATTGATATTATGACAATTTGTTATAGATTAAAATGTAAAACTGTTTTAGCTACTGCTGCAACTAAAAAATAGAATATGGAACTCACGCAAGCTGAAGAAAATAGAAACAGAGCGATCTCGGCAACGGCAACTTTATTAATATTTGCCCTGTTTATTTTGTTTCTCATTTTATTTAAATTAATTACTCCAAATCCTCCTTTTCCTGAAGTAGGTGGTGGCGGTGGACAAGAGTTGGCTCTTGGTATGATGGACATGGGTAACAGCGACATGGATTTTAGTTCAATGGGAAAAGTTACTGCTGTGGTTACAGAGAAATCTGAATCAAAAGAAAATGTAGTTACGGATGATGGAGGTGAGGCAGTAAATATCAACGAGAAAAAACCGGAGATTAAAGAAAATAAAATGGTGATTACACCAGTGAAACCAAAACCTGTAGTTGAACCAATAAAAGAAAAAACGGCTGCTGAAAAATTGGCTGAAAAATTTAAAAAGAATACCGGCCAAAATGGTGGTGGCATTGGAGACAATGACCAAGCCGGACAAAATGGTTCTCCTGATGGGGATCCTTTTAAAAATGGTACAGGTGGTTCTGGAACGGGCACTGGTGGAGGAAATGGACAAGGTGACGGTCCAGGCGGTCCTGGTCCAGGAAGCGGCGGTGGACCTGGTGGACGAATTGGAATTGATTTAAAGGGCAGGGCAGTGGTGAGTCCGCCAAAAATACCAAGCGATACAAAAGAAGAAGGAAAAGTTGTGGTGGAGATAACGGTAGATTCTAAAGGAGATGTTATTGAGGCGAATCCTAACGGTCGTGGAACTACCACAAGCAGCGCTTTGCTAAAATCAAAAGCCAAACAAGCGGCAATGGCAACGAAATTTAATGTAGACGGTAAATTTGAAGAACAAAAGGGTACTATAACGATAATTTTTTCATTCAATTAAAATGACGTATCAACAAACGCTGGATTATTTATTCGCGCGTTTACCAATGTACCAGAGGGTTGGAGCGGTGGCTTACAAAGCCGACCTGGTTAATACCATTAAAATTGCCGAAGTACTCGGCAAACCACATCAAAAATTAAAATGTATTCATGTTGCCGGAACAAATGGCAAAGGATCTAGCAGTCACATGTTAGCAGCGATTATGCAGCAATGTGGTTATAAAACAGGTTTATATACTTCTCCTCATTTAACCGATTTCAGAGAACGCATAAAAATCAATGGTAAAATGATTCCTAAAAATCATGTTATTGATTTTGTTCAGAAACACAAAGAGCCTTTTGAGGAAATTAATCCGAGTTTTTTTGAATGGACCGTTGGCTTGGCTTTAGATTATTTTGCAACAGAAGAAGTAGATGTGGCCATTATTGAAGTGGGATTGGGCGGAAGATTAGATTCAACGAATATTATTACTCCGCATGCTTCTTTGATAACGAATATCAGTCTCGATCACATGAATTTGTTGGGTGATACATTAGAAAAAATAAGCAAGGAGAAGGCTGGTATAATTAAACCGCGTATTCCTGTGGTTGTAAGTCAATACCAAAGTGAGACGGCTCCGATCTTTAACAGTATCGCTAAAGATCTTAAATCGCCCATTGAGTATGCGGATAAAAATTACAAAGTCCTGAAACACTCTATGGTCAAAGGACACATGCAAGTGGATGTGTTAAATAAGAAAAATGAAACTACACGTCACTACGAACTTGATTTAACGGGTGTTTATCAATTAAAAAATTTACTAGGCGTATTAAACGTATTAGATTTTATTGAAGGAGCTGGATTTTTAATTGAACCTGATCATGTGGCCGTTGCTTTAAAAAATGTATGTGGAATTACAGGTTTGAGAGGACGTTGGCAAACGATTAGTGAGAAACCACTTATGATTTGTGACACTGGTCATAATGAAGATGGTGTGAAACAAATAATTGAAAATTTAAAAGATATTGAGTTTAGCCACCTTCACATAGTTTTTGGTGCTGTGAATGATAAAGACATTTCTTCACTGCTTGAGTTAGTGCCAAAGGAGGCAACGTACTATTTTGTGAAAGCTGATATTCCACGAGCTTTGGATGAGAATGAATTAATGCTTCAATCACAGAAATTTAAATTAAAAGGCAAAGCTTACAAATCGGTTGAAGCAGGCTTGAATGCTGCAAAAAAAGCTGCAAGAAAAACAGATCTTATTTTTATAGGCGGAAGTACTTTTGTAGTGGGTGATGTGCTTGCATTGATGGAGAAGTAAAAGCTCTAGCTAAACTAATGAACCACATAAGAAACATAAGCTCATATAAGAAAATATCTGTATGACGTTGTAGTTAAAGGGTGCAAAACAAAAATAATTTATTTCAGATACCGTTCTTTAATCACGTTTAAATGATGTAAAGCATGACCACAGGTCATGTAGCCTAAAGATATAACGCTTGCACTCCCAATAGCTGTTAAGCCTGAACGAAGCATAGTTTCTTCTGAGAAGGTTTTGTACAAGGAAATACTGGCTTTTCTTACTGTTTCAAATTCTTGTATTAGATCTGAAAGTGTTCTATTATCAAGTTCTGCCGCCGCCGCATAATCATCTTCGTCATAAGATAATACCTGTTGTGGGTCTTTTCTCGCAAAACGTAAAGCTCTATAAGTGAAAATTCTTTCCGTATCTATAAGGTGGATTATGACTTGTTTTATCGTCCATTTACCTTCTGCATAAGCCAAACTTTCTTTTTCTTTTGAAATAGTAGAAACAACTTTTTGAACCTCTAACCATCCTGAATCGAATGCGGCTAGCAAATCGTTTTCTTTTACAAGTTCGTTGTAATAATCGTAATAACTTGGACAAGTTCCTTTAACAGGTCGCATGGCATGTATTATTTATCTAATAGAGTGATTTTATCGGCACCTTCAGTTTCTTGCCATTCTACTTTTACGTTTTGTGTAGAAATGGAATCTATTGTAATTCCTACATACTTAGCTTGTATGGGCACATTGCGCGAAAGGCGACGATCAACCAATACCATTAACTCCACATCGTTAGGGCGACCAAAGGCCAACATAGCATCTAAACCCGAGCGAATGGTTCTGCCGGTATAAAGCACGTCGTCTATCAGCACCACATTTTTATTTTCGATAATAAAATCAATGCTCGTGCGATTCGGAATTAATTCTTTTTGCCTAAAATCATCACGGTAAAAAGTTGTATCTAATTCGCCGCAATGAACTTTTTTTGTTTTTAAAATATTTTGTAATTCTTTTTGAATGCGTCTGGCCAAATAAATGCCGCGTGGCTGCAATCCAATTATAACCGTTTTGCTGAAATCATTGTGCACTTCAATTAATTGATGGCACAATCGTTTGATAGTAACATCAAACTGTGTTTTTTCTAATAGAATTTTTGGACGCACGTTAAATATATTTTCTGGTTAACAGGTTTTAAAGATAAATATTATTCTTTGTTCTTACTATCCAATATAATAGTCACCGGACCATCATTTATCAATGCTAACTGCATATCTGCACCAAAAACACCCGATTTACAAGCCTTACCCGAAATAAAGGAGGTTTCTCTAATAAAAGTTTCGTACAAAGGAATGGCCTTCTCTGGGCGCGCTGCCTTTATAAAAGAAGGACGGTTTCCTTTTTTGGCAGATGCATGAAGCGTAAACTGACTCACGATCAAAATTTTCCCTTTAATTTGTTTAACATCCAGATTCATTTTTCCTTCTTCATCTGAGAAAATACGCATATTACAAAGTTTTTGAACCAGATAGTTAATGTCCTCTTCTGTATCTTCATCTTCAATGCCAAGTAAAACTAACAAGCCTGCTTCAATTGAAGAATGTATTTGTTTGTCGATTGTAACGGAAGCTTGAGCTACTCTTTGTATAACAATGCGCATAATTTAATATCTTTATCAGAACTAAATTAGAAATAAAATGAGGAATATTTTAATGCTTACCGTTTTTTTATCGCTTTTAATTTCATGTAAGAAAAAAGAAGAGCCTAAAGTAGAACCACCTGTAAGCACAACGGGACCAGTTGTTGCGGCTTGTCCGACATGTGAATTTCCTGATACAGTTTGGAATATCACTGGCACAGGACCAAAATTGATTTTTAAATTTAATTTCGACAGTACACAAACACGTTTAAATAATTTAGGGCAACCCGCTTCCATCCCTTCGGGGAATGCAGCTCAATCGCCTATTTTTAATGGAATGAGTGCGCATTATATCGAAATGGCTCAAACTGATTTTACACAAGTAGGTGCAGGAGCAGTTCTTTATAAGGCAGAAGAGACAGATTGTCGTGGTTCAAAAGCAATAGTGTTTTGCAAATCGCTTGTTTGCAAAAATGGCGATGTGTTTTTTTCTGTTCCTCTAAGTCAGGTTGCAGCCGGTTCTTACAAATGGTTGCGCGTTTCTCTGGCATATCAGAATTACGATATTAAAATTAAAACAAATTCAACCGGCACAATTGATGGCACGCTTGCTTCGTTTGTTGGTTACAATACTTATGTGTCAAAATACAAAATGAAAGGCGCAACAATGACTCCTACAATGAGTCCTGAATCAAATAAAATGCAAGGGTATTGGGGATTTTATACGAAAGTTTTTTCTACGGAATATAAATCAGAGGGACAAGCGTCGACAACAACGGTTGTGAATCCAAATCCTAATAGTCCTATACCAGCAGGAAGTTGTTTGGTTACCGGGGAGTTTTTTAATACTTCAGGAGCAACAAAATCTCCACTTGTCATTAACGGAAATGAAACGCAGGATATTATTATTACTGTTTCCTTATCGACGAACAAAAGTTTTGAGTGGACAGAAAAAACCGTTGATGGTTTATTTCAACCCGATATTGGTGAAGCTGTTGTGGATATGGGATTGAGAGGGATGATTCCTAAGTACTAGATCTCTAGTCTAAGGTTTCTGTTAAATAAACCATATAGAAACATAGGCATATTGAATCCTGATTAGGTGATGTTAAGAGAACATTGTTTCGATAATTACCGAAATTGAAGCTTTGTTTCAATTATATGTGTCTCTATGTCGTACGAATTTAGTTGATCCTATGATCCTATGTGGTTAAACTTTATTACAAGATTACATGCAATTAAGCCTTTTGCTTAAACTTATTTATTGCATTAACAGTAAATTCACTAAGAACTAATTTGCCACTCATTGCCGCACGTTCGGTTAATAAAGTATCCCAGTTTTCTGTTCCTTCCCACATTATTTTTTTAAGCATAGCCATGGCCTCAGGGTTACTGCTCGCTAATTTAGCTGCGAGGGTATCAATTCCTTTATCCATTTCTTCAATCGTTGGGAAAACCTCCGCGTACAAACTTTTTTCCTTAGCCCATTGAGCCGTTTGCCATTCGGTAGCGTTAATGGTAAGTTGACAAAAAGCAGAAGTGCCTACTTTGCGTTCAACGGCAGGGCCAACAACGAAGGGACCAATACCAACTGCTAATTCACTTAGTTTTATAGAAGCTGATTCAGTGGCAAAAGAATAGTCGGCGCTAGAGGCAATACCTACACCACCACCAACAGCTTTTCCTTGAATGCGTCCGATAATAAATTTAGGAGCTTTACGCATGGCATTAATTACTAAAGCAAATCCAGTAAAAAACTTTAAACCTGTACCAATGTCTTTTATTGAAATCAGTTCATCAAAACTTGCGCCTGCACAAAAGGTTTTATCGCCTTCACTTTTTAAAACAATTACTTTGGCGGAATCGTCTTTTCCCATTTTCTCAATCTCAGCAGCAAGATTGCGCAATTGCGTTCCTGGCATCGAATTACTTTGAGGATGAAAAAAAGTAATTGTTCCTATTCCATTTTTTATTTCTGATTTTACGAATGCTTCCATAATATGATTTATTTTGTTTTTATTTTTTTAACTGCTTTGATAGTTTTTATTTTCCTACTTCCATGAAGTACTCTTAAGACTTTGATTTTTGTGCTTTTGATGCGGTAAATGATTAAATAGTCGTCAAGTATAATATTCCTATAAATTTGCGTTTTTGTTGCTAGATGACGACATTCAGGATAAAGGTAAGACTGGTAGGATAATCCGTACGTTAAATGCAAAATTTTTTCTTGAAAGATGTCAGCGATTGTAGATCCTAATGCTTCGTAACCATATAAATAAATGGTCTGTAAATCGTTAAAAAATTTAGAGCTATAAATTACTTTTTTAACGACTTTTTCCATGCATCGAATTTTTCAATCAATTCCATATGCGTATAAAACGGTCCTTTTTCACCCTCTTTGACTAAAGTAATAAACTCTTCTTTTGTGAATGCGTCTTCTGGTTTAAACTGATTTTTTGTTGTTGATTTGTGTTTCTTTTCCCATTGTAATTGCAAATCTTCTACAAGATTTCCCAGCGGCTTGAACGGTCCTTTTTCTCCTTCTTTTACTAACGCCTTAAATTCCTTTTTAGATAAGGATTCATCGGGACTAGCAAGATTCTTTTTGGATTTGAGATTAGAATTGCGCATACCCAAATTTAACTATTTTTTTAGAGAATCGAAACAACCAAAAACAAAAAAGTCTGTAACATGTACAGACTTTTTTATGAATTATTTCTCCTTATTAATTTACACCAACATGGTTACCGGATTTTCAATAAACGTTTTTAAGGTTTGTAAGAATGCGGCACCTGTTGCTCCATCTACAGTTCTGTGATCGCAAGCAAGACTCAACATCATCGTATTTCCTGGAACCACCGCTCCGTTTTTCACCACTGGCACTTGTTTGATTGCACCAACTGATAATATACAAGAAGCAGGCATGTTAATGATAGATGTAAAAGATTCAATCCCAAACATTCCTAAATTAGAAACGGTAAAGGTATTACCTTCCATTTCGCTTGGTTGTAGTTTTTTATCTTTTGCTTTTTTAGCCAATTCTTTTGCTTCTGCAGAAATTTGTGTGAATGATTTTTGATCTGTAAAACGAATCACTGGAACTAATAGACCGTCTTCCACAGCAACTGCCATTCCAATATGAATGTGAGAATAATAACGTGTTTTATCACCCATCCAAGTAGTGTTTACTTGGGGATGTTTGCGCAATGCAGCTGCACAAGCTTTGATCACCATATCGTTGAAAGATACTTTTGTATCAGGAATGGCATTAATAACATTACGTGAAGCAATGGCGTTATCCATGTCTACTTCAATATTCAAATAAAATACTGGGGCGCTTGAGGTTGATTCTAATAAACGACGTGCAATGGTCTTACGCATTTGCGAAGCTGGTTCATCACGGTATCCTTCTGTTCCTGTTGCAATCGTAGCTCCCGCAGAGCCTTTAGAGCCACCTGCTACTGGTTTGTAGTTTTCAATATCTGCTTTTGTAATACGTCCGTTATCAGCGGTACCTTTTACCTGACTTAAATCAATTCCTTTTTCTTTCGCTAATGCTTTTGCTAATGGTGATGCTTTAATTCGTGCATCAGAACTAACGGAGGTTGAGCTTGTAGAAACCGCTGACTGCTGACTGCCAACTGCAGCTTGCTGACTGCTAACTGCTGACTGCCCACTACCACCTGTTGACTGCTTACTGCCAACTGACGACTGACCTTCTACTGCTGCCAATATCGCTTTTATGTCTTCACCACCTTTTCCTAAAATAGCAATCACGCTATCAACTGGAGTTCCTTTTCCTTCTTCAATTCCTTGATAAATTAAAACACCATCTTGAAACGATTCAAATTCCATAGTGGCTTTATCGGTTTCTATATCTGCTAAGAGTTCACCACTCTTTACTTTGTCGCCTACTTTTTTATGCCATTTCGCTAAAACACCATCCGTCATGGTATCACTTAATTTTGGCATACGCACCACTTCAACACCCGCAGGTAATTTTGCAGGAGCACTTGAACTTGAAGCGCCATTTGAAGATGCTGGTGCGGCAGATGCTTTGCTTTCTTCTTTTTTGGTTTCTGTAGATCCGTTTAATAAGGATGAAATATCTTCGCCTTCTTTTCCCAGAATAGCAATAATAGAATCAACAGGCACAGCTTGTTTTTCCTGAACGCCAATATGCAATAAAACACCATCTTGGAAAGATTCAAATTCCATGGTTGCTTTGTCAGTTTCAATGTCAGCGAGTAATTCACCGCTCTTTACTTTGTCTCCCACTTTTTTATGCCACTTAGCAATTACACCATCTGTCATGGTATCACTTAATTTGGGCATTCTTACTACTTCGGCCATTTCGATAAATTAAAAATTAAAAATGAAGAATTGAAAATTTTATACACTTTGTTTAGTCGTCTTTACAATTGAAATATTTTGTCTTGAATGAGATTTTTTTTCATAATTTTTAATTATTAATTCTCAATTCTTAATTACTCAATAATGTAAGGATAATTCGGTTCCGCATAAACATCTTTGTAAAGCTCATCTGGCTCTGGGTAAGGACTTTCTTCTGCAAATTGCACAGATTCATCAACCAAAGCTTTTACTCGTTCTTCTGCCGCTTCAATACTTGCGTCATCAATCCAGTTATTTTTTTTCAATGTCACCAATACTTTTTCAATAGGATCTTGTGTTTGATATTCTTTTACCTCGTCTTTGGTACGATAGGTTTGAGCATCACTCATACTATGTCCTTTGTATCGGTAGGTTTTCATTTCTAAAAAAGTAGGGCCATCGCCGCGACGCGCACGCGCAACCGCTTCCTCCATAGCTTCATGAACCGCTTCTACAGTTAAACCATCTACTGGCTTGCTTGGCATATCGTAAGCTAATCCTAATTTCCATAAATCGTGTACGTTACTGGTACGTTCTACTGAAGTTCCCATCGCATACATGTTATTCTCAACAATAAATATCACAGGTAATTTCCAGGTCATTGCCATGTTAAAGGCTTCGTGCAAAGCACCTTGACGAACTGCTCCGTCTCCCATCGAACACACACACACATTATCCGTTCCGTTATATTTTTCTGCAAAAGCAAGTCCAGCTCCTAGAGGCACTTGTCCACCTACAATACCATGACCTCCAACGAAACCATGTTCTTTGCTGAAGATGTGCATGCTACCACCCTTACCTTTGCTACAACCCGTAATTTTAGCATACATTTCTGCCATTACGTATTTTGGATGTAAGCCTAAACCAATAGGATGCGCGTGGCAGCGATACGCGGTAATATGTTGATCGCCTTTTTTTGTAGCGCTCACAGTTCCTGCTACAATAGCTTCTTGGCCGATGTAGAGGTGACAAAATCCTTTTATTTTTTGTTGCACATAAACCTGACCAGTTTTTTCTTCAAATTTACGCATGAGTAACATCGACTCATACCATTTTAAATACTGTTCTTTTGTAAACTTTAGTTTTTTCTCTGTCGCAGTTTTACCCATGGTCAAATTTTTAATAAGAAGACACAAAAATAACAGAAAAATGGATAAAAAGTTAAATTTATCCGTCTTAAAAGGATATTTGTTATTCTGCCTAAAAAGAAGAGTCTAGCGTTTATTTCTCCTTATTTTTGCTGGCAGTCAATTAAAATAAATGAATCTACAGTTTACACCTTTTTGGCTTGAATTTAAACACCCTTTTGGAGTTTCTTCTAATACCAGGAAAGAGACATTGAGTATTTTTATAAAGTTGGAGGTGGATGGCTATGAAGGCTTCGGAGAGGCTTGTCTGCCGGCCTATTTGGGTGAAACAGAAAAGAATACAGTTGAATTTTTTGGAAAGGCGAGGATGTTTTTGAGAGATATTTCTTCAGGTTTTAATTTGAAAGAACTCATAGAACAAATCAATTTACTGGATTTAGGAAGTAATGCTGCTAAAGCGGCTATTGATATTGCGCTTCACGACCTTTATGGGAAAATTCATACGCAAACGATTGCACAGATTTATGGATTTAAGCGAAAAGAATCTATGGAAACCTCTTTTACAATCGGTATTGATGTGGAAGAAAAACTCATACAGAAAATTGAAGAAGCCAAAGATTTTTCAGTCCTAAAAATTAAAGCGGGAACTAAAAACGATCAGCAATTGATTGAAACCATTCGTAAATACACGAACAAACCGCTTTATGTAGATGTGAACCAAGGATGGACAGATAAACTTTACGTTTTAGAACTGTTGAACTGGATGAAAGATCAGAATGTTATACTCGTTGAGCAACCCATGCCTGTTAGGATGAAAGAAGAAATGTGCTGGGTGACAGAGCGAAGTCCAATAACTACAATTGCTGATGAAAGTGTAAAACGCTTAACCGATTTAGAAAATTTGAAGGGTGAATTTTCTGGTGTGAACATTAAACTCATGAAGTGCACTGGAATTTATGAAGCTATTAAAATGATTGAATTTTGCAAAGAAAATAGCATCAAAATTCTATTGGGTTGCATGGCAGAAAGTTCTTGTGCTACCAGTGCAATGGCTCAATTGATGAGTTTTGCGGATTATATTGATTTGGATGCGCCTTTGCTTTATAAAAATGATCCTTTTGAGGGAGTTACCTATAAAGAAGGCATGGTGTATGTGAATGATTTATCAGGGATTGGGTTCGAACCGAAATTACAAATATTCGAATAAATTGAGTTTTATTAGGTTTCTAAACGGGTAACTCAATTATCAAAAAAATCACCCTTTAAGAGGCAGTAAAATCATCAAATTATCTTATTTTTGTCAGCCTTAGTTGTATATGGTTTTTAGTGGTATAACGTATCTCGTTTATTTTCTCCCGGTATTTATTTTACTCTACCATCTGGTGCCGCATAAATTTAAAAATGCAGTCATTCTTTGTGCCAGTATTTATTTTTATAGCTGGGGCGGACCAAAGTTTATTTTTGTTATTCTTGGAACCACCTTTCTAGATTTTTTATTGGTGAATACCATGCAAAATCAAAAAACACAAAAATCAAAACGAGTTTATTTGATTATTTCTTTGTGTTTAAATCTCGGACTTCTCTTTTATTTTAAATACTGTAATTTTTTCATTGAAAATATCAACGCTGTTTTAGGAACAGAAATTTCCTGGTTAAAGGTTGTTCTTCCAATTGGTATTTCGTTTTACACGTTTGAAAGTCTGACCTATGTGATTGACGTATACCGAGGCGTTCACAAGCCTTTAAAAAACGTGTGGCATTATCAAACCTATATTTTACTGTTTCCGAAATTAATTGCTGGACCAATTGTGAGGTACCACGATATTGCAGATCAAATTACCAATCGTGAAAAAAACTATACGGCAGAAGTAAAACTCAGCGGATTTTTAATTTTTTGTTTGGGACTTGCTAAGAAAACAATCATTGCTAATACTTTGGGTATGCAGGCCGATGCCGTTTTTAAATTAGCGCCTGAAGAAATTGATACTGCTGCTGCCTGGATTGGCGCTATAGCCTACACCTTCCAAATTTATTTTGATTTTAGTGGCTATAGTGATATGGCCATTGGTTTAGGAAAAATTATGGGCTTTAAATTCCCTGAAAACTTCAATAATCCCTACATCTCTGGAAGTATTACTGAATTTTGGAGAAGATGGCACATCACTCTGGGAGCATGGATGAAAAACTACCTCTACATTCCAATGGGTGGAAATAAAGTTTCGAATTCTAAATTGTATCGCAATTTAATTTTGGTGTTTTTATTTTCAGGCTTATGGCACGGCGCTAGCTGGAATTTCGTTTTGTGGGGAGCCTATCACGGTCTGTTTTTAGTCTTAGAACGCTTATTTCTTGGAAGGGTTTTTGAGAAACTCGGAAAATTTATTGCAGTACCCATTACTTTTTTAATTGTGATTACGGGTTGGGTTTTGTTTAGAAACGAAGATTTGGGTTTTGCTGTACACGTGATCAAACAAATGTATTCTTTTGAATTCTTCCACAGCAAATTTGTATTGAACAACGATTTTATTACCATGGCAATTGTGGCTACTTTAATTTCCTTCTTCACAATTACAACTAAAACAAAAGAAATTCAGAATAAAATATATGGGGAAAGTTTTTCTCCGTCTGCTAAATGGGCTGTGCTTGTTTGTGGAGTAATATTGTATTACGTTTCTTTAAGTTATGTTTCTGCTTTAGATTTTAATCCATTTATATATTTTCGATTTTAATGGCAGCGAAAACTAAGACATATTCTATTCACTGTGTGCTTGCTTTTATAGCAATACTTTTTCCGCTTTTAGCAACACTTACCAATACAGATGACAAACCAAACTTAGTTGGACTGGTAATCAATAACGAAAAACCTGTTTTCTCATGGTCTGATTGGTTTACTGGATCTTATCAGGAAGCACGCACTGACTACAACAATGATCACTGGGCCTTTAAAGAAAAAATGGTTAGGCTTAATAATCAGTTCTACTATAAAGCGTTCAATCAGATTCGTGTAAATAATTTTGTAATTGGGAAAGAGGATTATGCTTATAGTGAAGGTTATATTTTTTCGGCCTTTGGAGATGATTTAATGCCAGAAGAAAAAGTAGTTTCTCTTCTTGAAAAAGCAAAAGTGATTCAGGATATCTTAAAGAAAAAGGGAATTGATCTTTTGCTTGTCTACGCTCCTGGAAAAGGCGCAGGCTGTAAAGAATTCGTGGAAGATAAATATGTGCATGAAGTTAAAAACACAAATCATAATTTATTTGTTTCTAATAGCAAACGTTTAAATATTAATCATCTCGATTTGTACGCTTATTTTGAAAAATTAAAACCAATTTCTCCCTATCCTTTGTTTCCGAAATTCGGTCACCATTGGAGTTATTACGGAGAATGCTTGGCTGTTGATACCATTATTAAACACATTGAAGATTTACATCATTGTGATATGCCAAATATATTCTGGAATACCGTTGATGTAATCGATACGGCTCGTAATCGTGATGCAGATGTATTAAAGAGCATGAATCTGTATTCAAATCCTTCTCAGGACATGAAATTAGCGTATCCGCAAATTGCTTTTGAAGACGATAGTTTGAAAAACACAACACGTGTTCTTACGGTTTCTGATAGCTACTGGTATGGACCGGTTTATATGGGTATTAATCAAAAGGCTTTTGCTTATGGTGAGTTTTGGTATTATTATAACCGCGTGGTTCCTTCGCGCGTTGCTGGGCAGAAAACCGAAGTGTGGGAATTGGATCTGAAAAGTGAAATTGAAAACAATCAAGTGATCATGCTTTTATATTCTGATGGAAATCTTCCAGGCTACGGTAACACATTTATACAAGATGTCTACGAAATGTACACTTCTCCGAACTCATTTTATGTAAAGTTTGAACGTAATAAACAAATTCAAACCTACGCGAAACAAATTCGAGAAATACCAGGTTTGCTTAAAAAATCTACTTTAAAAAGTAAGGATTTGCAAATACCTTTAGACAGCGCAATAAAATTAGATGCTATGAAAATGGCTGGATTACTGAAATAAAAAATCGCATATAAACTTAAAATGAACGGGATGAAAAGTAAATTAGTATTAGTGTTGATGTTTGTTGCTTATTTAGTAAAAGCTGACGAAGGCATGTGGATGCCACAATTGATTGACGCCTTAAATATTAAGGACATGAAAAAGAATGGCTTTAAATTGACTGCTAAGGATATTTATGACATCAATAAGGCCAGCATGAAAGACGCTGTGATGATATTTGGTGGTGGTTGTACGGCTGAGGTTATTTCAAATAAAGGATTAATTCTTACAAATCATCATTGTGGATTTTCTTCAATTGCTGGTTTAAGCACCGTTGAAAAAGATTATTTAAAAAATGGTTTTTTTGCAATGAATCAAAATGAAGAGATTTCTTGCAAAGGTTTAACTGTTACGTTTATAAAACGCATTGAAGATGTGACAACAAAAGTGACAGAAAATATTGGCGCAAATTTTTCTGAGCAACAAAAAGATTCCACTATTCAAGTAAACGTAAAAAATCTTGAGGCAATTGCAAAAAAAGGAAATCACTACGATGCATTTATCCGTCCCTTTTATTATGGCAATGAATATTATTTATTTGTTACTGAAGTTTTTAAAGATGTGCGTTTAGTCGGTGCGCCACCTGAAAGTATTGGTAAATTTGGTGGAGAGACAGATAATTGGGTTTGGCCAAGACACAATGCCGATTTCAGCATGTTTAGAATTTATGCCGACAAGGACAACAAACCTTCAGAGTATAATACTGAAAACGTTCCTTACAAACCGCAGTATTCATTTCCTATCTCTTTGCAAGGTGCAGAAAAGGGAGATTTCACAATGGTTTACGGTTTTCCAGGTAGAACCCAAGAATATCTAACTTCGTATGCTGTTGAATTACTTGTAGATCAACAAGACCCTGTTAGAGTGATGTTGCGTAAAAAACGTTTAGAGATAATGGAAGAAGACATGAAGAAAAATGACACGCTTCGTTTAATGTATGTAAACCGTTATGCTGGTGTTGCTAATGCGTATAAAAAATGGAGTGGTGAAATGCTCGGACTTAAAAAATCGGATGCAATAAATAAAAAGAAAAAAAATGAAGCAGATTTTTTAAAACTGCTTGAAACTGATAAAGTCAAATCTGAAAAATATTCTAATTTATTTAAGGAGTTTGAAAAAACTTACGCCGACTATGCTTCTTTGAGTAAACAATACGATTATTTTACTGAATGTTTATTAGGCATTGATGGTATAAGAATGACTGGTAGCTTTATGAGTATTTTCGCAGAACTTAAGAAGAAACAGGCTGGGAAAGAAAATAAATTAGTGGATGTACTTAAAAAAACCGTTCCGGCAATTCCTTTCAAAAACTTTAATAAAGAAACGGATAGGAAATTATTTAAAGCCATGATGGATATTTACATGAAAGATGTTGATAGAACCATTATGCCAAACTATCTGGATTCTTTATTTACAGCTTTCAAAAATAACACAAGCGATCTTACTAATTATATATACTCTAGCTCTGTTCTTATTGATAATACCAAAGCAAAGCCAATTTTTGAAGATTTTGAAAAAAACGCTTCTATTGTAGAAAAAGATCCGTTATATATTTTAACCGCAGCGATATACAGCCATTATCAAAAAACAGTGATTCCGCAAATGTCTTACTATGACAAACAAATTAATCAACTGCAACAAGAATACATGTTAGGTTTAAAAGAAAATGTAAAAGATAAAAAGTTTTATCCGGATGCTAACGGTACGTTGAGAGTTGCCTTTGGTAAAGTTTCTGACTATGACGGTAAAGATGGTATCCACTATTTGCATTACACAACCATGGATGGTTTAGTCGAAAAAAATAAAACTGGCGAAGAAGATTTTTATGTAAAACCAAGATTACTTGATCTGTATGCGAAAAAAGACTTTGGACAGTACGCGGATAAAAACGGTAAACTCAGAACCTGTTTTATTGGAAGTAATCACACAACGGGTGGAAACAGTGGTAGTCCGGTTTTAAATGCCAAGGGACAACTAATAGGCACCAACTTTGATAGAAACTGGGAAGGCACAATGAGTGATATTATGTACAATGGAAGTTTTTGCAGAAATATTACTCTTGATGTTCGTTTTACCTTGTGGATGGTGGATAAATACGCTGGTGCAGGCTATCTGCTTAATGAGATGAAGATTATAAAATAAGTTTGTTCTTCATAAAATTAGTGGCAGTTATTTAGTTTTCACCAGTTTATATTTTTCACCACCTTTTATACTGGTACTGATAAAATAAATACCACTTTCCAAAGCATCGGCTGGAATGTGATTAACTCCTTCTACAAGTTCTGCGCTGTAAACCAAACGCCCCAAGTGATCAAAAACTGTTATTTTAATTTTTTGTTTTGATTCTATTGTAAAATACGAACCAGAAGGGTTGGGGTAGATTTTTAATACAGGGCCATCAGGCAACTGATCTTGCCGCATACCAGCACAGGGTGATACATTTACGGTAAAAACACTGGTGCTTTTGCAAGCGCTGTTGGCATGGTTGCCAATAACGGTATAAATTGTTGTAGCAGTTGGCGAAACAACCATACTGAGAGCTGAGGTACCAGTACTCCATGAATAACTGGAAGCTCCCGCTGCAGAATAGATTCTTTTATCTCCGGGGCAAGAATTAAACACGCCGCTGACAGTAAGCATGGGCGCTGAGCTAAGAGTGATTACCTGCACGAGGGTATCAGAATTGCAGTTATAGTTTAATGCAAGTTTTACGGTATAGGTGCCTGATGAAGAAAACACATGCGTTGGATTACTCAAAGTAGATGTGTTTGCAGAACCAGAAAGTGAATCACCGAACAACCATGTTAGACTATTTAGTGGGTAAGCCATAGCCGTGCAACTGTTAGCCGGCTCGTTAAACAAAACCTGGTTACAGCTCATTGAAGAGTTATTAGTAAATGTAAATGGTGCCGCTAAAGATTTAAAATAATTGCTTAAAAAAGCAGGGAGGCCGGAGGATGCAAATTTGGGAGAAAGTACAATAGCGGTATCCTGGTAATTACAAGCCATCCCCAAAGAATTAGGACTATTTATCACATCAACAAATTGCTGTGAGAGGTATTTTGCAACATAAATCTTACCATTACTTGCCAGTTGTAATGAACTAGTGCCTATGGTGGAAGTACTTATAGCCGTTTTTGAAGCAATGATTGCACTGTTGCTTCCAGCACAGAGATCCCATTGATAAATTGGTGAATTAGAAAAAGAGGTGCCACCATAAAATATAGAGCCGTCTGGGGAGAATTCACATCCATACGGTGTCGCCGTAAAAGAACCCAAGGACAACGAATTTGAAAGCACACCACTTGAGTTGTCGAAATCAAAAAGTTCCAAGGCATAGTTCTCATTAATCGCCTGCCCCAGTTTTCTTCCATTAGGGGATATTTTCATTTGACCCACACTATAATAAGTAATATAACTTCCTATTTGTGAAACAACGGGCGTTGGGTTAACTCCAGATGAGGTAAGCAGGTAAGCTCTGAAATTGGAGGAACTTGTTTCATGCGAAAGAATCCACACATCAATTCCGTTGCAATGCCTGGTTGCTGCAAGTTTTTCGGCGCTTGGGGCATAAAGCAGCACATTTTTTGTTATTACCGAACCAGTACCTGCAGCAAGACTCATATCCACAATAGAATACCTCAATCCGTTTGGCAAGCCTTGGTCATCGAGTGTAAAAACATAATAAAGGCTATCTGAACCCGGTTGCTTAATAATTATACTTGATTGTGTACTGGAATAATCCCCCAACAAGCCCGCGCCGTTAGCCATTATCTGGTGTAGGGCATTCCAAATGTATTCGCCGTTAGTATAAAACAATAAATTGCCATTGCTATCGCTTATAGACGCACAACCCTCGTTAGAAAACAGAGAACCATTAGTTACTGCAACAGGCGGGGTAGAATTAAAACTAATTCCAGCATACACACCAAAATACCAATTATTGGTTTCCTTCTGCGAGTATAAAACAGTACAGATAAAAAAAAGAAATATAACTAGTGAGTATTTCAATTTGAATTTAATTGCGGTAATACTAATTTAGCTAAAATACTCCTGCGCCACAGGGATTAACATTTAAATTATAAGTAGCGGTACACGCATCAGGTGAGGTTTGAGTGCCGGTGGTGGCAGTTCCGGAATGGTTAACCGTATTTGGACCTGTTACAGGAGTTCCGTTTATATCAATCAGCACGATGATTATGTTGTAGGTAGGACCAGTACAGCCAGTAATATCAGCGCATGTGAATAGACAAACTGAAGTACCCCCTCCCCCACACTCACAAGCCCGCCTGCACAGGTATTCCCACCATTGTCTAGTAAAGTATATCTGATGTTTACAGTACATCCTGTGGGTAGGCTGTTTTTAAAATCGTATCCCCCATTAGGGTTCATTCCGCAAGTGTTTGAACAAGCGCAACCAGTGATGGTTGGTGTTTGAGCGTTAAGACTGCATACAAATAAGATTGCTAAAAATATTAAGAAGAGTTTGTTGATTTTTAAGTTTTCCATGATTTAGGGTTGAAAGGGTTTATAATGAATCTCTTTAAATCAAATTTAAACAAAGCGACTGAAATTAAGTAAACTGATGTGTTAAAAGAATGGATTTAACAAAAAACCAGAAAGTGGAGCCTAAAATATCTTTAATAAAATCAGTAACGGTTTTAATACCGAATTGCACGAACTTATGCAAATAGAAATTAGAGGGGCAGTTAGCATCACCGAAATTTAGCAGCTTTGTACTGCGTATTTACTTCGTTTTCACCAGTTTATATTTTTCACCACCATTTATACTGGTACTGATAAAATAAATACCAGTTTCTAAAGCATCGGCTGGAATGTGATTAACTCCTTCTACAAGTTCTGCACTGTAAACCAAACGCCCCAGGTGATCGAAAACCGCTATTTTGATTTTTTGTTTTGATTCTATTGTAAAATACGAACCAGAAGGGTTGGGGTAGATTTTTAATACAGGGCCATCAGGCAACTGATCTTGCCGCATACCAGCACAGGGTGATACATTTACGGTAAAAACACTGGTGCTTTTGCAAGCGCTGTTGGCATGGTTACCAATAACGGTATAAATTGTTGTAGCAGTTGGCGAAACAACCATACTGAGAGCTGAGGTACCAGTACTCCATGAATAACTGGAAGCTCCCGCTGCAGAATAGATTCTTTTATCTCCGGGGCAAGAATTAAACACGCCGCTGACAGTAAGCATGGGCGCTGAGCTAAGAGTGATTACCTGCACGAGGGTATCAGAATTGCAGTTATAGTTTAATGCAAGTTTTACGGTATAGGTGCCTGATGAAGAAAACACATGCGTTGGATTACTCAAAGTAGATGTGTTTGCAGAACCAGAAAGTGAATCACCGAACAACCATGTTAGACTATTTAGTGGGTAAGCCATAGCCGTGCAACTGTTAGCCGGCTCGTTAAACAAAACCTGGTTACAGCTCATTGAAGAGTTATTAGTAAATGTAAATGGTGCCGCTAAAGATTTAAAATAATTGCTTAAAAAAGCAGGGAGGCCGGAGGATGCAAATTTGGGAGAAAGTACAATAGCGGTATCCTGGTAATTACAAGCCATCCCCAAAGAATTAGGACTATTTATCACATCAACAAATTGCTGTGAGAGGTATTTTGCAACATAAATCTTACCATTACTTGCCAGTTGTAATGAACTAGTGCCTATGGTGGAAGTACTTATAGCCGTTTTTGAAGCAATGATTGCACTGTTGCTTCCAGCACAGAGATCCCATTGATAAATTGGGGAATTAGAAAAAGAGCTACCACTATAAAATTTAGAGCCGTCTGGGGAGAATTCACATCCATACGGTGTCGCCGTAAAAGAACCCAAAGACAGCGAATTTGAAAGCACACCACTTGAGTTGTCGAAATCAAAAAGTTCCAGGGCATAATTCTCAGTAATCGCCTGCCCCAGTTTTCTTCCATTAGGGGATATTTTCATTTGACCCACACTATAATAAGTAATATAACTTCCTATTTGTGAAACAACGGGCGTTGGGTTAACTCCAGATGAGGTAAGCAGGTAAGCTCTGAAATTGGAGGAACTTGTTTCATGAGAAAGAATCCACACATCAACTCCATTGCAATGTCTGGTCGCTGCAAGTTTTTCGGCGCTTGGGGTATAAAGCAGTATATTTTTTGTTATTACAGAACCAGTACCTGCAGCAAGACTCATATCCACAATAGAATACCTCAATCCGTTTGGCAAGCCCTGTTCATCGAGTGTAAAAACATAATAAAGGCTATCTGAACCCGGTTGCTTAATAATTATACTTGATTGTGTACTGGAATAATTCCCCAACAAGCCCGCGCCGTTAGCCATTATCTGGTGTAGGGCATTCCAAATGTATTCGCCGTTAGTATAAAACAATAAATTGCCATTGCTATCACTTATAGACGCACAACCCTCGATAGAAAACAGAGAACCATTAGTTACTGCAACAGGCGGGGTAGAATTAAAACTAATTCCAGCATACACACCAAAATACCAATTATTGGTTTCCTTCTGCGAGTATAAAACTACAGTGCTAAAAAAAAGAAATATGACCAGTGAGTACTTCAATTTGAATTTAATTGCGGTAATACTAATTTAGTTATAATACTGCATTAATTTAAAGAATTTATGTAGTGGAAATTAATTAAATGTCTTCAATACTATGACGCTTAGGATATATCTATTATACATGTAACTTTATTGTTTTGGAGAAACAGGAATCTTAATTACGTTTACTATGGAAAAAGACACAAAAAAGAATTTCAGACCTGAAAAATTATTGGACCCGTTTAAACCGGAAAATCTATTACATGCGATAAAAAACCCTGACGAAGTGCTTCGTAAGAGTCTGAAATCACTTACAGACATTACCGGGAGTGTTACCGGAATAGATTTTAATTTTTACTCTAAAATAAAAAGCGACGCTAAAGCAAAAAGCGAATACACATTTATTGGAGAAAAAAAATTAGAGAAGGTTAAGCTCCAACTTTTCACCTACAATGAAAATACTTGCGAGGAAAGTGAAAATTTAGATGATTTTGGAAAAATAATTACGGATGATACTGCAAACAAGTATTGGTTAAACTTACACGGAATTCACGATGTAGATTTGATTGAAAAAATTGGAAAAGCACTTAAGTTTGAAAGTCTGACTGTGGGTCAGGTAGTTGATACGACACAACGTCCAAAGGTGGATGATTATGATGACTACATTTATTTTAGTATTAAGTCTATTTTAAAAGGAGAAGACCAACAACTTAACATGGAACAATTGTCTTTTGTTTTAGGTAAAAACTACATTGTTTCTTTTCAAGAAGAAGTAGGCGATCATTTTGATCACATTCGAGAAAAAATGCGTAAAAACCTTGGCTTAATTCGTAAAAGAGAATGTGACTTTTTACTTTCACAATTGTTAGATGCCATACTAGATAATTATTACGAGACACTTGATTTTTTAAATCATGAAGTAACGCTTATAGAAAGAGAAACGCTTACTAATCCAAAACAATCAACACTTTTATTAATTGAGAAAAATAAAAAGGACGTTGATAAAATTAAAAAAGCACTGTTGCCTTTTAAAGAAGCCTTAACCAATATTTTAAAAGACCGCTCACATTTTATCAATGCAAAGAATACAAAGTATTACAGAGATATTAAAAACAGTTGTACAAATGCCATTGAAGAAGCAAACTCCACACAAAGAGCATTAGAAAGTTTGACGAATATTTATTTTTCTGCACTCAGTCAAAAAATGAATGAGACCATGAAAGTGCTGACAACCGTGGCAACTATTTTTATTCCACTGACTTTTATAGCAGGAATTTATGGAATGAATTTTGAATTCATGCCAGAACTCAAATGGCATTATGGCTATTTTGTAATTTGGGGAATTATGATTGTAACACTAATTGGCATGGTGTTTTATTTTAGAAAGAAGAAGTGGCTTTAGCGTATGCCTATCTAATAAATTTTTCTTAACAGCTGTTCGCGGAGTTAAAATTGTAACTCTCTTAAAATTACCTTGGATAAAAAAATCTATCTATCGTGTTTTGCTATTTCAAAACAATCGCAATGTAAATTTTGCGTTAAGTATTTAAACCGTTTTAGTAAGATTTTCCTTTAAAAAATAAAATATTTTCACGATTTTGTATAAGTGAATGAACATTCATTTATATTTGTATCCGAAAATGAGAATAAGAGACGAAAATAAAGAAGCGACCATACGTGAAAAAGCCTTGGAAATGATTGTAAAGGAAGGCTTCGACGGTTTGAGTATGCACAAATTAGCTAAAGCCGCAGGTGTTTCACCAGCCACTATTTACATCTATTTTAAAAATAGAGAGGATATGGTGCAACAACTTTTTAAAGCGGCACAAGAAGCTTTTGCAAGGACTGCTTTAAGAAATTTTGACCCGAATGCTTCTTTAGAAGACGGACTATGGGTGCAATGGAAAAACAGACTTAGGTATATTGAAGAAAATCCTTTTTATTTCAAATTTTACGAGCAGTTTACAAACTCGCATCTCATTAATCATAAAAGTGTAGATATGTCTGAGTTTAAAGAAAACATGATGCTCTTTGTAAAAAATGCCATTAAGCGCGGCGAACTTACGAGAATGGAACCGGAAATATTTTGGTCGGTTGCCTACGGCTCATTTTATTCCCTCGTAAAATTTCATCTACAAGAAAAGAAAATGATGTCTGAGACATTTAAACTAACCGATGCAAAATTAAAACAAACGCTTTCGATGGTTGTTAAAGCATTAAAACCAGAAACAAAATAATATGTTACTCATGGAAAATTTAACCCACATCCTCATTTTTAAAACGAATATAAAAAGCGAGGAAGATAAAACACACATCGCAGAATTCCTTAGCAATAATGGTGACATCGAAGAATGGAGTGTGGATTGTGATGATATTGATTGTGTATTACGAATCGTATCTCACAAATTAGATGCTGAGGGTATTATTAAATTAATTAATCAAAAAGGATTCCGTTGTGAGGAATTAACAGAATAAAATAATGGAGAAAATAACAACAAAAACTAAAAAAGAAAAAACAGTTCCAATCAAGGGAGAACCGTTTACTTCTTACCAAATATTTATTATCGTCATAATGGCTTTATTGCAATTTACGGTAGTGCTTGATTTTATGATTCTAGCACCATTAGGCGATATGCTTATGAAGAATTTGGGTATGACAACAAAGCAGTTTGGAACGGTTGTTTCAGCTTATGCAATCAGTGCTGGCATATCGGGAATTTTAGCAGCAGGTTTTGCTGATAAATTCGATAGAAAAAAACTTCTACTTTTCTTTTATGTTGGATTTACTGTAGGAACACTTTTTTGCGGACTTGCCAATTCGTATCAAACACTTTTTTATGCGCGTATGATCACCGGAATTTTTGGTGGCGTAATTGCAGCAATCTCAATGGCTATTATAACAGATCTTTTTACATTGAATCAAAGGGGTAGGGTGATGGGTTTTGTGCAAATGTCTTTTGCTGCGAGTCAAATTCTTGGGCTGCCTATTGGCCTTGAGCTTGCTACCCGTTGGGGATGGCACTCAACTTTTTTTATGATTGTAGGTTTAGCTGTAATAATGGGAATAACTTTGGTGTTGAAATTAAAACCAATTACTGAACATTTAAAAACTAAAAGCAAGAAAAATGCAATTCAACATTTATGGAACACCATTCAAAAACGAGATTATCGCATTGGATTTCTTGCTACGGCCATGCTCTCGTTGGGAGGCTTTATGATTATGCCTTTTACCAGTGCGTTTTTAGTAAACAATGTTGGAATACTTCAGGGTGATCTTTCGATTATTTATTTGTTCACTGGACTTGCTTCCATTATCATCATGCCAATTGTTGGGAAGTTAAGTGACCGAATAGATAAATTTAGATTATTTACGATTGGTACATTGGTAGCCTGTTGCATGGTTTTAGTGTATACAAATTTGTCTGTAACTCCTATTTGGGTTGTTATTGTCATCAACATGGTTTTATTTATGGGAATTATGAGTCGTATTGTTCCAGCGACGGCTTTAAATTCAGCGATTCCTGAAATGTACGATAGAGGCGCGTTTATGAGCATTAACTCTTCTTTGCAACAAATGTCAGGTGGGGTAGCTGCTATTATTGCTGGCTTAATCGTTTATCAACCTACTAAAACAAGTCCGATTGAAAATTTTGATGTGATAGGATACATCATGGCATTTACTTTTATACTTTGTATTTATTTGATGTATCGTGTAAGTAAGATGATTAAGAAAAGAACCGTAGAACCGGTTGTTGCAGCCGAAGAAATAACAATAGAAGTGTAGACATTTATATCGAATTCAAACTGCATCCAGGTCATAAAAAAAGACCCATCACTAATGATGAGTCTTTTCATTTTTTCGGGTTCAATATTTATACCGATTATATAAAATAGATTGTCTAATTGACTGTGCAACTGTTTTATTTTATCGGCATAACCATTGTAATTTGTTATGTGAGCCCTTTGTACCACTTAACAAATACAATTGGTATTATTCATCAATCCATTTTTCCATTTTAGGAATCCAACCACTTACAGGATCTGATAAAAGTTTTTTACTTCCTGTTTCTCCTTTAGTATATTCTTGTTGCACAATTCCTTCCGCTACTGGGGCAATGTTTTCGCCATCTTTAAAGGCCCAAACAGTCACTTTTAAATCGTAGGTCTGACCTTCTTTTAATTTATCTTTTAATTTACGTAACAATTCAAGGTATGCGTAGTCGGCTGAACCATTGTTATCGATTGGACCTCTGGCATAAAAAAAGTAAAATTGATCCTTATCTTTTTCCATTAAAGGAATATTTTTTGAAAAAAATGTACTAGATTTTCTTAAAGCTTCTCTGTCTGTTTTTTCTCCGGCCATTTCATAGGTAATGTTAAACCATGCACCAGGATGTGTAACAGCAAGAATTTGGTCGAAGTAGGGTTTAAAGGCTAGTGTATTTCCTAATTCTGATTTAGTAATCATCCATTCTAGTTTTTCTTTTGGCTCATAATCCCTATCATTTCTAAAATAATTGGTTCCTTTTGCAAAGGCGATTTTACCTTTGTATTTTTTGTAAGAATCAAAATTCATTAATTTCTCTTTAATCTTAGCAAGGTTCTCTGTGTTTAAAGCGATCATGATCATCTCTACTTTTGCCTGCGAAGTTTCTACATCCCAAGTTTCAAATTTTGATTTTTCTTTGGCGTAAACATCAACAACCGTTCTTTTTGCATCCGGTGGAACAGCATTACCATTGTTGTTATAATCTGATTTAATTTGAGCGAACACACCCGGATCGACTTCTAGTAATTCGACGTAAGTGTTGCTTACAACAGCGTGAAATAATTTTACTTTGTTTTTTTGAAAATAACTTTCTTTCATGGAAAGTGACAATTGCGGGGTTGTTCCTTTCTTCTCAAAGTAATCTAATTTGTTGACTAGTTTACCATCCGCTTCCTTAACGAATCTAAAACCAAATGATCTCTTGTCGATTAAACCGAAGTATTCTCCTGTAACGCCCATTTCATCGGCCTCTTCATTGAAGCTTGAAAACTTTCCAGCTTTTTCACCTTCACCTTTTCCACCACCCTTAGATTCACCCATCTTATCCTTCAGTTTTTTTCCGAACTGAGCCGAAACACTTTCTGTGTTAAAGGCCAATGCTGTAGTCAATGCTACTATTATTAAACTTGTTTTTTTCATTTTGTTTATGTTTTATGTTAAAAATTTAAAGTGACTTTTTGTGTTTGTTTATTGGTATTTCCAGACGCCCCTTGATTACCGTTAGTCCCTCTTATGCCTGTGCTCATGTCAGGCGGACCACCATTCCCTCCTTTTCCACCTTCATTGTTAATCGTAATATTAAATTCGGTAACTGAGGGATCTTTAATAACGGTTACGTTTCCTCCATTACCTCCGTTTCCACCATTCCCTCCAGAAGTTTTACCTTTATATCCTTTTCTTCCATCCATACCACGTCCGCCACCAGCGTAAATAATAAGCTCGGTTGAAGGAGTGAGTTTGTATCGTATTGTTTTTCCATCTGTGCTAGTGATTTCAATTTTATTTATCGGCTCACCGGTTTTTTTATGTTTCACTGTAAGTACTTTCACCGTTACATTATCGGCATGGCCTGCGTGCTGACCGTCAACCCCTTGAAAAGTAACCTCTTTGTTGCTTCTTTCAGAACCATTGAATCCGCCTTTGCTCACGCGAACACCAACATCATAAGTTGCATTAATACTCTTAGTCGCTTTTAGTTGTTTATGATAAACTGAAGTGGCGTTAAATGTAATTACGTCGTTTGGAATTTTTTGAGCATCCGGATCAACATCCACTATTTCTGCTAGATTGCTGCACCCCTCGTGATTGAGAGTGAAATCGCTCCAAGGAAGTTTACCGCCGAGATTTGATGTGCTTAGTTTATCGCCATTTTTTAATGTTGCAATAATTCCATAGGAGATTGATTTTCCAAAATGAGAAATTTTATCAGGTTGATCTATCAGTTTAATTTCTAAGGATGTTACTTCTTTACCTTCTAAAGAATTTAATTTGCGATCTAATTCAACTTGTTTGGCCTGATCTTCCTTTAGTGAAACCTTTGCAGTGGACTGATTTTTAAATGTAGCGACTGCGTATTCTTGGATTGTTTTGTTTACTGTTTCAAGTTCCTCGTTAAAACTTTCCCCTTCCTTAGTAAAAACGAACTTGGTAGTAGCTTGTTGTTTGGCATTCCATTGATGGTAAGCTATGTAATTTTTCTGGAAGGTAAGTCTGAAGTCCTTAAATAGAAAATGCGAAGGATAACCTGGTACATCGGGCTGAAAGAGCTCATCTAAAATTCCAGAGCGTTTTACTAATACGCCAGAAATATTTTTTCCAGATTTGGTAATTTCAATTGGCCATGGTTTACCAACTTTTTCAAATTTATTTTTATCATTTAATTTATATACGACATAGTTACCTGATTCAAAGCCAGCGGCCACATCGTTCTGACTTTCCTGCGCATTCAGTGTATACCCAAGTATAAAAAATAAAATTAGTGTGATAGTTTGTTTCATGATGTTTTCTTCTTTCGAAAACAAACTTAAGCAGGAATAAAACGCTTATTTGGAATTCTTCATTAACAGCCAATTTAATTCAGCAATGGACTAATACGCAATAAATGAAGGATGAGAAATTTAAGAAATTACAGAATTGCACTTTCGAATTCAGCTTTTTTATATTTGGAAAGCTTGGCTGTAAGGCCGTTGCTAAGTTGTATTGTTAGGTCTGATTTCGAATAGTTTTTAATAAATGATTTATTAACTATCCAAGATTTATGTACGCGTAAGAATAATGTAAGTGATTCAAGAATAATTTCGAAATGCTTAAGATTTTTACTAACAGTATATTTTCTCTCAGTTGTATGAACAATACAATACGATTCCTGGGCTTCTATAGCAACGATATGTTCGATCAAAATAAGATTTTGCTGCCCTTTATCGCTAATGATAATATTTTTAAGTTGCTTGTTTTCGAGTGAATTACTTAATAAAGAAAGTTGGTCAGATTGATGTTCGAGATTTTTATTTTCTACTACTCTGCTCACGGCGTTTTGGAGACGTGGAATATCAATCGGTTTTAGAAGGTAATCAATTGCAGCAATTTCAAAAGCACGCACTGCATATTGATCATAGGCGGTAACAAAAATTATTTTAAAATTAATTTCATCAAAAAATTTTACAAGTTCATATCCAGCATGATTGGGCATTTCAATATCCAAAAAAACCAAATCAGGATTTTCTTTTTTAATTGCTTCAACTGCAACCATTACGTTTTCGCATTTAGCAACGAGTTCTACTTCAGGGCAAAAACGAAGTAACAAGTTTTGAAGCACGTCTCTGGCACTTTCTTCATCATCAACCAGTATTGCCCTTAGTTTATTCACAAATAACAAACTTAAATTTCATTTTGTAAAATCTACTATTTAATTTATTAATCAGCTGATTTAGTTTAGTAATGGATTAAAATTTACGCGTCACTGGAATATGTAAAGTTACTCTTGTGCCCGAAGGTTCATTATTTTGATATAAATCTTCATAGGTGTAACCGTATTCACCTGCATAAACTTTGCTAAGAATGTTAAAGCGGTTATGAATTGCTTTTCCTGAAAACGATTCATGTTCTGGCCTTTGTCTTTGTTTAATTATTTTCGATTTCTCACGTCCTATACCATTGTCTTCAACAATACAAATCAGTATGTCCTTAAGTTCAAAGGTTATTTTTAAGCTTTTTTCTCCATGTTTATGTAACAAACCATGAACCAAAGAGTTTTCAATAAACGGTTGTACTAATAGTGGTGGTAACATAATTTCATCTACGTTTTTCACAATAATTTCAAAATTAAAATCTTTTTTAAATCGCAATTTTTCCAAAGATAAATAGAGTTCAAGAAGTTTTATTTCCTGATCAAAATCTATAAAATCTCTTTCTGAATAGTTTAAGGTACGTCGAACAAGATTTGAGAAGGTGGTTATGTAAGAGTATGAATTTTCAATATCACCTTTTAGTACTAAATCCTGTATTGAATTTAACGCGTTAAAAATAAAATGCGGATTCATTTGAGATTGAATCGCAGTAAGTTTTGAAACATTAATTTCGTTGAGTTGTTTTGATTTTCTTTGTTGAATATTCAGTTGCCACCTGTAAATCATAAAAACAAAAACCAAAAACAGAGAAATTATAGAGCCAATAAACCACCATTTTAAATAGTAGGGTTGCGCAATATTAAAAGAGTAAGAAATTGTCTTACTAAATTTCCCTTGATTTTCGGCCTTTACCAAAAAAGAATATTTGCCTGGCGCGAGCGCGTTATAGGTAACTTTGTTTAAATCATAGTTAGTTATGTTCCATTCGGTTTCATAACCTTCAAGTTTGTAATGGTAGTGAATTGTTTCGTGATTTTGCAGAGTAGGTAGCGACAATACAAATTGTATTTTTCGTTTGTTACTTTCAAAATTCGCGACTTGATTAAGCGATTTTTCTTCATCGTTTATTAGCAATCTATCTATGCGAACATCGGGAAATTTGCTTTTTGAGGGATCATAACTTAAATCAACTTTTTGAACACCTTCGCTATGACTTACCCAAAGATAATTTTGATGAATCGTAAAATCTAAGATACGTTTAGCACTGATTCCGAAAAGTGAATGGATTGATTTGATTAGTTTCCCATTTAAATCAAATTGAAAGAGTCCATCTGTCGTTTTTGCTAGTATGGTGTTTTTGAAAATCAGCATTTTAGTAATTGTTACCTTTTTGCGATTTACTATTGGTGCGATTGCCGATACTATTTTTACTTTCTCAATCACAAGAATTCCATTTTTTTTATCGGCCGCATAAATTTTCCCATTAAAATAATGCAAGGTGTTAGGGAAAATATCTTTACCTAAATATTGGATTGAGTATTTTTCACCTAAAGAATCTATAACAAACATGCCGTTTGCAGTCGTGGTATAAATTAATTTCTCATTGGGATCATATTCTAAAGAATATACTCTGTTCTCAAAACCGTTCAATTGTTCTTTTAAAAAATTGTTAGCTCCTAACCATTTGAATTTATGAATCCCATTATTTGTTCCTAAATAAAATGTTGTTTTCGATGTGAATACAGCGTCTTTTAAAGAGGATTGAAGAATTGGGAAAATTTTTCCGGTATTTTTATCGTACGCTTTAATAAAACCATCGTCAAATAAAACTAAGTCTGATCGGGGATCACCTTGCAGAACATTAATTGGTCTCTTGCCAGTTTTGCTCAAGTTTTTAAGCGAGCCTTCTGAACTCATAGAATTTAAATTACCTGTTGATGATCCAAGTAAAAGTCCCAGATCGTTGTCAGAATAAAGGGTAGCAATAGGATCGTCCCGAAACGATCGAACAACGTCAGAAATTTTTAAATCTGGAATTACAAGTACACCATTATAAAAAGTACTGAGTAAAAAATTACCTTCTTCATTTTTTAAAATATCTGAAATAAAATAATCCTGATAGTAAACTTGGCTAGAGCTCTTTTCGGTTAAGAGGTTAAGTCCTGGCAAAGTACCACCCACCCAAGCTTCGTCTCCTGTGCTATTGAGTCTTACCGAAGGACTGCGTTCAAAAGTTTTATCCTTAGGTAAAAGGCTGAGGGAAAAATCGAACTGATCGAATTTAAATATATTTTTAGATCCAAGATCGAGGGCGAACGAATTGTTTTTTAAATTAAAGAAAATATAATTATTGCTAACAGCTTGGTGGGTCTTTGAATCAAAGTGAAGTCGATGTTTTGTAAAGACCCCATAAGAGTATAATAAAACACTATCGGTACCCGAAATGTGAAATTGCGTCTTTTTGTCTTTTCTTAAGAAAGATACACCAACACTGCTTTTCTTGAGTTCGTACCGCTGTACCACGCTCTTATTTTTATTAAGAACAATTATTTTTCTTCCACCTACAATTACGTTGTCATCATTGGCGATTGCTAACACAATATCATTATGAGCTTCATCTGTTTTTAGTTCATAAAATAGAGAACATTTTTTTCGAACAATTTGAAAAATCTGGTGATTTAAATTATGGCAATAAATATTACCTTCTTTATCTATCTTAAATCCAAATAAAGAATTATTTTTCGATTCATCGCACTCTACTTTTTCATAATGTAGATAATCAAAATAAAACAATCCTTCATTTGTTGCAAACCAGTAGTTGAGATCCTTATCCTGAATAACATCATAAATTTGAACGCCCTTAAATTGATCGGCACCAAGGATAAAATAGGCAGGTTGTTGAGAAAACGCTAAGTTTCCAAAAAGTAAAAGTACAAATGCCAGCCTTTTTTGGAATAAAGAAAAGGATGATTTAATAATATGAAATATAGGATTTTGGGTTTTAGTCAAAGCGAATTATTAAATATATTATAAAGTTTGCTGTAAATAAAGAAACATAAGTATAGCCAATATTCTTATACTAATTTGAAAAATAATGTATTCCAATCTAATTTAGTTTTCAGTGCGCCAGCTAGCGCGATGTAACCGGTATTAAACCCTAAACAGCCAGTTCACCTTTTTCAAAGGCTTCTAGTGTCTAAATGCGGTTAAAACAAAAAACCACCTGAATTAGGTGGTTTTCGATTTGTTATTATTTACGCATTTTTAAAATCCCAGGTTTCCATAAACTTAGTAGTATAGTTACCGGCTTTAAAATCTTCGTTTTGCATTAATTTAATATGGAACGGAATGGTAGTTTTTACACCTTCAATTACATATTCACTCAAAGCACGGTGCATTTTAGCAATGGCTTCTTCGCGTGTTTGTGCAACAGTAATTAATTTGCCTACCATACTATCGTAATTTGGCGGAATTCTATATCCGCTGTATACATGTGAGTCTACACGAATTCCGTGTCCTCCCGGTGTATGCAAGGTTGTAATTAATCCTGGTGAAGGCACAAAATTCATAAAAGGATTTTCTGCATTTATGCGACATTCAATAGCATGTAATTGCGGGTAATAATTTTTGCCAGAGATAGGAACACCGGCGGCAACTAAAATCTGCTCACGAATAAGATCATAATTAATTACCTCCTCAGTGATAGGATGTTCTACTTGAATACGCGTATTCATTTCCATAAAATAGAAGTTGCGGTGTTTGTCAACCAAAAACTCTACTGTCCCCACACCTTCGTAGGCAATGGATAAAGCAGCTTTAACAGCAGCGTTGCCCATGGCTTCACGCAATTCAGGGGTCATAAATGGTGAAGGTGTCTCTTCTACAAGTTTCTGATGACGACGTTGAATGCTGCAATCACGTTCACTTAAATGACAGGCTTTGCCGTATTGGTCGCCTACAATTTGAATTTCGATGTGACGTGGTTCTTCAATGTACTTTTCCATGTACATAGCACCATTGCCAAAGGCAGCAAAAGCTTCATGCGTTGCACTATCCCAAGCTGGTTGAAATTCTTCATCATTCCAAACAATACGCATTCCCTTACCACCACCACCGGCAGTAGCTTTAATAATTACTGGGTAACCAATTCCTTTGGCAAGTTCCATTCCCTGTTCAGCACTATCAAGTAATCCTTCAGATCCTGGTACACATGGCACTCCAGCTTCTATCATGGTAGCCTTGGCATTACTTTTATCTCCCATCTTGTTAATCATTTCGGGAGAGGCACCTATAAATTTTATTTTATTCTGACGACAGATTTCTGAGAACTTAGCGTTTTCACTTAAGAAACCATAACCAGGATGAATGGCATCAGCATTGGTTATTTCTGCAGCAGCAATAATGCTGGCCATATTCAGATAACTTTCTTTACTTGGAGGAGGTCCAATACACACAGCTTCGTCAGCAAACTTAACATGCAAAGAATCTTTGTCGGCTGTTGAATAAACAGCAACCGTTTTAATTCCCATTTCACGACAGGTGCGTATAACGCGCAGTGCAATTTCCCCTCTATTGGCTATTAATATTTTTTTGAACACGATTTTGAAATTTTAAGTTATAAATTTTAAATTTTGTATTAGTTAAATGATCTATTTATCATTCAACATTTAAAATTCCTAAGAAGGATCTACTAAAAATAAAGGTTGATCGTATTCTACTGGCGTAGCATCATCCACAAGTACTTTTACTATTTTCCCCTTAATATCACTTTCAATTTCATTAAATAATTTCATTGCTTCGATAATACAAACCGGTTTGCCAGCTGTAATCTCATCTCCAACACCTACAAAGGCTGCTTTGTCTGGCCCTGCTGAACGGTAAAAAGTACCAATCATTGGCGATTTTATTGTAACGTACTTAGCTTCATCGGAATTAGCACTTCCATTGGATTTTGCTTCTCCACCAGCATTAGCGGGTGCAGTAACAGCTTGTGCTACAGGAGCAACTGCCATAGGTGCGGCCATTACTGGCGCCTGTTGCATAAGCACAGGTTGACCACTTTTTGGCGTGCGAATAACTATCTTAATTTCTTTTGTTTCTAATTCAACTTCGCTAACACCACTCTTTGAAACAAATTTTATTAGATCCTGAATTTCTGTTAATTTCATGTGTTTAATTTTTTTAGTTAATAATTGTATCTGACAGTCCTATTAAGCGTGAATAAACCTAAGGCTATCTAATTATAATTTTTTAGTTAGTGGGGCAAAAGTAAAAGTAATTTTGATTAAAAAAAGTGTTTTTGAGCTTGATTTATAACAAAATTGGTGTTTTTGAGTCGTTTTTGACTGAAAACGAAGGTTTTAACATAAAAAAAACCGCTTCATCTAAAACGAAACAGTTTTTAGTCATTTTGAGCTTTTTTTAGAACATTACGCCAATACTTATTCGAATAGCGCTCATTTTTAAATTTTGTTTAATAGGAGTAGAATTATTAGCTCCCGACTCTGTTTTATAAACGGTGTACTCAGATTCACTTCTCATTTGATTAGTAAGTGTAATTACATAATTAATATTTATGAAAACGCCAGTTGATCCAGATAGTCTATATTCAGCACCTAATCCACCATTAAAAGCAAACCTTAAAGGTATCGGGGAAAATTCTTTATTTACTTTAATACCACTTAGAGATTCAACGCCTGGCACAACTGTGTAACCTGTGTCATTATATTTACGGGTTTGAAGGTAGGAGTCTTCTGCAATGGCATTGATCCTTATGCCTAATTCACCTCCAAACATTCCTGAATACTTAATTCCATTGATCTCCTTTGTTGATAGTTTAAGAATGATTGGTATGGTGATATAAGTCGTTTTAACAGATCTTTCTTTTAGAACAAACCCAGTATTTAAGGCTTTTGTCCTATTTTCCGAAGTAGCTGTAACAAGGTCATTATTCTCATCCATCCAATACATAGATTCATAATTTATAGAAGGATCGTTTCTAAAAGTATATTTTCCTCCTTCAAAATCGGCACCAATTCCAGTTAGCAAACCTGCTGTTTCAGAAAATCTTCTCTCAATATTAAGACCAAAACCATAGCCAAATTTTGCACCACTTGGTACATTGCTTTTCTCAGTACTCTTAAACCATGTTGGTTGCAAAACAACCCTTAATCCAAAACGAAATTTTTTATCAAAATCAGATTTTACAGGCGCAGCATCTTGTGACAATAACGATGACGGCATAAGTAAACATACTGTTAGCACTAGTAGAAAATTTTTCATCATTAATTTTTATTATATGGTTACTTTTACAAATATAAAAAATAGATCTACCAACCATGAGAAAAAGAATTCTTTTTATTGCACTTTCTACCTTCATTCTTTTTGCCTGTAATGATAACAAACTCGAAGTCGATATTTCTTCCGTTGATTTAGAACCCTTACAAACACTAAGATTGGAAGAAGATCTTTTTAAGCTTAATCTTTCAAATTTTGATGAAAACAGTAAAACTATTAAAACAAAATACGGCATGTTTTACGAACATTTTTTAATCAATCCGCTTGGCTTGAATGGGACAAAGGATACAGCGTACAAAGCAATGGTGCTTGATTTTGTTTCAGATAAAAATGTGCGCGAAGCCTATGACTATACAAAAAAAATGTATTCTACCTCAGAGTTTGAAAATATTAGTGAAGAAGTAAATAACTGCGTAAAGCGTTTTAAGTACCATTTTCCAAAGAGAAAACTACCTACGCGTTTTATTACCTGTACAACTGGGTGGAACTATGCCTTTGCTTATCTCGACAGTGCTCTTGTAGTTAGTCTTGATATGTACTTGGGTGATACCGCAAAGTTCTATCAAATGTTGCGTTACCCGATGTATCAAACACGTAAAATGAACAAAGCACATTTATTGTCAGACATAGCTAGAGGTTGGATTTTAACTGAGTTTGATAACGATTTACCACAAAACACTCTCCTTAACCATACTATTTTTTATGGTAAATTATATTATGCTGTAAACGCACTTCTCCCTAATACCAATGATAGTTTGATCATTGGTTATTCCAGCAAACAAATGAAAGCCTGTAAAGAGTATGAAAAAAATTACTGGAGTTATTTTGCTGAAAAAAATCGTCTCTACGAAAATAATTTAAATACGATTCGCGAACTCACCAGCGAGGGACCATTTACAGGTGCTATTAGTAAGGAATGTCCGCCACGCATTGCCATGTGGATTGGTTGGCAAATTGTAAAGAGTTACATGAAAAATAACAACAAAGTTACTTTACAAGAATTAATGGAAGATGCCAATGCTCAAAAGATTTTGAGTAAGAGTAAATACCGACCGTAAATGAGGTAAAACAAACTGTCTAAGTTTTAGAAAGACTTAGCTCTCGCTTCAAAATAAAAATTACTTTTCAAAGTGTTTTTTCATGTAAGCAAAGTAATGATCTTTCCAACCCTTTTTGTATTGATCACCTTGGCCTTCAGGAATGTTAGTGTGTGTAATGGTTACTAAAGTGTGATCGTCTTTAAACGTAAAAAAAAGCTCAATGAGAGAATCTTCATCATCGGTCGCAAAATCAGTTGTACGCCATTTTTGAATTATTTTTTTGTAAGGAAATATTTCAACATTTGTTCCAGTTATGTAGCCATCCCATGCTGAAAAACTGCCTCCTTCATTTGGGCTCGTTTTAGCTTTGCTACCACCTGTAAATTCAGAATGAGTTTTATCGTTCAGCCAACCGGTAAATACTTCTTTGGCCGGGCAATGCAATTTTACAGATACTTTAAATTTTTCCACTTTTATAATTATGCTTGTTTATCATGAAGCGAAGTTCCACCCTGTTTCAAGATTGTTTGTTTGTTTTCCTTTAAGATTTCAATCGCTGTTTCTGCAATTTTCTTTGGGGAAAAACCACACTCCTCGTATAACTCCACTTGCTCGCCATGCTCAATAAAATTATCGGGTATACCTAAACGTACCACCCTGGCAGAATAATTCTTGTCAGCCATAAATTCGAGAACAGCACTACCCATTCCTCCAATAATACAGCCATCTTCAACGGTAATTATTTTAGTGTACGAAGTAAAAACTTCGTGTAATAATGCCTCATCAATTGGTTTTGCAAAACGCATATCATAATGCGCAGCATTGATGCCTTGTTCTTTAAGACGTTCTATAGCTTCTGTTACCAAATTACCTGGATGACCCAGTGATAAAATGGCTAATTCTTTTCCATCTTTAATTTTCCTGCCTTTACCAATTTCAATTTTTTTAAATGGTGTTTTCCAATCAACCATTACACCTTGACCACGAGGATAACGAATGCTAAATGCAGTTTTAACTTCATCCAATTGGGCGGTGTACATTAAATTGCGAAGTTCTTCTTCATTCATCGGTGCACTCACAATCATCTTAGGAATACAACGGAAATAAGCAATGTCATAGGCACCGTGATGTGTCGGACCATCTGCTCCAGCCAAGCCACCGCGATCGAGACAAAAAATAACTTTTAAATTCTGTAAGGCAACATCATGGATTACTTGATCGTATGCGCGTTGCATAAAGGAAGAATAGATGTTACAAAAAGGTACTAAACCTTGAGATGCTAGTCCGCCACTAAAAGTAACTGCGTGTTGTTCAGCTATACCAACGTCGAAAGCCCTGTCTGGCATAGCTTTCATCATAATATTTAATGAACAACCAGAAGGCATTGCAGGAGTTATACCAACGATATTTAAATTTTTTTCAGCGAGTTCAACAATGGTGTGACCAAAAACATCTTGGTATTTTGGTGGTTGAGGTGTTTTAGGAATTACTTTAATAATTTCACCGGTATCTTTATTAAACAAACCTGGTGAGTGCCATACGGTTTCGTTTCCTTCTTCACTAAACTTATATCCTTTTCCTTTTTTTGTAAGAATGTGCAATATTTTTGGTCCCGGTATATCTTTTAAATCTGCTAAAACTTTTGTTAACCTCACAACATCATGACCGTCAACAGGACCAAAATATCTAAACTTTAACGACTCAAATAAATTACTTTGTTTGAGCAAACTTGTTTTTACAGCATTCTCAATTTTAGAAGCGATTTCTTGCGCATTGGGACCAAACTTGCTTATTTTCCCAAGTAGTTCCCACACCTTGTCCTTTGCTTTGTTGTAGGTATGTGAAGTGGTAATATCTGTTAAGTACTCTTTAAGTGCTCCTACGTTTGGATCAATACTCATACAGTTGTCATTTAAAACAACTAAGAGATTTGCGTTTTCAACTCCTGCATGATTTAAGCCTTCAAAAGCAAGTCCAGCAGTCATTGCGCCATCACCAATTACGGCAATGTGCTGTTTATCTTTTAAGTTTTTGTACTTGCTGGCTACAGCCATTCCAAGTGCAGCACTGATTGAAGTAGATGAGTGTCCTACACCAAAGGTATCATATTCACTTTCGCTTCTTTTTGGAAAGCCGCTAAGGCCTTTGTATACACGATTCGTATGAAAATTATCGCGCCTTCCGGTAAGTATCTTGTGCCCATAGGCTTGATGACCAACATCCCAAACCAATTGATCGTAAGGAGTATTAAAAATATAATGTAAAGCAACCGTTAACTCAACAACACCAAGTGAAGCACCAAAATGTCCACCTTTAACCGAAACAAGATCAATAATATATTGGCGAAGTTCTGAGCTGATTTGTTCTAGCTGGTCTTCATTTAACTTTTTTAAATCCGAAGGTGAATTTATTTTTGATAACAAATCACCTGGAATAAAACCCGAACCTTTTACAATTTCCATTAGCACAAAGATAAATTTTTTTAACGCATCATTTTGGTATTTTATTATCAATAAAATCAGAGTTTATTAACCCTTTAGTATTAATTAACGGTAAAAGAGGTTTCTGCTTCTGTTTACGTTAAACAAGGCTCGCCAACCTCTTTTAAGCAATTATTTTTTAAGGAGATAACCCTTTTCTAAAATGATGGTTTCTGCCTCACTTATTCCAAGGTCAATGTTTTCAGATACTTCAACGTATCCCTTTTTCTTTACATTTAAAATATACTTGCCGCCATGCATGGTGAAAAAATATTCACCATTTTCATTCGTTAGAGAAGACCCTATTTCTTTGTTTTGTTCATCTTTTACTATCACTTCTACATCTTGAATTCCGTACCCTTCGTTTCCTTCACGAATAGTACCTTTTAAAATACTTAAACCGTTACTTGTTTTCTTTTTACCATCCGGCTCAAGTATTGCATAATCTTTTAAGTCAATTTTATAAATATCGTTTTCTCCAAATCCTCCTTTACGATTACTCGACACATAAGCAAATTTGGCATCAGCACTGATCGTAAGTTGACCTTCTTTACCACTACTATTTATAGGATACCCAACATTCACTGGCGAACTCCATTTTCCATTTTCAAATACAGTTTTTAGAACATCGTAACCACCCATACTTTTTGGACCGTTGCTACAAAAGAAAAGTGTTTTTCCATCTGGAGCCAAAAACATGCCTGCTTCATCGTAAACGGTATTAATTTCGGGACCAAGATTTACGGGTTCTCCCCACTCACTTTTGTTTTTTTTATGTACCATCCAAATGTCGCTGCCGCCATAACTTCCTTTTCGTTCGCTACTAAAAAAATAACGTTTACCGTCGGCTGAAATGCAGGCGCCTCCTTCCCAATACGAAGAATTTATAGGTTTACCGAGACTTACGGGAGCTTTCCATTTGTCGTTTAATACCTTGCTTACAAAAACACTTCCTCCGCGTTTGGCAGGACTATTCATGTCATTAAAATAAATAAAAATCTGTTTTCCATCTGGAGAGATACTGGTAACAGCATCGTGTGCCTTTGTGTTTATAGTGTTTCCAATACTTACTGCTTTTGTGAAGTTTCCGGTTGAGTCGAGTGTTGTTGTGTAAATGTTTTCAAAGTACTTACCATCTCCTTCAACATCGGTAGGATCGTTTGTGGTTTCAGGACGACGTGTGGTGAAAACAATTCTGTTTCCATCGGCCGTAATACAAGGATTTTTATCATCGTATTTACTGTTTATTTCCTCGCCAAGATTTGTAATAACAACCGGAACAGGATGTGCCATTAATAGTTTTGCGTTTTCAGACTGGCTCAGATACGTTGCTGCATCTTCCAGCAGTTCTTTATCATTTAAAGGTAAGGTTTTAAAGAGCTTAAATTCTATGATGGCACTATCAACCTCATCTTCTATCTGGTAAGTTCTTCCTAAATAAAAATGCGTTTCTGGTTTCACGTCAACATTTATTTCAATAGCTTTTATAAAACTGTTTTTTGCGTTATCTATTTTGCCCAAGTTAAAATAGCAAACCCCTACATAATATTTAACAGAAGCATCCGTTTGGTTATTTTTTTCTACTTCACGAAAGGTGTTTAACGCGCTAAGATAATCTCCTGAAAGCATTTTTTGTTTTGCAGAGAATAGTTTTGCCTCATCGGCAGTATTAGAAAATACATTACCTTTTTTTTCCTTTTGAGAGTATGTTAAAAAGGAGAGACTTAAAAAAAGTGACAGTAAAACAATTTTCTTCATAAAGTATCTGTTTAGAAAACTAAAATACAGGTTATTTTCTGAAAGTAGCCTTATTGTGGAAAAAGTTTTGATTTTTAACAGGTTTTTCGCTTGTGTTAACGAAGTAGCGTGGTCAACGTAATAATTATGTTTTGATGTAAATGAAAATTAACTAAATTTGACTGAACTACAAAAATAAACTATGAATAAATCAAAACTTGTTGTTGCTGTTTCTTTCTTATTTTTTGCTTTTCTTATTTTCGTTTCCTGTGATAAAAAAGTAGGCAAACTGCCTGAAGAAACACCCCCTACTGGCATTAATTGTGATGAGGTAACCTACACAAAAGATATCAAATCAATCATTGCAAACAATTGTTCACTTGCTGGATGTCATGATGGAAACAACTCTAACCCTCGTTTAGAAACTTACAGTTTATTAAAAGATCGCGCCGATGCTGGAAGAATTAAAGAGCGTGTATTAGACGCGTCACCAACGCGTATGCCTCCAGTAGAAAGACCAGCTCTTACTTCAGAAGAAAAGGAATTGATTTCTTGTTGGTTAGAAAACGGTAAAAAAGAATAAACCTTAGTTTTTCTTTCTCATACTCACTACAAGTGGCACACCGCTGAAATCATAGGCTTCACGGATTTTATTTTCAAGAAAGCGTTTATAAGCTTCAGTAACATACTGCGGTAAATTGCAATAAAACATAAATAAAGCTTCTGTTTTTAATTGTGTAATGTATTTAATTTTTACATACTTGCCTTTAACCGCTTGCGGCGGAGTACTTTCAATGAGCGGTAATAAGTAATCGTTCAATTGTCGGGTAGGGATGTGGCGTGTTTTATTCTCGTATACCTTCATGGCTACTTCAACGGCTTTCATAATTCTTTGTTTGTCTTGAACAGAGATAAATAAAATCGGAATGTCTTTAAACGGTTTTATACGCTCGCGAATTTTTTCTTCATACTCTTTTGCAGTCTTGGTATCTTTTTCAACCAAATCCCATTTATTTACAATGATCGCAACTCCTTTTCTATTTTTTTCAATCAAACTAAGAATGCTTAAATCTTGCGCTTCAATTCCTTGTTCCGCATCAATCATTAACAAACAAACATCGCTTCTTTCGATGGCATTAATACTTCGCATCACACTGTAAAACTCAAGATCTTCATGAACTTTTGCTTTTCTACGGATTCCCGCTGTATCAATGAGCCAGAAATCGTGTCCGAATTTTGAATAACGGGTATTAATGGTATCTCTGGTTGTTCCAGCAACTGCTGTTACAATATTTCTTTCTTCACCTAATAAGGCATTAGTTAAAGATGATTTTCCAACATTTGGTCGGCCAACAATTGCAATACGTGGAATTTCAATTTCTTCCAACCCTCCTTCTTCTTTTGGCAGAAGTTCTACAAGTGCATCCAACATATCTCCTGTGCCACTGCCACTAATGGCTGAAATAGGATAAACTGTTCCAAGTCCAAATTGATAAAACTCAGCAGAATAAGCTGCTTTTTCATGGCTATCTACTTTATTTGCCACTATAATACAAGGCTTTTTACTTTTACGTATAATTTTAGCTACTTCTGTATCAAATTGTGTAACACCTTCAATAACATCTACAGTAAAAATAAGCGCTGTACTTTCATCAATAGCAATTTGAACTTGTTTGCGAATTTCGCCTTCAAAAATATCATCACTTCCCTTAATGTAGCCGCCTGTGTCAATCACACTAAATTCAACACCCTGCCATTCTGCTTTCCCATAGTGACGGTCGCGTGTAACTCCCGCTACTTCATCAACAATCGCCTGACGCGTTTCTGTTAAACGATTAAAAAGTGTTGATTTACCCACATTGGGTCTTCCTACTATTGCAACTACATTTGACATAAGGGCACAAAAGTACTAAATTAACGGTGAACCGCATATTGTAAAATAAAGTGAATTAATGTATATTTGATTAATGACCCGCAAACTGTTACTTATTCTATTTTCTTTTGGGTGTTTTTGCCTTCATAATGCTCAAAGTAATGCTCATCAGCAGGTAGTAAGCCCCCACGTAAGTCCGGCACTTAGATTCACTGAAAATAAAGGGCAGTGGGACTCTAAAATCTTATTCAGAGCTCAATTAGACGGTGGCGCTTTATTTCTTGAAAAAACAGGACTCACCTTTTCATTTTACGACAAAAAAAAATACAGGGACATTCATCATGGTGGTGCCTTAAAAAAGAAGTATGATAATTTGAATATAAATTTCCATGCATACAAAATCAGCTTCGAAAACTGCAATCCCGCTACTTTTCCTGAGAAGGCGCAACAGGGCTTAGATTATGAGAATTTTTATTACGGAAATGATAAATCGAAATGGCAGAGCGATGTTAAAAATTACCACCAGTTGTTTTTAAGGAATTTATATCCTGGTATTGATTACGAAATACTCACTGCCGTTAATGGTTTAAAATATAATTTTCATGTCAGTGCTAAATCAGATCCTTCGCTAATAAAACTACGTTACGAAGGCGTAGATGACATTAAATTAAAGGACGGTAAATTAATTCTAAAACTTTCTGTAAACGAAGTGATTGAGCAAAAGCCTTATGCTTACCAACTGATAAATGGTGTTGTAAAAGAAGTGAAATGTGTTTATGGTTTTAAAAGAAGTGTTTTGAGTTTTGATTTTCCGGATGGATATGATAAAAATTATGATTTAGTTATTGATCCTGTGTTAGTATTTGCGGCGCAATCAGGCTCAACGGCTGATAATTTTGGAATGTCGGCAACTTATGACAATCAAGGGAGTTTGTACGCAGGCGGTACCGCATATAGTACCGGATATCCCGCTACTTTAGGTGCCTTTAGCTCAAGTTTTACTGGTGCTGTATTTTATGGAAACACCGACGTAGTGGTTACGAAATATAATTCCGCAGGTACTGCGCTGATTTACTCCACTTATTTGGGCGGAAGTCTTGCCGAAACCGTTAACAGCATGATTGTAGATAACGCAAACAACCTGTGTATTTACGGAGTAACTGGTAGCTCAAATTTCCCAACAACTTCTGGCGCCTTCGATCAAACGTTTAATGGAGGTTCGTTTGTGATGTTTGTTTCTAACGGTACACGTTTTGATAACGGAACGGATATTTTTGTTACAAAGTTTAATGGAAATGGAACGAGTTTATTGGCTTCAACTTTTTTAGGTGGATCAGCTAATGATGGCTTAAATTATAGCAATCAGTTTAGTTTTTTATATTCTGTACCAGCTGCTCCTCCTGCAACAGGTAATGAAACCGTAACCGAGCCCGATTATATTAATTTGCAACACAATTATGGAGATCAATGCAGAGGCGAAATTCAGGTAGATTTATTGGGAAATATTTATATTACCAGTTCCACACGCTCTGCAGACTTTCCTGTTGTAAATGCTTTTGACAACAGTCTCAATGGCATTCAGGACGGAATCATTGCTAAGTTTAATCCGAATTTATCCTCTTTACTTAACTCTTCATTTATTGGAGGTAATGGTTTTGACGCTGGTTACGGCTTAATTGTAAAAGATAATTTTGAAGTATATGTAACAGGAGGAACTACTAGCCCCGCATCTATAGGCGGCCTACCTTATGTTAATGGTGGTTATCAGCAAAATTATCAAGGTGGTGCGGCAGACGGTTATGTATTGCGTATTAGTCCTTCGGGAAACACTGTGCTAAATGGTACTTATTTTGGAACGAGTAGTTACGATCAATCATTTTTTGTTCAGGCGGATAAATATGACAACATATACATTTACGGCCAATCCCTAGGCGCAATTCCAATCGTGATAGCCTCTAATCAGTCTTCCATTTTTAGCGTCCCGAATACACACCAGTTTATTTCAAGGTTTAATCCAAGTTTAAGTGTTTTGAATATGTCAACGGTTTTTGGAAACTATACTAATAACACAGATATATCTCCTTGTGCGTTTGCAGTGGATAAATGCAATAATATTTATATCTCGGGTTGGGGCGGAAGTGTGTTGGGTCAAAACCCACCTCCTTTAGCCAATATGCCGCTTTTAATACCAACACAAGCCACAACCACTGGTTTTGATTTTTATTTTATGGGATTAGATTCGAATGCAGTTTTGCTAAAATACGGTTCCTATTTTGGTGGAAGCTTTAGCGCAGAACATGTAGATGGCGGCACTTCGCGTTTCGATCCGGGTGGGCGTATTTACCAATCGGTGTGTGCCGGATGCGGTGGTAATGATGATTTCCCTGTTACGCCTGGAGCTTGGCCGGGTACTCCAGGAAATCCAAACCACGCCGCGAACTGCAATAACGGGGTTATTAAACTCGATTTTCAATTACAGTTGGCGATTGCAACCATCAGCACAAATACTTTATCTGGCTGTTCACCGCTAACCGTTACACTTACAAATGCTACACCACCAGGAGGTTCTACAGCTACTTATACATGGGATTTGGGAAATGGTAATACGAGTTCTTCTAATGCAAATCCTGTAGTTACTTATACAGCACCTGGCACCTATACAATTTTATTAACTGTTCAGGATAATTTAACGTGTAACAAAACCGACCGCACAAAAACATACGTCACTGTGCTTCCAAAGCCAGCAGTGGCTTTTAACGTGAATATTACACCATGCACAAATACAATTTTAGCAACACAAACAACAACTGGTAACTTAAGTGCAAATCCTTATGCCTGGAATTTTGGAGATGGAAGCCCTATCAGCAATTTAGGCACTGTCACCTATACCTATCCGGGAAACGGAACATATACCATCAGTTTAACTGTGACGGATCAAATTGGTTGCACCACGGTTTTAACTAAAACCATTGTAATATTTAATTTTGCTCCTGGTGCAGTTGGCACAACAAGTTTGTGTTACGGATCAAGTAAAAATATTACAGCTACTGGTGGAACTAGTTATACATGGGATCCTCCAGGATCATTGGACAACAACTTGATCGCTTCTCCTATAGCTTCACCTCTTTCTACAACCATTTATACTGTTCAGATTCTAAACAATTCACCAGGTTATACCTGTGGTAAAACGCTCACTACTCAGGTATTAGTTTTACCCACACCTACGACCGCATTTAACTATACTTCCAATCCTTGTGGTGGAGATGTGCGTTTCTTTGATAAATCGTATGACGATATTTCACAGTGGCTCTGGACATTGGCACCGGGAAAAACAAGTACAGTGCAAAACGCCTTTAACTTTTATAAAATCGGAGGAACTTATACAATAAATTTACAAACAACTAATACATTTGGTTGTAAAAGTAGTAAGGATACAACTGTTACCCTGCCAACTCCGCCGCCGGTTTCTGTGAATGCGGCTACAGCAATTTGTAGAGGAGATTTTGCACAACTAAATGCTACTGGAGGTATTTCATATCAGTGGTCGCCTCCTCAAACCTTGGACTTTCCAGCTATGTCAAATCCTATTGCAACGCCAGTAGTGAATACAACTTATTCGGTGGATATAACTACAAATGATGTGGTGAATGGTAAGCCATGTAAGTTTCTTCTCTTAGCTCAAGTAGATGTGGATGTTCTTTCATCAGGACTGGTTGGCGCTTATGCAAACCCTATTTTAATCACTACGGGAGAAAAGAGTACACTTATTTATACAGGTGATCCAGGTGCATTTGTGAGTTGGTTACCGCCTGGCAGCACTAGTCCCACATCGGGCTACACGGTGTTTGCAGCACCTAATCAACCAACAACTTATACCGCCTCGGCCAGACTTGGAGCTTGCGCGGCTGATGCCACCGTGCATGTTGATGCCTACTCAGAGGGCTGCATTGAAACGGATGCCTTTGTTCCGAATACGTTTACGCCAAATGGTGATGGTGAAAATGATATTTTTCGCGTAAAAGGATTAAAAGTAGTGGAGGTTTATTTTGCAGTTTACAACCGTTGGGGAGAAAAAGTTTTTGAAACTTACGATTTAAATAATGGCTGGGATGGCAGATACAAAGGCCGACCTGCAGATGTAGGCGTGTTTGGCTGGTATCTCAAAGTAAAATGCATTAATGGCTTGGAAACTTTCAAAAAAGGGAACGTCACACTCATTCGATAAATCTTTAAAAAATTACACTCTGTAAGAAAAAAAATTATTAAATTTGCCAACTCTTTACAGAGGCGGTAGCTTAAAAATTGTTCTAATTAAGAACAGAAAAAGCTACAGAATTCAGTAATAAATGGTAGGTATAGCTCAGTTGGTTAGAGCATCGGTTTGTGGTACCGAGGGTCGTGGGTTCGAGTCCCATTACTTACCCAAACAAAACTAAATTAACCCCGCTGATGCGGGGTTTTTTTATTTAATTCAGAAGTGTCGAAAGCTTGCTTTCGTAAGATTATGAATTAAATAAAAATCCCGACGGGTCCCGATAGTTATCGAATTGGCGTCAAGGTAATTCTAATGAAATTAACTTTTATGTATTGATAATTAAGAAGATAGAGGGATAAAAAAGTTTCCTGCTTGCTGTATTTTAATTGCGCTAACAAAACAAAATATGCGCACAGGAAACCATTTCAAAAATAAAATTATCTCTTTAAAAGAAAGACTAAAAGAATTAAGAATTTATTCACTTTCTCATTCATGCAATTTTCAAAAGCGACGAACCAAAAAAATCGATCCTTTAAATTTGATTTTGAGTTTTTACAATTGTAACCTAAATGGTTCGTTTTCTCTTTCTGGCTGGGCTTTTCATCTAAGTCAACTTATAAATAAACCGATTTCGAAACAGGCTATTTTTGAGCGAGTTGATGCTGATTTTATAAATTTATGTCGCGAACTTTTAAATAGATCTTTTAATTCTAAGCGCACGGTAAATAAATTCATGAAAAAATTCAGTAATGTTTACATTCAAGATAGCACCTGTATTCACTTACCAAGCTCATTGTATGAATTTTATCAGGGAAATAAAACTTACACAGGTAATCACTCCGTTGCGAAGATTCAGGTTATCTATAATTTAATGAAGAATACATTTGAAGAACTAATGGTTACTTCTTTTACCAGAAATGATCAGGCAGCTTCCGCTGACATCTTGCAATATATTAGCGCGGGCGACTTAATAGTAAGGGATTTAGGTTATTTTGTTTTAAGATCTCTTAAAGAGATTCTTAAGAAAGGAGCGCATTTTATTTGTCCATTACGAAAAGATGTTCATTTGTTTTTCCCACATAACAATCAACTCATTGATTTGAAGAAGCTATTAAAAAACAAAAAGTATTTGAAACAGACTGTTCTTTTAGGTAAAGAAGAAAAAGTACCTGTTACACTTTTTGCAATTAAATTAGATCGTAAAACAGCAAGCTATAGACAAAAATACGCTATTCAGGATCGTGACAGAAGAAAAAAACTTACAATAGAAAAACTTCATTTATTAGGATGGGATGTTTTTGTAAGTTCTTGTGCAGACCTTGAACCACAAGTAATACAAGATATTTACAAAATAAGGTGGCATATAGAAATAGTTTTTAAATCATGGAAAAGTCATCTAAAATTAGAAAAAAACATCCCTAAAAGACTAAACCGACCATTTATTCCTGAAGCAATTATTTACCTCACCTTACTTTTGACTGTCTTATTTATAATGCCTGTATACCGACTAGCAATAAAAACATTTAAGGGTATAAGCTTAATAAAAACAACAAGATTTATTGTAGGATTAATGCCGCGATCGGATTGGACCTTAAGTCAAGTACAACTTAATAATAGTCGAAGATTAATAACCTACGAAACAAGGAATAGAGCGAACTTTACCGATAAAGTGGCATTTTTAACTTGACGCCAATTCGATAGTTATCGGGATAGTTTTGTTTGATGGAACCCCGTGTAATTTTCGGGACCAACGCAGCTAATCCCATTACTTACCCAGAAAAAAATAGAAAGCCCCGCTGATGCGGGGTTTTTTGTTTTAAGAATTGACTCTGGATTAAAAAAAAATAAAAATTACTGCCTTTATTTTCTCTAAAATCAAGTAAAAATGACTGTAGTGCAAAATAAAATTCAAATGCCCAAAAACTATTTCAAACTGAGGACAAACATATTTTGAAGGCCATAGAATTGTTATTTGATCAGGAGGAAGAAACTTTTGAATTAACTTCAGAGCAGAAGAAGGAATTAGATAAACAGCTTGCAGAGGTAGAAAGCGGTAAAGCTAAATTTTACAACATGGATGAAGTTAAAAAGATGGTTCGTAAGAGCTTAAGAAAAAAATAGAATGCTGCCGGTTTTAATTTTTGATAATGCAGCGAAAGATTTTCAAAAAGCATATACTTATCTTGAAGAACAAGAGAATGGGTTAGGAGAAAAACTACTTAGTCGGATAACCGAATATATAGAGGTAATTGAAACAAATCCATATATTTTTAAATCAGGATACCGACAAATAAGACAGGCTAAAATAAAACCCTTTCAACATCTTTTACGGTATAAAGTTTTTCAGGATTACGTTGCGGTTATTCAGTTGTTCCATTGGAAACAGAACCCTATTAAAAACTTATAAATAGATTTTTCTTATGGTGAAGGTATTTTTGGATAAACGAATCTTCTTTCTAACTTTGGTTAAACCCCCATTAAACATGAAGACAATCCATATTGCTTTAATTATATCATTACTGGCAACAACCCTAACCTATGCTCAAAACGAATTCGGAGGAATTTGCCATGATAATTCAGGTAATCTATATTGCGCAGGATCATTTAGAAATGTGCTTGAATTAGGAAATAAATACACCATAAAATCTAAAGGTGAATCAGATGTCTATATAGCAAAGTATGAGTCTAATGGTGACTGCATATGGGCCACAAGATACGGAGGTTTATATAGTGAGAGGGTTTCTGATATTTGCAGTGATTCAAAAGGTAGTACTTATGTTACAGGAAGTTTTAGTAACACAACAAGTTTTAGAAATTTAAAAATAGTAGCATCAACTATAAAAACATATCCTTCACCCAATTTCTACTTGGTTAAGTTAAACATTTCTGGTGATCCTGTTTGGGTTAAATCTTCTATTAATAGCGGACGAGATGATGGTGGTTTTGTAGTAACCGATCCTGCAGGAAACGTTTATGTAAGTGGTACTTTTGATGATAAATTTGAGTGTGATGCAAAGAGTGTAACGTCAAAAGGAAAAGACGATATGTTTATTATGAAGTTAAGCGCTGGAGGTAATTTATTGTGGCTTAAAAGTTTTGGAGATGCAGGTGATAATGGTTGCAGTGCAATTTATTTTTCAGGGGACAGAATTTACGCAGCATCATCAGAAGAAAATAAAGAGGGTTACAATGCTAAATTACTTTGTCTTGGAGCTGGATCAGGAGAAATAATTTGGTCTAAGGTAGTTGGTACAAAGAAAGGGAGTATAGATGCAATTACTGTAGATAATGATAAAGCAGTTCTTATCACTGGGTATGTTGAATCAAGAAATGGCAGTGATGGGCAAGAATTAATTGTTGCAAAATATGCTGTAGATGGAGCAGATATTTGGAATAAGAGATTTACTGGCGGATTTCCAATTGGTAAGGCTTTGTCTGTAGATCAAAAGAATTCTATTTATTTAACTGGAGGATATTCCGATTCACTTAGAATGGATCGTTTTAATATTTCAGGCTACCCTAAGGAAGATGTATTTCTGGCCAGACTTGGACCTACTGGTGTCACTAATACTGTAATAAGTAGCGGAAACTCAAAAAATGATAGAGGGTCTAGTCTAAATATAATCAACAATAAAATAATTCTTGGTGGAACTTTTACTGATGGATTGGAATTTGGTAAAAATAAACTTAATGGGTCGGTAAATACAGTGTTTATTGCAAGTTTTGAAATAGCAAAGCTTAATTGCACAAATATGAAAATTCTATCAAGAGATGTTGATGAAGAAATAGGTGTAGCTCAAACCGACATTTACGGCAAATTATTAATCGGTACAAGTCAGAACAAAACATTTCTTTCAGATCAATCGCTTTACTTAGAAGATTTAAATGGTCTCGTTTTGAAGAGAACAATCACAGATGAACAAGGAGATTTTTCGTTTAAGAATATAGATAGCAATGTACCTATGAATCTTGTGATCGATAAAAATGACAAAGTTAGTGAAACACAGGAAATATATCTCGCAACCCAAACCGGAATAATTATGGATAAGATGACCATAAAAGATCAAAAATTTAAGTACCACATTATAAGTGCGGAAATTGTTAAGATGCAAGAGATGCCCGAAGAAAATGTTGAATTAAAATTTCAAGAGTTCGGTACCAATGGTGGAAAAGAATTTATGGTAACCGAGCGGATATCCTATGAATCAGGTTCATGGAGTGTTCCTGTGGAAGCAATTCCTGATCTAAAAAAGATAGCTCAACATATGAAGCGTTTTTCAAGGATTAGACTTGAAATTAATGGACATACAGATGCTTTAGGAGACGAAACTTTTAATAAAAATCTTTCTACAATACGAGGAGAAGAAGTAAAGGAGTTTCTTGTAAAGTTGGGTGTGTCTATGAAACGAATAAGTGTAATCGGCCATGGAGAAGAAAATATTATTAATAGATGTCATGAGGGTGTGAATTGCTCTGAGAGTGAGCATGCTTATAACAGACGCACTGAATTCAGGTTTTACATGGGGCCAGGACTTTGATTTAATATGGTTGGAAGTTCCGAGATATAAAACTACACCGGCACCAAAGATTCCAATAAATTTCGGAAAGTAATACTGAAGTAAAATAAAGTTTATGCAATTTTATTGCAAAGAATTAATCAAAAAAAGCCGAACTCTTTCAAGCTCGGCTTTCTTATTTATAATCTGTTTACTCTAAACTTTTTCTAAAGAATATTTAGCCATAAACTCCATAGCTTTGTCAACCATTGAAGAACTGCCTAAAAATAGTGGTGTGCGTTGATGTAATTCTGTTAAAGGAATTTCCATAATACGTTTACCACCTGTGGTTGCTTTGCCTCCTGCTTGTTCTATCAAATAAGCCAATGGATTACACTCGTATAACAAACGTAATTTTCCGTTAGGAGATTTTGTTGTGGTTGGATAAATATAAATACCGCCTTTAATTAAGTTACGGTGAATGTCGGCAACCCCAGAACCGATATACCTTGAAGAGTAGGGACGGTTAGTGGCTTTGTCTTCTTCCTGACAATATTTTAAATATTTTTTTACACCGTCAGGAAAATGTAGATAATTTCCTTCGTTGATAGAATACATTTTTCCTTCTTTAGGTGTTTGCATGTTTGGATGCGATAAACAAAATTCACCAATACTTGGATCTAGGGTAAACCCGTTAACGCCTTTACCGGTGGTATACACAAGCATACAACTTGACCCGTAAATAACATAACCAGCAGCTACTTGTTCTGTACCACGTTGCATAAAGTCTTCCAAAGTACCAGGCCCACTTAAACTCAAACGACGGTAAACCGAAAAAATAGTTCCAACCGAAACATTCACATCTATATTAGAAGATCCATCGAGTGGATCCATAGCAATTACATATTTTGCGCTTTTTGAAATCTCAGAATCAATTGGTATGATGTCGTCGTTTTCTTCACTAGCAATGGCACAAACTTCACCACCTGCTTTAAAAGCCGCAATGAATTGTTCGTTGGCATAAATGTCTAATTTTTTTACGCGTTCACCTTGAATATTGGTTTCACCTGTTTCTCCTAAAATATCTACTAAACCAGCTTTATTAACCTCCCTGTTTACAATCTTTGCAGCAATACCAATATCACGTAAAAGTCTTGATAACTCACCCTTTGCATAAGGAAAATCCGCCTGTTTCTCAATAATAAATTGACCTAATGTTTTCACGTTCATAAGTTAAATTTTGAAACGCAAATTTAGCAATTTTAAACGGAAAATGCTTGTTTTTTTATCACACTTATTTCCTTAGGTATTACGCAGTTACAAGCTGTTATTGGACTCGCAGAGTAGAGTGGTGAATTTTAGATCATGACGCAAGAGAAATGTTATTTGGTTTTATTTTTCTAAGAAAAAACAAGCTGAATAAGGATACAAAACACATAATTGTAAACGCAGAATTATAGTTCGTTCTCACTACAATTAAACCAGCTGTCCAAACAGCCCAAGACTCGCAGGCATTTGTAGCAGCCATAAATGTACTAAATTGAGTAGCACCTAGTTTTGGATTGGTAATACTCATAAATAAAGCGTAAGATGAAGAAGTAAACATACCGACAAAGAAATACATACCTGTAAAAAGACTTAACCAGGTATAGGCTGGAACATCTTTGTTTAAAATACCAATTAAAGAAATCAAAACGATCATAAAAACAAATCCGCACAAAAAATAGAGGAGAGCTTTTTTTCTTTTGATCTTATCTGAGAGAAATCCTCCCGCTATGCCGCCTATTAACGTAGATATAGTTACTGGAAATCCAAAGAAATATCCAATGCTTGACTCATCAATTCCTTTGTCTGTTAAAAACGGACCGGCCATTGAACCCGCAACTTCAAAGGCAGCGGCAGCGGTTAGCGCAAAGGCAAGTGTATACCAGGTTTGTTTGCTTAAAAATGTTTCTTTAAGATTAGTTTTAAAGCTTGATAGAAGTTTTTGTTCATCCATTAAAGTAGCAGATTCTTTTATAAAAAGAAGTAAGATCATAATATTTAAAATTACAAGAACCATGAGTGCAATGGTAAGCTGTAAACCAATTATCGAAATAAAAATAAGTGTTCCGCCCCCAAAAAGTCCTCTGCCCAAAAGCATTCCGGCTTGCATATAACCATTAAATATTCCTTTTTCATCATCTGCCACGGTATTAATAACCAAAGCGTCAACCGACACATCTTGTGTAGCAGCGCATAAAGAGTGAAGAAATAAAAGCCCAGCCCATAACATAACATTATTTTCAATTGGTATAAAAATGAGTGGTAGTAAGGTTAAGCACATAAAGATTTGTGAGATGGCGATCCAGGATTTATAGCCGTAACGTGTAGACCTGAAAATATCAATGAGCGGCGCCCATAAAAATTTAAATACCCATGGAAGAACAAGAATAGCAGTGAACGTTCCAATAACGTCAACCCCCACACCAGTTTGTCTCAGTAAAGTTGGCATGGCCCACCAAATAAAACCAATGGGAGCACCTTCAGCGAAATAAAAAGCAAATGCGGTTAATGCCCTTCCTGATTTGGAGTTTAATAAATTTAATTTTTGTGTATTGGGAAATAACATAAATAATTAAATCTACCATTTTCTGGGGGATTCTTCAATTCTTAGAATGCAAGCGTGATACTTTTAAGGATTTTTTTTGAAACGATTTTAGCTAGAAAAATCTTCGTTCAAAAATTCTTTCCAATTGCTAAGGTTAGCAATGACTTGAATTTGACGGTACTTAAGGTGAAATTGCTGCTCATCGCTTTGAGCATTTAATACATTAATTCTGTATTTATCGAAATTTGCTAAAGCTGTTTTTTCTTCTAGACTTAACTTTACGCCACTAAATTCTTTGTCGCGCAAATCATTAATGCTAACAACTAAACCAGTAGTTTTTTTATTAAGTAATACGGAGAGAAAATCAGTTTTATATTCCACATGTTAAAAATAGCTTTTAGGAATGATTTGAAAAAAGCGTTTCTGAATATTATACTAACATTGTGGTGTTAATTGTACTTTTTTAAGAAATGTCTGTTTTGAGAGTGTCAAGAAAAATAGTTGTTTGTTTTTTACTAGTGAGCTCATATTCTTGGTCACAATTACCGAAACTAGGCAAGTATGAGCGTTGTTGGGCATTAACACATCCTTTTGCAGCACTAAAAGTAAAACGGATTACAAAAGAATGTAAGATATATTCTGATCAGATTTCAATCAAAAGTGAATTAGACGGTTTCAGTAATGGAGGAAAGTTAGACGCCTATCGACATAGTTTGTACATGGCTGCTTGTGCACAAAAAATTAAAGTGCGAAAACTTCGAAGACTGGGTATTGCACATGAAAAAACAAATTACCGACAGTTTTTAAAATCCGAAAAGGAAGAAGGAGAGTTGGCAGATAGTTTAAGTTCTGTAATGGATCTTTTTAATAATGAACTTGGATTTAAAATCGGCTTTCAAAATAAAAAGATATTTCTGGAACATATAAGTGAACTTGTAATCGATGAAATAAAAAAGGGAAATGCACTTATCATGAAAAGAAATAGGTCTGGAGCATATTTAGATTGTGAAGGAAATCTTATTGATTTGAAAAAATATAATCGAACTTGGAACATTCCTAAATGTCTTGTATCATCAAAGAATAATTAGATCATACACAATTCTCGAAGGTTCTAAGATTTCTTCCCCTCGTCAAAACTCTGCAATTGCTCAAAATTTAATTTGCAATTAATCCACTCCGCATCAAAATTCGAATCATATTTTTTGTAGAAATTAATGGCAGCCTCATTCCAATCCAGCACCTGCCATTCCATTCGTTTTACTTTTTCTTTTTGTGCAATTTTCGCAACTTCGTTAAACAGTAATTTTCCGTAACCATTTTTGCGTTCTTCTTCTGTAACGATAATATCTTCTAGAAAAAGACATCTACCTTTCCAGGTTGAATATTTGTAGTAATAGAGAGCAATACCAATTATCTCGTTTTCTTTTTCAAGCACAAAAAAATCAAAGAGTTTGTTTTTCCCAAAACCTGAATTTGTCATTTCTTGAATATTTACTTCTACTTCAGTAGGTGCATTTTCAAATACAGCGAGTTCTTTTACCAAATTGAGCGCTTGTGGCACATCGTTTTCTGTTCCTTTTCTGATGATGATTGACATGATGCTAAAATACTATTTTTTACCAAAAAATTAAATGAGTGTAAAATATAACCGCATAGGATCATAGGATCAACTAAATGCTTAATAACATAGGGACACATAGAATTTGAAGCGAAGCTTCAAATTCTATGTTTGCTTAAAACTACCTTATTAGAATTCGATAAAACCTATGTGTCTATGTGGTTTATTTTATGTAGAATGCATTGTAACCTTATGTAGTAAAGAATTTCTGCAGAGTCTTTCTAAACTTACTCCGTGCCTCAACGCCTCCGTTTTTCAGTGTTGAACAGTGCACTTTTTACCACAGTGTCGAAGGAGTAAAAGAGTTCCACTGAGTTTTTCTAAATTCCCTCTGTGCCTCAGCGTCTCCGTTTCTTAGTGCAGACTGTAAACATTTTTGCCAAAGAAATGAATGAGTGTAAAATATAAACACATAAGATCAATTAAATGCTATGTTTCCTAAAAATTGAACTGATATGATCCAATAAAACCTATGTGCCTATGTGGTTTAATTAAGTAGCCCAAGTTTTTATCACAGAGAGTTTTTCTAAACTTCCTCTGTGCCTCAGCGTCTCCGTTTCTCAGTGTTGAAAAGCAGCAAGGTCTCAGCCAGCAACTACCCGTTCTTAGTAGAGTAGGTTTTTTTTAAAATGACTTTTTGCAGGATGCGTTTAATAATTAACTCAGCAAGCACCTCTTCAAAACTAAGCGATGAATTTTTCAATTGATAATTACGAATTTGAATTTCACTAATGTCTATTCGGTACAATAAACTTGCAATTAAAGTACTACTGTTGTTAGAAATAATTTTCAGTTCATGTAAAAGAACTAATTTAAGTGCTTCTAGGTCTCTTGGTAAATCGCCAGTAAAATCAGAGTTTGCACCGGCACCTTCAAAATCTTTTTTAAGTTGTTCTTTAAATAAATCGAAAAGATTTTCTTTAAACAAATAAGTATTTACATCGATTTCTTCCATTTATCTTTTAAGTAACAAACGCTCAACCGGTTTTTTATTTAGAATATGCGATTCAATTATTTCTTTCACATCTTCTTTTTTAACACCGACATAAAATGTTCCTTCTGGATAAATTGCCACGGTTGGGCCAAAATCGCAAATACCCAGACAACCACTTCTATTGGCACGCATTTTTAAACCAACATTCAACTCTTTTAGTTGCTTCTTGAATTCCCCAACTAATTCCAATCCATGTGCATCACCGCAACTTAATTTTTCGCTTCCGCTTCGCTGATTGTTGCAAACAAAAATATGAACATCGTACTCCATAAACTTTTTGTAATTTAAACTGTTAGTTGTATATATGACAAAGATATTAATTACAGGTGGAAGTGGTTTGGTTGGGAAAACAATTTCTGAATTATTATTAAAACAAGGTCATGAACCGCGCTGGTTAAGTCGAGAAGCAGGCACGTGGAAGGAAATTCGAAAATATAAGTGGAATCTGAATGAAAAATATGTTGATGAATCAGCCTTTGAAGGCGTAGAAGCTGTTATTCATCTTGCAGGAGCAGGAATAATAGAGAAACGCTGGACAGATTCTTACAAAAAAGAAATAATTGATTCGCGTGTAAAAAGTACTCAGCTTTTGTTTGATGTTATTTCGAAAAATAAATTCCCAATAAAAACAGTTGTCGGTTCTAGTGCCGTTGGATTTTATGGAAGCGTGCCAAGCGAACATTCATTTTCTGAAGTGGATTCTGCTGGAAATGATTTTCTTGCTGAAACTTGTGTAGACTGGGAAAAAAGTTACCAACCTTTTGTCGATTACGGAATAAGAACAGTTATTGTAAGAACAGGAATTGTTTTGAGTAACAAAGGTGGAGCTTATGCAAAGATGAAACCGATTTTTAATTTAGGACTTGGAGCAGCGGCGGCTTCTGGTAAACAGTATTTTCCATGGATTCACATAAATGATCTGACGAATATTTATTCTCAAAGTGTTTTAAAACCAAAATATCACGGAGTGTATAATGCTGCCGCTTCGCAAGCACCAACGAATAAAGAATTCTCAAAACAATTAGCGAAAAGTTTACACAAACCATTTTTTTTACCAAATATTCCTGAATTTATATTGAACTCTGTTTTAGGAGAACGTGCTATTACGCTTACTTCCGGCTTGAAAATAAGTAACGAAAAAATAAAAAATACAGGTTTTGTTTTTGGATTTGATGATTTAGCAGTTGCTTTGAAAGATTTAAGTAGCCATGACTAAAGAAACCATTTTACTTCTTTCACATCAAGTTCATTAATTTTTCCAGATGAATCTTCGAGTAAAAGTAGTCCACTTTCGCTTAGACCTTTAACGAGTAATTTTTTTCTTTCACCATGAATTTCAAATTCTAAAAATTGATTTAAACCATACAGGTGTTTTAAATAAGCTTCGCTAATTGAGCTGAGTTTTGAGTTGCGCAATACGAGGTAGTGTTTTTCAAAATGTTTGCACAGCGTCTCTAAAACCAATGTGATACTGTAATCAGATCCAGTTATTAATTTTAAAGATGTGGCAGTGATTGTTGGATCAAATTCTACTTGATTTACATTTATTCCAATACCTGTAACGCACCAATTAATCTGATTATTTTGAATGTTATTCTCAATTAAGATGCCCGCTATTTTTTTTTTGTTTACCAAAATGTCATTAGGCCATTTTATTTTAATGTCAATTTGGCTACTCTTCATTATTTCCGCCACGCTGTCATAACAAGCCAAAGCAACAATTTGATATAAAAAGAACTGATTTTTAATGCTGAGAAATGTCGGTTTCAAAATTATAGAAGCCGTCAGATTCCTTTTAGCTTGTGCGTTCCAGACCGAGCCACGTTGTCCCTTACCATGTGTTTGATTAGCAGTATGCACAACAGTGCCTTCAGAAAGGTTAACGTTCTTTAACAGGTCTATGGCATAAGAATTGGTGCTATGTATTTCAGGTAAAAAAATGATGTTTTTCCCAATAAATAGTGTTTCCATTACGCCAAATAGGTTAAATTTGTTGTTTGGTGTAAACCTAATAAAATTAATTAAAAGCTAGTAAAATATCTTCATGGCTAAAAAACCATCCGCGGCGAGTGCGAAAAAATCTCCAGTAAAAAAAGCTTCTGCAAAAGGAGTAAAATCAATTGCTAAAAAATTATCTTCTGGCACAAAGTCTAAATCTTCTGTGGTGAAAAAATCACCGGCAAAAAAAGGTAAGACTCCAGTAAAAAAAGTTTTAACCGACAAGGAACGTGAACTACGCGAAGCAAATGTGATCGCTAATTCTGAGAAAAAGAAAAAACCAGCGGCGTCTAAACGCCCTAAAAAAATTACTACCGAAAAAGAAACATCTACATTGCTAGATGCTATTGTAGAAGGTATGCAAGAAAGAAAGGCGAAAAATATTCTGATCATGAATTTACAGGAAATTGAAAACCGTGTAACAGATTATTTTGTTATTTGTGACGCGGATAGTAATACGCACGTAAATTCAATTGCAGATAGCGTTGAGGAAATGGTTGAAAAATTAGCTAAGGAAAAAGCTTATCACACCGAAGGAAGTCAAAATGGTGAGTGGATTCTCATGGATTACATAAACATTGTGGTACACGTGTTTTTACGTGAAACAAGAGAGCATTATAACATTGAAGGTTTGTGGGGTGATGCTGAAATCACACACATAAAAAATTAATTAAACGATATTTAATATAAAATGAGCGAAGAACAAAAACAGGAACCGACCCAGAATACAAATAGCAATCAGCCTTCGTCGCCAGAGGAAGAGAGAAAGAAGCAGTTTGAGCGCATGAAAGAAAAATTCGGACGTCAAAACTCCCCATTTGGTGGTGGTGGCAACAAAGGCGGTAACGGTGGAAATAATTTCTATTGGATTTATGGCGTTGTTGTTGTAGTGCTGTTAATGGTAGTGTTTTATGGCAATGATTTTAATTCACACTTAAAAGAAGTACCTCAAAGCAAGTTTTATCATGACATGCTTCTTAAAGGTGATGTTCAGGAAGTAGTGATCGTAAACAAAAGTATTGCACGTATTACCGTGAATCCTGATAGTGTTGCAACAGCGAATCGTTACAAAGATCCGAAAACCGGATTGGCCATGTTTGATAAAAAATTTAAAGGACCCCAGTTTTTTGTAACTATTCCTTCTATTGATTATTTTTTATCAAGCATGGAAAAAGTACAAACTGAGGCAGGTATTCCAAAGGATAGACAAATTTCCGCCCGCAGTATTGAAGAATCAAATTGGATGACTGATAATCTTTCTTTTATTATTCCAATTTTATTAATGATTGTTATTTGGGTTGTAATGATGCGTCGTATGGGCGGTGGCGGCAGTGGCGGACCCGGGCAAATCTTTAATATTGGAAAATCAAAAGCTACTTTATTTGATAAGGATACACATGTAAACATTACGTTTAATGATGTTGCAGGATTAGACGGTGCTAAAATGGAGGTGATGGAAATTGTAGATTTCTTGAAGAATCCGAAAAAGTACACCGACTTAGGAGCAAAAATTCCGAAAGGTGCATTACTGGTAGGACCTCCGGGTACAGGCAAAACCTTACTTGCAAAAGCTGTAGCAGGTGAAGCTAAAGTTCCTTTCTTTTCTCTGAGTGGATCTGATTTCGTTGAAATGTTTGTTGGAGTGGGAGCATCGCGTGTGCGTGACTTATTCAGACAAGCAAAAGAAAAAGCACCTTGTATTATTTTTATTGATGAGATTGATGCCATTGGTCGTGCACGTGGTAAAAGTGCGTCGGCAGGAGCAAACGATGAACGTGAAAACACTTTGAATCAATTACTAACCGAAATGGATGGTTTTGGTACTAACAGCGGTGTAATTATTCTTGCAGCAACAAACCGCGCAGATATTTTAGATCGCGCTTTAATGCGTGCAGGTCGTTTCGATAGACAGATTTATGTTGACATGCCTGACTTAAATGAGCGTAAAGAAATTTTCGCGGTGCATTTAAAGAAAATTAAAATTGATGAAAGTGTACACATTGATTTCCTTGCAAAACAAACACCAGGATTTAGTGGTGCAGATATTGCTAATATTTGTAACGAAGCAGCTTTAATTGCCGCGCGTTCAAACAAAAAGGTTGTTCAGAAGCAAGATTTTTTAGATGCGGTAGATAGAATTATTGCCGGCTTAGAAAAGAAAAATAAAATTATCACTGTGCAGGAAAAACGTGTGATCGCTTTTCATGAAGCAGGTCACGCCACTGTGAGTTGGATGTTAGAGCACGCAAGTCCTTTGGTAAAAGTTACGATTGTGCCGCGTGGAAGATCTTTGGGTGCAGCCTGGTATTTGCCTGAAGAACGTCAGATCACTACACTCGATCAAATTCTCGATGAAATGTGCGCTGCATTAGGTGGACGTGCTGCAGAAGAAATTGTTTTCGGTAAAGTGAGTACAGGTGCGTTAAGCGATCTTGAAAAAATAACCAAACAAGCCTATGCCTGTATTGTATATTATGGCTTAAATGAGAAGATTGGTAACATCAGTTATTACGATAGTTCAGGACAAAGTGAGTACGCTTTTAGCAAACCATATAGCGAGAACACTGCCAGAACAATTGATGAAGAGGTGAAGAAAATGACGGATATTGCTTATGCAAAAACGAAACAGATCTTAATGAGCAATAAAGATAAACTGACCATGCTTGCAGAAAAACTTCTTGAAAAAGAGGTAATTTTTAAAGAAGACTTGGAAGAAATTTTCGGTAAACGTCCTTTCGATAAACACGAAGAATTACCACCAACGAAAGTGGAAATTCCTCCGGCACCTAAGTTGGATAACCCTCAGATTAATTTATAATTTCAAATAAATTAAAAAAAATGCAAGTCATTTGGCTTGCGTTTTTTTTGTGCAGAAACGAGAAACAATTCTGTGCGCTTATTTTCCTGCGGTATAATACCATTTAGGATTCGCAAACAGATTTCACTAAGACAGTATCGAAACCATTCAAGCGGGAAGCCTGTTTAGAAATGACTTTGTTGGACGCTGCGCGGAACGGCGGTAACCTAACTCAGTAAATATTTTCTTTAATCTTTGATATTCAGCTTGTTAATTAAGTTTTTTCTTATCTTAGTATATCATTTAAAGCCCATTTGAAAAAGACGCTTCTATATTTTTTTGTTTTTTCAGTCAGTTTTGTTTCGTATGGCCAAAACGAAACCGCTAGTGTTTATTTTGGCACTTTTGCAGGATTGAGCTTTACGACAAACCCACCCACAAGTTTAAACAACAGTACTATGGCTACGGGAGGAAATGCTGCTTCTACAATAAGTGATGCCGCAGGTAGTTTATTGTTTTATACTAATGGTAACGACCAACGACTATCAACTAAAATGCTCACTTCAGGTCTAAAACAGGATATTTAATGATTAAAGTTTGTCCTGTAACAGCCTGTTGTTTTTCATCAAATTTATTCCATCGGCGAATATCTTCTTCTTTTACTTTTAAAAAGGTGGCAAGATTTTTTAAAGGCTCGTCTACCTTAACATGGTACATTACTATTTTTTTAGGGGGAGTCAATGCAATACTATCTGGTTTTTGAGTGATGGCAGTTGTTGTTATTAAAGCCTCTTGTACATCTTGAAGTTTCATACCTTCATGAGTTGTAAGATCTTTTGTATACCCAGAGTAATCAATGCTACTATTTTTTGGAACTCTTATCTCATATACTTTTTTGTTGGGATTTGTAAGTTCATTTGTCAGTAACCAGGGATTAAATTGGTGAACGGTTTCTGCAGAATAACCAATTTGTTTTGCGAAAGCTTGAATGTTCTTAATAGTTGTATCTACCTTGTAAGTTTTAAATGGAATTTTAGAATAGTAGACTAGCTTTTTCTTCTTGAGTCCGAAATGTCCGGGACTAGAAAACAATGTTTTGTACGCCATGATACGATAAATAAAACTGGCCGTTTCACGATTTAATAATAGATCGTGGTAGTTATCTGCGTTTTGTTTCGCCATGGCATTTTGAATACCGCCGATACCACGGTTATAAGCAGCCGCAGCTAGTGTCCAGTTATTAAATTTCCGAAAAGCATCTTTAATATGTTCGCAAGCCGCTACTGTGGCTTTTTCCACGTGGTAACGTTCATCTATTTCGCTGTTTACTTCTAAACCATAGTTACGGGCCGATGGCGGCACCAATTGCCAGAATCCAGCAGCGCCTGCATGAGAAGCAGCGTTTGATAAATGACTTTCGATCACACAGAGGTATTTAAAATCATCGGGGACACCTTTTTGTTTTAAAATAGGTTCAATGTATGGAAACCAACGTTGTGCTTTTTGAAATAAGGCGAGTGAGTTGTTTTTCCAATAAGATGTGTTAAAGAATTCTTTTTCTAAACCCTTTTTAATACGGTAATTGTTAGAAGGTATTTTTTCCCCGCAAAATTCAAGGTTTGCAGGGATGTTAAGATCAAGAACGTAAAAATTATTATTGGTGTAAGAAACCGTATTTGGTTTGGGAGCTATTACATAGGTTTTAACGAGAATGTAAACAACCACTAACAATAAAAATAGCAGAAAGGAACGGGAAAAATTATTTAAGATTGAAATCCAATTAATCTTCATTTATTGTAAGTTTAATATACGTTTTGCCTACGAATCCTCAATTTGTTTTACGTAGCCCTTTTTGTTTCGTTGCAAAAAGATATAAGGTAATTAGGATTTCTTTTTAACTATCGTAAGAAGGTACAAAGAAAAAAATACCAAAAGAACAAAGAAAATGGAACTATAAAAAAGGGTGTAAGAAAAACGAACCACTAACAAATACGCCATCAAAATACCTATATCACCCAATCCAAAGAAAAGAAGAGCAATTCTTTTTTCTGTTAACCCCCTAAAAAAGAGGTGATGAGTGGTGTGATCTTTTCCTCCAATAAAGGGTGAGCGACCTTCTTTGAGTCTGTTAATTACAACAGTGATTGTATCGGTAAGTGGCAATAAAAAAACAAGTACAACAATAACTATGTTGGCGATAGGAAAGCCATTTACTAATGGGGATGTGGGATTATTCCAACAGTTATCGATACCCATCACCGCAAGGAAGAGTCCTAAAAATTGACTGCCTGTATCACCCATAAACATTTTTGATGGGTGGAAATTAAAAACGAGAAAGCCGCATAAGGCACCTAAAACGCCTAAATTAAGCGTGGTGGCGTAACTATTGGTGTTAAATAGAGAAACATTAACCGCCACCATGAAAAAGCAACCCAAAATGGACACCAAACAACTAATGCCATCCATATTATCCAACATGTTAATTGAATTCATGAGTCCAACCACCCAAAGGATCGTAATGAGATAATTTAAAAAAAGATTTTCAAAAATGTGAATACTATGTCCTGAGAAAATAAGAATGAGTGCGCAAAATATTTGAGTTAAAAATTTTAATAAAGGTTGAGTATTAAATGCATCGTCGGCTAATCCCATTAAAAAAGCAAGCGTTGCAGATAAAAGAATACCAATTATTTGTATGTTGAAGCCGGCATTTTGGTGAGGAAGAATGATAGTGAAAATAAATGCAAAAAGAAATACTACATAAAAAGAAATGCCACCTAATGAAGGTTTAGAGTCTAAGTTCCATCTTACCTGTTGGTGTAATTCACGATTCCGCATCCCTAAAGTTTGCGCAAAACGAAGTAATATGTAATTAATCAAAAGAGAAAAAACAAAACATACAATAAAAATTGTAGTAAGTATGAAATGAAAACTTAGATTCATATAATAGTTTTTAAGAGTGCATTTTTCTGAGTTAAAAATTATTTACTCAAAAAGACTCACAAAATCTTTTATTAATTTTCCCTGGAGGTCTTTCTCAGAAAGTAATGGGTTTTGAAGTTTCCAGTCAATTCCAATAGTGGGATCGTTCCATAAAAGACAATCTTCTGATGCTTTGTTATAAAAATTCGTGCATTTATAAGAAAAAATAGTGTTGTCCTCTAAGGTAGCAAACCCATGCGCAAATCCTGGTGGAATATACATCATCGTTTTGTTTTTTTCGTTAAGCTCCATGCCAAACCATTGCCCGTATGTGGGTGAGCTTTTGCGAATATCAACCGCTGCATCGAAAACAGATCCATTAATAACGCGCACAAGTTTACCTTGCGCCCAGGGATTGTTTTGAAAATGTAGTCCACGCAAAACTCCTTTTTGTGAGAGCGATTGATTATCCTGCACAAAATTAAGATCTAAGCCAGCATTTTTAAATAAATTGGCATTATAACTTTCAAAAAAATAACCTCTTGCATCTTCAAATACTTTTGGTTGAAGAACTAAAAGGCCTTTTAATTTTGTTTCAATAACTTCCATTATTTCTTTTTTCTTGTTCTTGATTTAAACTTTTCATCATCACTGTAATATCCGCTTCCGTAGCCGTAGCCATAGCCATAACCGTATCCATAGTTGTAACTGTATATCTTACGACTTACATCCACATCATTTAATACAACCGACAAGTTAGAAACTTTTGATTCATTTTTTAAACGATCAAGTATTTGCGTAAATAATTTTCTTGAGTAACCCGCTCTAAAAACATAAATCGGATAATCTGCTCTTTGTATGGTAGCAATACCATCGGTCACAAGTCCAATAGGCGCATTGTCAATTACAATATAGTCAAACTTGGTTTTTAAATATTCCAAAATCTCATCCAACTTTTTACTCAAAATTAATTCGGAAGGATTAGGAGGAGAAGGGCCGGCAGTAATGAATTTTAAATTGTCCATAGGGCTATTCATAAAACAATCCTGAACGGGAGTAATACCGGTTAAAATGGTACTCATTCCGATATTATTAGAAACACCAAATCCTTTATGGATTTTTGGTTTACGCATGTCAAGGTCAATAATCACCACACTTTTTCCCGTAAAGGCAAGTACCCCTGCAATATTAATGGCAACGAAGGTTTTACCCTCACCACTAATTGTAGATGTGATGGATACTATTTTGGTACCTTCACTGGCATCTATAAAGCCAAGATTAGTTCGAATTGTTCTAAAAGCCTCACTTATGAGTGCTTTTGGGTTTTTATCTACAATTAATTGTGAAACAGGAATATCGTTTTCATATTTTGGAATAATGCCCAGCAGCGATACATTTCCTGAAGAATAGCGAGTAATATCTGCCAGAGAATAAATCTTGTCATGGAAAATATATCTAATAAAAACCAAACCAATTGAAAATAAAAATGAAAGTAGAAAAGCTATTGACATTGCGTTACGTCTGCTAGGTGAAACCTGCGCTCCAATTCCTAAAGCTTTTTCTAAAATAATGTTTTTGGATACGTAACCCGCTTTTGAAATGGAAAACTCTGTTTTTTTCTCAAGAAGCATGGTGTAATATTTTTCGCTTATTGAATATAGCCGTGTTAATCTTGAAAACTCCACTTCGTCTTCGGGAGCTTCAATCATTTTTGTTTTGAAGCTGGAAGATCTTTCTAATAAGCTCTTATACTTGCTTTTATATTTTAATCTCACACCATCAAGACTTTCGATGAGAAGTTTTTTTTGATTTTCTATCTGGTAATTAACTTGTTTTATGTTTTCAGAATTTGGAGTAGCGGCATAAAGCATATTCTCTTTTTCATTTAAGAGCTTTTGGATGTGTTGTGTTACGTCTTTTACTAAATTTTCATATTCGGTACCAGAGATAAGTGATATGAGTTGATAAACATCTATATTTTTGTTTTTAGAAATATTAGCTTGTATTTCGCTAATAATACGCTCTTCCATTTCAACCTTTAACAATTGCTCTTCAATGCTTGAATAACGTTGTAATTCGTTGTTAATTAAATTATCCTTTTCACTAACTTTTTTTTCTTTTTTGAAAGACTGCAAATCTTCTTCCGTTTTCTTTAAATCATTATAAACATTACCTAATTGACTATCGATAAACGCTAAAATATTTCTTGAACTTTCGCTTTTGCGTTCCACATCATAATTTAAGTACTCTTCTGTGATGGCATTTACTATGTCTGTAGATTTAGATGAATTAACATCTTTTACTTTTATTAAAATTGTTTTTGCTAATTCGTTTAAAAGTTTTAATTCTACTTTTGCTTGTAGCTGTGCCGTAATAGCATCTACATCATGAACAACAAAGTAAAAACCACTATTTTCCTTCAGCATTTGTTTAATTATAGCTTCGGGCATTTTTGGATTGATAAAGACGTTAATATCAAAGTTAGGGGTGCTTACCCATGAATTTAATTGAAAGTTAAAATTCTTACCTCCAAAACTTAAAACACCTCCGGTAAGTTCTTTATTAATGTCAACACCGATGTTTTGACCGTAAGGAGCGTCTTCCTTTAAATTTATTTTAACTAAATAAGGTGATGAATGGTACAGTTCGCTATTTTTAAACATCCCTTCGCTATAGTAATTAACGCTGATATCGAGTTTTTCAACTACGCGCTTCAAGAATATTTTCGAGCGTATTTGTTCAATAGCCTCTGCCAGAACATTGTTATTGCCACCCAAACTATTAAGCTTTAAAATGTCTTCTGCTTTATTAGCATCGTTTATCTGGATAATAGCCCTAGATTCATATACCGTTTGACTGTATCTTAAATAAAGAAATACGGTGGTAAAGCTTATTAAAAAAAATAGAACAATATAAATCCTGCTCTTATTGAACAAAAAAGCAATTACTCCAATGTCAAAATTGGAGTTAAACTTTTCAGTTATATCTTTTAGTTGATTATTTGCTGACTCTACCTGGGGATTAAACATTTATCTTACCTTTTTGAATATGAATAAAGGATTAAGAATGCTGTTAGAAGAGTAAGAACAGGGGCAACCTCTTTGGTGAATGTTGCAAGTGGCCTGTATCTTGGTTCTACATAAATAATATCTCCAGCCTGAACAATACTTTGTCCCGCCAAGATTCCATCTATTTGAGAAAGATCCATAAGGTACACTAAAGGTTTTTGAGTAGGATCAGGGTTATTACGAATCAACTTTACTTTATAGGCTTTACCATCTTCTAAAATACCCCCAGCGCCAGCCAGGGCCTCCATTACAGATGTGTTATTATTTGCCAATGGTAACACTTTAGCTACGCCTCCATTTCCTGGGAAAACGATTACTCGTCTGTTAGTTACCCTTAAGCTTACAAATGGTTCTACGTAAAATTCAGCGTATTTTTCTTGCAGCAATTTCTCTGCTTCTTTAATGGTCAATCCCGCTACTTTTACCCTTCCTAGCAAAGGCATTTTAATAGAATCATTACTCTCTACAATTACGTCAATATCATTTCTGAAAACAGCATTGGCTTCTGATGCCAGATTAATGAGTTTGAAACCATTGTTTGTAAATAGGCGGTACACAATTACGTCGTTTGTAGCAATCTTATAATCAAGTCGGCTTAATGAATCAACCAATTTATCATAACTAAAGTCTTTAGGAGTTTTAAGCATTAAATTCGACCTAAATATTTGGCAGGAAGAAAAAATGAAAATTGAAAATAAAAAGATAATGAGATTGCGCATAGTTATATACAAATATATTATTTTTAGTCTGATCTATCTAAAAAAATAGTTATTGGCCTTGTTACGAGGGGTATTCGATACGGGCATGATAAATATTCATTAATCGTTTTTTAAATATTTTTTTGATGGTAGTAATGTCTTTAAAAGTTATGTCAGAATTAATAAACTGATTATTTGCAATTTTATAATCAATAATATTGTCTACCAAATCGTTAATTGTTAAAGCGTCGTGATTTTTTAAACTTCTAGAAGCTGCCTCAACTCCATCCGCAATCATTAATACCGCCGTTTCTTTGCTAAACGGAATTGGTCCGGGGTAGCGAAACTGACTTTCGGCAATTTTCGAATCATGGCCTTGTTTACGAAAGAGATTTAAAAAATAACTCACCGAAGTAGTGCCATGATGCGTTCGTATAAAATCAATTATTTGCTCTGGTAGCTTATATTTCTTAGCCATTTCAACCCCAAGTATAACATGATTAATAATAATTCTGGCACTTTCAATGGGGTCTATTTCTTGGTGTGGACTAAAACCATCCGGTTGATTTTCGGTAAAAAAATAGGGATTTTCAAGTTTTCCAATATCGTGATACATGGCTCCTGTTCTCACAAGTAAAGAGTTTCCGCCTATGTAATAAATTGCCTCTTCCGCAAGATTTGCAACTTGTAAGCTGTGTTGAAAGGTTCCCGGTACGTCTTTTGAAAGCCTTCTTAACAAGGGATGGTTGAGATCGCTTAATTCGAGAAGTTTGAAATCGGAAATAAATCCAAAAAAACGTTCGGTTAAGAAAATAAGTGGGTAAGCTAACAAAACCAGCATCGCACTTATAGCGAAAGGAATGTAAGAACTAAATTTCATAACAGTTTCAGGAGTTCCGAAACTCAATTGATAGGTTACAAAAATTAAAACATAAAATAAAAATACCAGTAGCGCTGCATTCAAAATTTGTTGCCTTCTCCGCATCTCCGCCACAACAAATAAAGTACCAATTCCAGGAATAAGTTGCAGCAAAATAAACTCAAGCCTATCGGCCATAAAAAAACTACATAACAATAAAATCATTAAATAAGTAAATAATGCAGTACGACCGTCAAAAAACACTCTTACCATAATTGGTACCAAGGCAAAAGGAAGTGCAAATAACATTAAACCGTATTTATGAAAAAAGAAACTAAAGTATACTGAGCCTAACATTAACAAGAATAGAAAGGCTACCTGTTTGTTTTGGCCAAAGATTTGTTTTCTGAAAAAGGCCAGAAACACAAGTAAAACCATTGAAATAATGTAAGTTAAACCCCATTTGGCCATAAAACGAACAAATGAAAAGCTTGCGTTTTTATTCTGCGCGTTAAAATACCTGTTAATGAGATAGCGCTTGCTGTTTGTTAAAGGTTCAGATTCTTTTACAAGTGTTTGGCCTTCTTTGATTATATTTTTGTAAAGAGATAGTTGTTCAAGTTTAGAGCTTATATAAAGATTTGTTTTCTCCTTGTTTAATAAATAATTAATAGTCAAATAATCTAAATAATTTTTGTCGATGAGATCTGAATTAATATTTCTACTTAAATACTCAACCGCCGTTTGTATGGTAAAATAGTCGTAGTATACCGCCGGTTCTGCGTAACTGCCTATTGTTATAAAAATCGCTTTTTTGCGCGAATCTTCGTCTAGCGTTTCGATAACACCTCTTTTGTAAATGCTATCAAATAGAGGTTTTAAAATTTTGTAAGCCTGTGCATCAACTAAATCTAAATGTTGAAGTTTTACTAATTTGTTATTTCTTTCGGTATTGTTTACTTCAAAAAATAAAGGAGCCGCTTTTTTAATCTGATCTTTTTCTTCTTTAATCTCTGCTGGGGTTTTGCTAATCAAAAAATCATGGTCAACTACCAAATCGCGATAAGGCCATATAGCTGTGAACGAATCTACTTTATGACCCTTTATTTCTTTATCGGGAAGCATTAATGCAAATAGAAAAGAACAAGCTGCTACAATAATCATTTTAAAAACGAGATTGTGTTTTGCCTGTATATACGCCAGAAGATTCACTTATACAAAGAAATGATTTTAGCCGCTAAATAGCTGGCGCCAAAGATAGGGTTTTTAACAGTCTTATTTTAATAGTAAGGTGGGTAAAATAGAACAATTCACTAGTTTTTCAGAATTCATTATTCTCTTGAGGTAAAAAAGTCTTTAGTGTAATTTGTGAAATTAGTGGCTCTTAACAGTAGATACCATAAACCACAGGTACCTTATGCATGGCTGGTTTTTGAGCCTTTTTCCACTCCACAACAGTTTTAGCAACCAAATACTGCTTTGCAGAAGTAATGTCACGGCCAATAAAAACAAGCGTTTGTGGAGATAAACACTCAAGTAAGGTATCGAACATTTGTTCATTGCGGTAAGGTGTCTCTATAAAAAATTGAGCCTGTTTTTGTTTGAATACTAATTGTTCCAATTCCTTCAAACGTTTTATTTTTTGAGTTTTGTCAATAGGTAAATACCCAACAAAAGCAAAATTTTGACCGTTAAATCCTGCGGCCATTATGCTTAAAACAATTGAACTTGGCCCAACCAAGGGTACAACTTCAATGTTTTTTTGATGAGCTAATTTTACAACCTCGGCACCAGGGTCTGCAATACCGGGACAGCCTGCATCACTCATTAAGCCTATATTTTCACCGTTTAATAAAGGATTAAGAAGTGACGATAATTCGCCGGTTTTTGTATGTTCGTTCAATAAGAATATTTCTGCATTCTGAATGGTTGTATATCCAAAACCTTTTAAAAAACGACGCGCAGTTTTTGCATCTTCGCATATAAATTTTGTAAGCGTATTTATAATACCAGAATTATAATCCGGAATAAACCGGTGTCCGTTTTCTTCAACAATGGGTACCGGCAATAAATAGAGTTTTCCAAATGACTTCACTCTGTAATATTAGATAAAATATTTTATCGTTACTTTGTATTGAATTAAATTAATAAACATGTTAGGCTTAAAACTTGAAACCGATCCGCACTGGGTAAATATTGTTGAGAAGAATATCGAAGAAATCCTTACTGATCATGCCTGGTGTGAACAAAAGGCTGCCACCAATGCCATCTCTATTATGATAAGTTATCCGTATCACAGTGATTTGGTAGATGAGTTGTTAAGTTTAGCGAAGGAAGAGTTAAGCCATTTTGAAATGGTTCATCAAAAGATTAAAGAGCGGGGCTATAAATTAGGTTTTGAAAGAAGAGATGAATACGTGAATGAACTGTATAAGTTTATGCGTAAGGGTCACAAGAAAGAAATTGTGCTTATTGATAGATTGTTATTTTCTGCCATGATAGAAGCCCGAAGTTGCGAACGTTTTCGGATTTTATCTCAACACATCGCTGATCAGGAATTACGTGCTTTTTATCACGAACTAATGATTAGTGAAGCAAATCATTACACAACATTTTTAGCCTTTGCGCGTAAATATGGAAACGAAGTAGAGGATGTGAACGCTCGCTGGCAGCAATGGTTAGATTATGAAGCTGAAGTGGTGAAAAACTACGGAAAACAAGAAACAATTCATGGTTAGTAGTATCAATGCTAAAGAACTTGCGCAAGTTGACTCCATTTAAAAATATACTGGTAATACAAACGGCTTTTATTGGTGATGCGATATTGGCTTCAAGTTTGTTGGAAAAGTTACACAAATATTTTCCGGATGCAACGCTAAGTATCTTGGTAAGAAAGGGAAACGAAGGTATTTACGAGGCGCATCCCTTTTTAAAAGAAACCTTGGTTTGGAATAAAAAGGAGAAAAAGATTAAAAATTTATTCGGTCTTCTTTCAATCATTCGAAAGAATAAATTCGATGCCGTTATAAATTGCCACCGGTATGGAAGCTCAGGCTTTTTGACAGCTTTTTCCGGCGCTAGACACACCGCAGGCTACAAAGAAAATCCATTTTCCTTTATGTTTAATTTTACGTCCAAACACATTATTGGTGACGGTAGACATGAAGTAGAGCGCTATAATCAACTCATAGAAGACTTTACAGATAAAACGCTTTCTAATCCTAAATTATATCCTTCGATTAAAGATGAGGAAAAAATTAAGAGCTTAATGAATGGCTCCTACGTTTGCATGGCGCCGGCTTCGGTATGGTATACAAAACAACTTCCTCTCGAAAAATGGATTAAACTCTGTGATAAAATTCCTTCTGAAAATACTATTTACCTGCTGGGTGCAAAAGGTGATATACACTTATGCAATGAAATAAAAAGTAGATCCAAGCACTTAAAAATTGAGATTCTTGCAGGAACATTGACTTTGTTGCAATCATGCGTTCTAATGAAAGGTGCTTTGATGAACTACGTAAACGATAGTGGTCCTTTACACATGGCATCATCAGTGAATGCTCCTGTAACCGCTTTCTTTTGTTCAACTGTCCCGGAATTTGGTTTTGGCCCCTTATCTGACAATAAAACTGTAATTCAAGTGGAAGACTTAAAATGTAGGCCTTGTGGTTTACACGGCCATAAAGCTTGCCCCGAAGGGCATTTCAAATGTGGAAATTTAATTCCCCTTGAGAATAGTTGGAGTTAAAAACAGAAATAAATTTGAGATACAGTGAATGGAAATAATTCCTAAAATAAAAACTCTTGAAGAAAAAAAACTCATTGGCATGAATACAACAATGAGTTTAGCGGAAAATAAAACGACGGAGTTATGGAGAGAGCTTATGACCAGGAGAGAAGAAATTAAGTCCGCGATTGGTAAAGATCTCTATTCTTTGCAGATTTATAATTCAAACTATTTCGAGAATTTTGACCTGAAAAACAGTTTTAAAAAATGGGCCTGTGTGGAAGTGACTAATTTTATATCGATTCCAGAAAAAATGGACACACTCGTTCTGCAATCTGGCCTTTATGCCGTTTTTTTATACAAGGGTTCAAGTGCGAATAATGCAGTTTTTAATTATATTTTTTCGGAATGGCTGCCAAATTCTGAATATAACTTGGATCTAAGACCACATTTTGAGGTGATTGGTGAAAAGTATAAAAACAATAGTCCCGATTCAGAAGAAGAAATATGGATTCCAATAAAACCCAAATAAGTTGAAAACTAGTTAATCAAGGTTTAAAACCTTTTTGCTTTTTTGACTCTAGGGTTGTATTTTTAATGCTAGGTTAATTTAAAACTATCAGCCATGACGATTCAAAAAACAAATGTTCTGTATAGAAATAGAAATTACGAGGTAATTCTTGAAGATGGTATTGTTTCTTACATCGACCCTCTAAAACCTGGCTTTCGCAAAACTACTAATCAAGCGCCTGGGCATAAAATTACAACCATCGAAGGAGCTAAAAGAGCCGCTTTACAGGTAATTGAAAAGCGAATAGTACCTAATATGCGTTTTTCGGATTAAAGCAAAAACGCATTTTTCTTTTTTTAGCTTATGAACGTGGGTTAAAGGGATATTTTTAGTTTATTTCAATTCGTAAGTCTTTTTCGCTGTGCAAGTTCGGATCAGTTGGAATTTTTGGGAATTTGGATGCTTTTCGTGTACGCGCAGGCAGCGTATTTTGAATCCTCACTAAAATTTCCAGTTCTTTTTTCTTGAAAAAAAAGAACCAAAAATTCAAGGCTACATAAAATTTTGCGGAAAATCTTCAGCAATTTAAGCTGGCCCTTTGATCATGTCTCGGCCGTCATTTTTTTGAAGTTAAGCCGAGACAGCAAAGTGCCCAAGCGCTCATTGCAAATACCGTTTCCTTTCTCGAAAAGCCTTTAAGCAACGTTGTGTGTTAGACTACTGCAAGCTTTTCGAGAACTCCATTTAAATTACTGAAGATTTGTCTTGCAAAATTTTATGAGGCCAAGTAAACTTCACTAGTCAATTTTCTATGACCTCTGAGTTATTTTTGGATTTCTTCTCCCAAGCTTTTCAGATTGATCCGCAAATTCAAGTCAATTAACAAGTCATCTTTAGTAAGTTTAACAGGATTAGCCAGTAAATTCGAGATCTTTCTCTTAGTTTTAATGAAATTATGGAGAAGGTGGAACGACCAATAATATTAGTTACCAACGATGATGGGATATTTGCGCCTGGTATTACTTTTTTGGCAAAAGTAGCATCTAAATTTGGCCGCATTGTGGTGGTAGCGCCAGATAAACCTCAAAGTGGCATGGGTCACGCCATTACAATCAACTCAACTTTACGTATTCAGAAAACCAACCATCACAATGCAGAAATCGAGTACGCTTGCAGCGGTACGCCTGTTGATTGTGTGAAAATGGCTGTGAACCACATCTTAAAAAAAAGACCAGATATTGTACTTAGTGGAATTAATCACGGTAGCAATAGTTCAATTAATGTAATATACAGCGGAACGATGAGCGCCGCTATTGAAGGAGCACTTGAAGGAACGCCAAGCATTGGCTTTAGTTTATGTGATTATGCCATGGAAGCTGATTTTAGCCAAGCTGAAAAATTTGTTTCTAAAATTATTGAAGAGAGTTTGAAAAATAAGATGCCTAAGGGTGTTTGTTTGAATGTAAATATTCCAAAATTAAAAGAAGCAGATTTTAAAGGCATAAAAGTTGTTCGTCAAGCGCGCGCTAATTGGGTAGAGCGTTTTGAAGAGCGTAAAGATCCTTATGGACGAGAGTATTATTGGCTCACAGGTGAGTTTGTAAATTTTGAACCAGAGTCTTTAGACACAGATGAATGGGCGCTAAAAAACGGTTATATCTCTGTTGTTCCCACACAGGCAGATCTTACAGCACATAAATACTTAACCGACTTAAAACATTTCGAAAAAATATGAATAGGATTCAAAAAGCAGATAGATGGTGGATAGGTTTATTGGTAGGGATTATTTTTCCGGGACTAATATTTATGCTTTACTGGCTTTTTTTTCATCATGGAATTAGTTTTCCAGGACGATTCATTAAATATTTAATGAATGGTTACCTGTTAAGTAATATCGTGAAGTTATGCGGGCTCGGAAACCTGGTCATTTTTTACCTCGCTTTAAATTATAAGATGGATAAGTTTAACAAGGGAATTATTTTGAGTGTGTTTTTATATGTACTTCTTATCGCCTATATAACTTACTATCACGAACCGGAACTACTCTAATGAAATACTATTTCATAGCAGGCGAGGCCAGCGGCGATCTTCATGGAAGTAATTGCATGCGCGAAATTCAAAAGTTAGATGAGGATGCAGCTTTTGCATTCACTGGTGGAGATTTGATGGAAGCCGTGAGCAATGTAAAACCTGGGATCCACATTAAGCAAATGGCTTTCATGGGTTTTGTTGATGTTCTTAAAAACATTCGTACAATTAAAAAAAATTTTAAAATTGTAAAAGAAGAAATTTTAAAATTTAAGCCAGATCTATTAGTCCTGGTTGATTATCCGGGTTTCAATCTTCGTATGGCTAAGTGGGCAACACAGCAGGGTATTAGAGTAGATTATTATATTTCTCCTACGGTGTGGGCTTGGAAAGAGGGCAGGGTAGAAGAAATAAGGAAATACACGCATAAACTATTTGTGATCCTTCCCTTCGAAGAAGCTTTTTATCAAAAACACAATCATAAAGTTTATTTTACAGGACATCCACTCATTGATGCTATAGAACAACAAAAACAAAAATTTAAATCCAAAGAGCTTTTTATAAAGGTCAATGAACTGTCTGGAAAGCCTATTATAGCCGTGCTTCCTGGGAGTCGCGTTCAAGAAATTGAGCGCATGCTTAAAATTATGCTCGAGGTAACAAACGATTTTAAAGAGTATGAGTTTGTTGTTGCTGGCACAACAAATCTTCCAATATCTCATTACGACTCCTTAAAAAAACATAAGATTAAAGTGGTGTTTAATCAAACCTATGAATTAATGTCTTATGCTAAAGCTGGTATTATTAAGTCCGGCACTTCAACCCTAGAAAGTGCGTTATTTAAATTACCGCAAGTAGTTTGTTACAAAGCTGGCAGTTTGTCTTTTGCAATAGGTAAACGCTTGGTGAACGTTAAGTACATAAGCCTTGTAAATTTAATTATGGACAAGTTAATTGTGAAGGAACTTATACAACAGGATTTTACTTCAAAAAATATTTCTGAAGAATTGAAACGACTACTTGAAGACCAGTTTTATAAAAATAATATGATTGCGGAATACACGGAATTAACAAAACAGCTTGGCGGCGTGGGTGCTTCAGAAAGAATAGCAAAGCATTTAGTACTTGATGCCTCAGAAAAAAAATAAAATGAATAAACTAAAACAAAAAATAAAGTTCTTATTGATCCCGATATTGGCCTTCGCGGGTTCTACCTCGTTTTTTGTTCCAGCAGAAAGCATTCAAATTAGGGTCTTCGCCCACTTAAAAATTTCAGAATTACATACCATTATTAATCTTGGAACCTATCAATTATTGGGTGATGGAGTCATGATTGCTGAGTGTAGACCCCTTATGGATTTTAAATTGAGGGTAAAAGGAGATAGTGTTGAGGTTTGGAAAAATGATATTTTAATGGGCGTATTTCGTTACATTAAATTTGTAAGTGATAACGGGAGTGAGCTAAAATTAAGGCTGACAAATCCAGATAGAAAAGTACGGACCTATCAAGATGATTTAAGTTTTTCTGTCAGTGAAGGATTTTTGAGAGTTATTAATGACATTGTTCTTGATAATTACATTGCCGGTGTAACTGAAGCTGAAGCAGGCTCTCGTTCTACTTTAGAATTTTATAAAGTGCAGGCAATACTTGCACGAACCTTCGCTTTAGCACACTCAGATAAACACGCTTTAGAAGGATTTAATTTATGTGATCAGGTGCATTGCCAGGCATATTACGGTAAGCCGCGAGATGAAAACATTTATAGAGCAATGGAAGGAACACGTGGTAAAGTTGTTGTGGATGAAAATCTCAATTTAATTACCGCGGCTTTTCATAGTAATAGCGGTGGACAAACTGCAAACAGTGAGGATGTGTGGGGCTCACGAACGACTTATCTAAAAAGTATTATAGATACATTTAGCGTAAAAATGCCTAATTCGCATTGGGAACGACGTATGTTAAAGGACGATTGGTTAAGTTATTTAAAACTAAAACATAATTTTCCTGTAGATAAGGTCCAAGAGAAAGAAGCAGCATTAAACTTCACTCAGAATTCACGTAAGATATTTTTAGAATGCAATAATTCTCGCGTACCGCTTAAAAACATACGATTGGATTTGCAGTTAAAGTCAACTTTTTTTAGTGTATCACAAATAAACAAAGATACCGTTCTTTTTACCGGCAGGGGCTACGGGCATGGTTTAGGCATGTGTCAGGAAGGTGCTATGAGAATGGTTAAACTGGGCTATTCTTATACCGATGTTTTAAATTTCTATTATCAAAACATTCAGTTAATTGATTTGCATAAATTGAGTTTCTTTAAGGATGAATAAGCTTTTCTTGAATTGTTTTTGATGTAACTTTCTCTTAAATTTAATAAATGAAAATTCCTTTCACTAAAATAATTGCCTTGATTTTTTTAGGTTTTAGCACTTCAATTTATAAAGCGCAAGAGCCACAAACCATTCGTGTTAAGAAGGAATCCAATTTAGCAAAAGTTGTTTTTGATATCACAGATCCAAGATTGTTTGTAGTTGATCGTTTTGGGAATCCTAGAGAAAATAAAATCTTATCCTATAAACTTTACGTAAAAGGAAAGCGTGAAACAAAAGAATTTAGTGGTCATAGCAATCGTTTAAATCAGGAAATGCTAACGTATTTAAGGAAGCAAACGGTTGCAACAAAGATCTTTTTCACAGAAATCTCTGCTGAAGACGATGATGGCCACTTAATTAAATTGCCCGATGCCATTGATGTTTGGTTCCCTGATTGCAAAAATTGCGAGAAGAAAAAGAGGTAGTTTTATTCATTAATCGATAATTTCTGACACTACAAAAAATCGCCGGTGAATTTCTTTGATTAAGAAACCTACCGGCGATTAAATTTTAAATAGATCTTTCTGCTTAGTTATAAGCAGGTAACAAACCGTAATTTTTACCGTACTCTAACATTTGTTGTGTGAAATTTTCAGGATACTCAATTTTCACATCAATCACTTTATCACCTTCCATTGTAGGAACTAATTTAGGTTGAATGAAACCAGCATACGGCGCGATTTTTAGTTTTTCATAGCGTGCAATAATTTCAGTGTGCAAAGTGGGATCAATTTTCACGCCATAGTTCTCAATTAAATCATGACCAGCTTTGTAATCACCTTGTGATTTTACACGTTGAATTTCTCTTAATAGATCGCCAAATAACACACGCAGTTTAGCGTAATCATTCACCACATAATATGTTTTTTCGTTTTCAAATTTTTTCTCAATCACATTCTCTTTGGCACCTTTTTCAAAAACCCAAGCAGCAACCATTTTACGGTTACGCATGTGCGCTTCTTCAATTTCTTTACCCGGCTTAATGCGCGATAATTGAACAATTAAACCTTTTGTAATGTATTCGTCGTACGCAGCTTTACCGCATTCGAGGTTTGGCATAACACCTAAATCAATTAATTTAGGATCCATTAAATAATAGAGAGCAACTAAATCGGCGCGACCTTCTTCAAGTGCACTGGCGTAATTTTTTAATGTTTCTGAAGATGAACCAACTCCTTTTTCAATCACACCACTGGCATGACCAATTACTTCATGCATATCAGTGTGCAACTTATCAGACAAAGAACCGTATTTAATTACACGTTGTTTGATCTCGTCGTTATAATAAAATTCATTTACAACACTTCCACCTGCAGCTTGATCATAAGCTTCAACAATGTTACCTAGATTAACAGATTTACTCCCATGTACTTCTCTAATCCATTCGTTGTTTGGAAGATTAATTCCAATTGGCGTACTTGGCGCAGCATCACCGCTCTCCATCACCGCATTAATTACTTTAGCTGAAATCCCTTTAACATCTTTCTTTTTGTGTTGAGGTAAAAGAGGCGAATTGTCTTCAAACCATTGTGCATTTGCACCTATAGTTGCAATACGCTTACTAGCTTCAAAATCTTTTATCGAGACAACAGACTCAAACGAACCTTTTTTTCCTAAAGGATCTTGATACACTTCAATAAATCCATTCACAACATCTACAGCACTTTCAGTATCTTTTACCCAAGCAATGTTATATAAATCGAAATCTTCTAAGCTTCCTGTTTTATAAAATTTCACCAAAGCTTCTAGGGATGCTTTTTGATTTTCGTTTTCAGCAACTGTTATAGCTTTTTCCAACCAATACACAATTTTCTCAATAGATGGTGAGTACATGCCACCTACCTTGTAAATTTTTTCTACAAGCTTGCCATTTTCCTTCATAAGCTTACTGTTTAAGCCGTACATCGGATTTTGTTCACTTTTCTTATTTACTTGAGCTGCGTAAAAATCAACCGCTTCTTTTTGTGTTACGCCTTCGTAAAAATTAACTGCAGAAGATTTTACTAAATCTTTTTTGGAATCCAAACTCACTTTTTTAGCAGCAATGGTTGGATCAAAAATTAAGGGTGTAATAAATTTTATAAAGTCTTCTTTGCTTTGACCAGCTTGCAAAGGAAGTTGGTCTCCTTCAACATGACTGATTACATGTGTGAAAAATTCTTCGCTGCATTCAGGAATAAATTTATCATTGTTATAATGATGATGAATACCATTGCTAAACCAAACACGTTTCGCGTAAATTTCTAATTTCTTGAAATCTTCACTTTCAGAATCATGGTTTTCCATGCTTAAGATCGATTCTAAAGTTTTACGAATAACTAAATTGTATTTATAGTTCTGGTCGTAATTCATGTCACGTCCGCAGAGAGCTGCTTCTGACAAATAATATAAAAGCGTTTTAGTTTTTAAATCCAGATTTTCAAATCCGTCAACATGATAACGCAAAACACGTAAATCAGCGAATTGTTCGGCAATGTATTTAAAATCGGTAGCAGGTTTAACTGAATCTGTAACAGTTTCTTTTTTTAAACCAGCTAATTCATTGTCAGAAGATTGACACGAGGCTAGTACGACTGTAAGTGCCGCAATTGTTAAGTAATTTTTCATGTTCTTTTTTATTAAGGTTACAAGTTTAGTATTTATTTAATCGGTATGCAAGGTCAAATATCAAGTAAATAGAGGGTAAAATAGGACCAGCCAAAATTTAGAATTTGAAAATTATTTCCTTAGGATAACAAATAAAGTACTTACTCACTGTTTTACTTAAACTTTGCAGATTGAGCTGATCACTTGCTGCCGCCACATCAATTAATTTACCATCGCTCATTAAAATATTGATATTAAACTGATCTGCTGTGTAAGCACTATTATTTACTACATCGGTTAATACAAAATAATGCGCGTCTTCTTTGGAAATCTTATAAAGCTTGCAAACCCTTTCGGTAAAGCCGTTAATATACGCTTCATCAAACGGTTCGTTTTGCATTTCGATTTTAAATAATTTTCTATCCAATAAATTCTGACATAATTTTGCTAGAATTTTGTCTTCACATTCGCACCACACTTTTATGGCTGCGTCTAAATCACTGTCATCCAACTTCGAAAATTTATTCAGCAAAGCCGCATCCATTTCAAAATCTTTTTGAGTGAAATTGTTTTTTAAGAATAATGATAGAGTAGGTGTAGCAAACAGTTCAGTTCCTGAAGCCGTAATTTCTTTGGCACGCTGTAAAATGTTTACAAGCAAGGTTTCCGCACTTAAAACTGTTTTATGCAGATACACCTGCCAGTACATAAGTCTGCGGGCTATTAAGAATTTTTCAATGCTATAAATTGCTTTATTTTCTACTACAAGTTCGTTATTTGCAACGTTGAGCATTTTAATAATCCTATCGCTACTAATTACGCCTTCACTCACGCCTGTAAAAAAACTATCGCGTTTTAAATAATCTAGTCTATCCATATCCAATTGTGAACTCACCAATTGATGAAGGAATTTTTTGGAGTGGCGGTTATTGAAAATTTCAATAGCAAGTGTTAGTTTACCGTCAAACTCTTCATTCAATTTAGCCATAAACAAACTGCTAATGGCTTCATGACTCACACCACGAACAATACTATGTTCAAGGGCATGTGAAAATGGTCCATGACCAATATCATGCAATAAAATAGCAATTAGCACAGCTTGTTCTTCTTCCTCTGTAATAAGAATGTCTTTTTGTCTTAAGGTAAGAACAGCCTCCTGCATTAAATGCATAGCGCCAACCGCATGATGAAAACGGGTATGCAATGCACCTGGATATACAAGGTTGGTTAAACCCAATTGTTTAATCCTTCTTAGTCTCTGAAAATAAGGGTGATTTATGAGATCGTAGATAAGATCGTTTGGTATGCTAACAAAACCATAAATGGGATCGTTAATGATTTTACGTTTGTTCGTGTACATTCAGTGATTAAAAACCAAAATTCGTTAATAAATTCGTCAATTGAAATAATAAGAGATAAATTTAATACGTTATAGTTTATAAAACGATAGTATATGGATAAAATAAAAATATTATGGGCAGATGACGAGATTGCTCTTTTAAAACCACACATTTTATTTTTGGATGGTAAAGGCTATGAGGTAGTAACTGCACTGAGTGGAGACGAAGCTATTGATATTGTTAAGGAAGATCGCGGAATAAGCGCTGTGCTGTTGGATGAAAACATGCCTGGTATTTCAGGACTAGAAACCCTATTGAAAATTAAACAAGCAAATTCCGACCTTCCCGTAATTATGATTACAAAAAGTGAGGAAGAACATATTATGGATGATGCCATTGGTGGCAAGATTGCAGATTATCTTATAAAACCGGTAAATCCTAATCAAATTTTACTTTCGCTTAAAAAAGCACTAGATAACAGACGTTTAGTGAGTGAAAAAACCAATACCGATTACCGTAAAGAATTTGGACAAATTGGTATGACTATTAACGAAAAGTTAAGCTGGGAAGAATGGGCAGAGCTCTACAAAAAAATTATTTATTGGGAATTGGAAATGGATAAACTTCAAGACAAAAGTATGCTTGACGTTTTAAAGATGCAAAAATCAGATGCCAATAATCAGTTTTTTAAATTCATTGAAAGGCATTATTTAGATTGGTTAAGTGGAAAAGATCCCAATCCACCAATAATGAGTCACACACTTGTGAAGAATCGTTTTTTACAGGAATTAGGAAATGGTCCGGAGCCGGTATTTTTTATTCTAATAGATAATTTGCGTTTCGACCAATGGAAAATAATCCAGCCTTTAATTCAGGAGTATTACAAAGTGGATAAAGAAGAATCTTTTTTCAGTATTCTACCAACGGCAACACAATATGCGCGTAACGCAATTTTTAGCGGATTAATGCCAAGCGAAATCGAAAAACGTTTCCCTGATCAATGGTTAAATGATGAAGAAGAGGGCGGGAAAAATTTGCACGAAGAACTTTTTATGCAAGCGCAAATGAAACGTTTGGGTAAGGATATTAAAATGAGTTATAATAAAATAACCAATTTTACTGCCGGGAAAAAATTAGCAGACAACGTCAATAATTTATTGCAAAATAAATTAAATGTGATTGTTTACAATTTTGTAGATATGTTAAGCCACGCACGTACCGAAATGGAAGTGATTCGTGAGTTAGCTGAAAATGAAACGTCATACAGAAGCATTACGTATAGTTGGTTTGAGCATTCGCCCTTGTTTGATATTATTAAGCAGTTGGCCGATAAAAAAATAAAAATCGTTATTACCACCGACCACGGAACAGTACATGTAAAAGAGCCGACTAAAATTTTGGGAGATAAAAATGTGAATTCGAATCTTCGTTACAAACAAGGTAAGGCTTTGGAGTATAATGCTAAAGAAGTGTTTGAAGTTAAGAACCCGGCTGATGCTTATTTACCTAAGCAACATCCAAGTACCCGCTTTGTTTTTGCAAGAGAAGATCGCTTTTTCGCTTATCCTAATAATTTTAATCACTATGTGAATTATTATAAAAACACTTTTCAACATGGTGGAATTAGTTTAGAAGAGGTAATTATTCCTTATCTGGTTTTGTCTCCAAAATAATTCTTTAAAAAAGTTTTTGTGACATCTCTCATTGAATTAAATATTTCTGATGTAGAAAAAATATCGTCCTTCGCAAAGTCAATTCTTGATTTCGCGAAGGACACTAAACTATTTCTGTTCTACGCCCCAATGGGTGCAGGTAAAACAACGCTTATTAAAGAATTGTGTAATCAATTAGGAAGCAAAAATCATTTTAGCAGTCCAACCTATTCTATCATTAATGAATATGAATATCCTCGAGGTAAAATTTATCACTTTGATCTATATCGTTTAAAAAGTGAAGAAGAATTATTGGATCTTGGAATTGAAGAGCATCTTGATTCAAATAACTACTGTTTTTTTGAATGGCCTGAATTCGTAGAAGGGCTTATCTCTTCAAGTTGCGTCAAAATTGAGATCACAGTAAACGGAAATAATCGTTACCTTCGCGCGTCAATTAATTAAGCTAATAATGCGCTATTTTATATTCTTGGTTTTAATGTTTATTTCAGGATGGGCATTAAGCCAGGCCGATTCCTTAAAAAAGAAAAACAAACAGTTTTACATTTCTTGGGGTTACACGAAGGCTATCTATAGCAAAAGCACCATTCACTTTAAAAACACTTCTAATAAATTTAATGAATACAGGGGGAAACCAGATAATTACGATTTCACTATCTATGATGTAACAGCGTCTGACAAGCCGGACATGGATAAAATAGGTGACGTTGTGAATATTACAATCCCTCAATTTGTTGTTAGAGTAGCGTATATGTTCAATAACAAATGGGGTATTGAAATGAACTACGACCACACTAAGTATGTTGTAAACGATTGGCAGAGAACGCACATTAAAGGGCAAATTGATGGTATTGCAATTGATAAAGATACTACGATGAACCCGGACAGATTCCTTCATTTTGAGCATACAGACGGTGCGAATTTTTGGATGCTGAATGCCGTTAGAAAATTTGAACTTTACAAACCTTCTAGAAAATTCTGTGCTTCAGCAGTTGTAAAACCCGGTGCAGGCGTTGTCTTTCCAAGAACAGATGTGACTATTTTCGGTCAGGAATTAAATAATGATTGGCATGTTGCTGGTTGGATTGTTGGTGTGGAAACTGGATTAAGACTCGAGTTTTTTAGAAACGGTTTTTTTGAACTTGTATGCAAAGGGGCATATGCAAATTACCGACGTGCATTAGTTCTTGGAAGAGGGAATGGAAATGCTAACCATCATTTTTTTGCCGGACAAGTGACAGCAACATTAGGCTTGATTTTTAATAAAAGTAAATAGATTTTACATCAAAAAAATATCAGCGCAAACGAACCCACAAAACAAAACGCTGGCAATGCCATTCGTAGTGCCAAAAGCGAGTGTTACTTTACTTAAATCATCCGGCTTCACAAGAGTATGTTGGTAAATCAATAAGCCTGTAAAACCAATTGCACCCATTATATAAAGCCAACCAAAAAGGCCTGAAAAATAACCCGCAAGTACTAAACAGGCTGCGATAAAATGTAGAAATTCCGATAAGCGTAAAGCATTTTTACGCCCTAAAAAAACCGGTATCGATTTTAGGTTCTGACTTTTATCAAATTCGTCATCTTGCAAAGCGTAAATAATGTCAAAGCCACTTACCCATAAAAAAACTATCACGCTCAATAAAACAGGTATAAGATCAAATTCTTCGGTTAGGGCTATGTAAGCGCCAATAGGAGCAAGTGCAAGTCCTGCGCCGAGTACTAAATGACAAAGGGGTGTAAAACGTTTGGTGTAGCTATAACCCAAAATAACCAAGAGTGCAACTGGAGACAAGTATAAACAAAGGGTATTAATAAAAAATGTACAAACAATAAAAGCAACACAACATAAAACAACCATAATTAATGCAGCATTCGGTGAAATAACTCCTGCAGGAATTTCACGCACGGCAGTTCTTGGATTTTTACCATCAAATTTTCTATCGATGTATCTGTTAAAAGCCATTGCAGCTGTTCTGGCAAAAATCATACATAAAATTACCAACACAAATTTTTCCCAACTAAACTGCGCTTTTCCAGATTGAATAGCCAGTGAAAAACCAATTATAGCAAATGGTAATGCAAAAATAGTGTGACTGAATTTTATAAGCGACAAATAATTATTGATGGTCTTCAACATAATCATTGCAAAGATAAGGATGCTGTGGAAATGACAAACACATTTTGGAAGGTGATTTTTGTATTTGAAACTTCTGGACTGTGCCTTGTTTTGTGCAACTGCTCACTGCTGACCGATAAACTCAGTGTTCCTAAGTGTCCTCTGTGTCTTAGTGGTTTAATAGTGAAACTACTTCCCTCTTCCTTGCAAAACAATAAGAATAGTATGCACCAAAATCTTAAAATCTAGAAGCAAACTCATGTTTTCAACGTACAAAATGTCAAATTTCAAACGATCAATCATTTCATCAACATTCTCTGCATAGCCAAACTTAACTTGACCCCAACTTGTTATGCCAGGGCGAATTTTATGCAAATGTTTGTAGTGAGGTGCTTTTACTACTATCCGTTCGATGTAATATTTACGTTCAGGCCTTGGACCAACCAAACTCATATCACCAATAATTACGTTAAAAAACTGAGGCATTTCGTCTAAACGTACTTTTCTCAGAAATCTTCCAAAAGGAGTTACACGTGGGTCAGTTGCACTCGATAAAGAAGGGCCGTCTTTTTCTGCGTCCGTTAGCATAGTGCGGTATTTAAAGATGTAAAAGGGTTTTCCGTGAATCCCAATACGCTCTTGTTTAAAGAACATTGGACCGCGCGAACCTAGGCGAACAATTATTCCAATTAATATATACAACCAACTAAAAAAGATAATGACAATTACAGAAACACTAACGTCAATGAAACGCTTTACGGAAATTTGCCACTCAGGAATAATTTGATTTTTTATTTCAATTAGCGGAGTACCAAGAATACTGGTCATTTTTACATGACCGCTAAGTATGTCGTACATATCCGGAATGATCTTAATAATAACACCAAGATCACCCAAATCATTCACAATGTTTTTTATGTATTCATGTTCCCAGCTTTCTAAGGCAATAATTACTTCTTCAATTTCATGTTTTTCAAGAATACTTTTTACATTATGGTATTCGCCAAGATGAGGCAATTCTTTCATCAGTTGTTCTGAGTATCCATTCTTGCCTTCAATGTGAACGAACCCTATAAATTTGTTCCCAATGCCATATTTAAGGGCGTTTATTTCTTTAAACATTTTTAAAGCACGTTCATTGCTGCCAATAATTACTGTATTGAATCCAAACTCACGCTTGTGAATTTTTTTGTTGGTATTACTTGAAAGCAACAAACGAAAAAATGCAGTGATTATAAAATGTGAGGTAAATAAAACAAAATATAATTTGTAATAAAGTCTATAAGAAACAACAGAATCGTCTAACAGCAAAACAAAAAACAAAACAGTAACGCCAATAATTGAAGTGGCAAGTAATTGCACAAATTCGTTAATACGAGATTTGCGTAAAACATTATTGTATGAACCAGACAAATAGTACACTAAAACCCATATTATGGGCAAAATACTAACGCTAATAAAGTATTGATTATCAAAAATAGCACCTGGTATTTCACCCGTTTTCAAAGAATCAATTTGGGTTTTACGATAATAGTTAAAGATTGTCCATGCCAGAGCCCCAGATAAAAAATCGGTAAAAATATAGTAAAGCGTTCGTAGTTTTCGGCTCATTTAATTTAAAATATCACTGCTATGGCTTAATATAAAGTAATTTCAAGTTGTCTAAAAAAAGATAACTCTGTGCATTACCACTTGGGTTTTGATAAAACTCAAAGTACACTTTGTTTTTCGACGTGTTTAAAAGGGTTACAATGGTAGAAAGTTGAATGTAGGTTTTATTCCATACTTCTTGCGGATTAAGTGTAATGGCAGGCATGCGTTGCACATCATCCGTTAAACCAATTGTCACAGGCGTATTACATTTATAATTCAGTTCAAGAAAAACATCTCCTGTTCCAGTTGGTAAAAAAAAGCCATCACTTGAGCTTTGCAACCTTCCTGCAATTCCTGAATCTGGAAACAAAGTAACTTTGAGTGATTTATTTTCAAAACTTTCAGCACCACTTACAATTTCAAATACTGCATCAAGTTCCTTTTTTACTGAAATAGCAGATCCAGAATCAAAATTCTCGGTCCATGTAAAAGTGGTGACGTTTTTATAGTTGAAAGTAAAGTCCCGTTCTATAGTCTTTCCGGCTGCAACAAATGTATCGATAGTAAGAAAATTGAAAAAAGGATAAAAAATCCGGGTATCCGAAATACCATTGTTTTTAATGCCTGCAAAAACATTAATTTTAGTTCCATTTTCTTTGGAGGAAATTGGTATAAGATTTCCTACTGGATAAACCCCTTGAAATTTACCATCAGTATAAACCCATAAATCAGTTATTTTATTACTCGAAGTACCTTGTAAAGGATTGGTTGTTACAGAAATTGTTTTCGATTTAAGGAAAAAGGAAGGATCTGCCTCTTTGTATTTTTTACAAGAGTTGAGCAAAAACAGTTGAATAAATAAAACAAAAAGTAAAAATAATCTCATACGTTGCCAATAAAACCTGTCTTGCGTCGTTTCAAAAATAATGAATTTAAATCGTTAACTCCGAAATTATTTCGCTACGGATTAAGTTTTTCTTCAATATCAAAGGCTAGTTCGAGGGTGCGGATCGCATCTTCTATACTGCCTTTTGTAACTTTATTCGAAACAACGTTATTATGGAACGTATGCAACTCTTCATTTATTGCGTTTGTTGGTAAAATTATTGGATGTTCGAAAATTATTTCCTTTTTCGCTAAACCATTACCGGGATCTACTACCAAATTTTTTGAATTTGGTAATGGATCTTTAATTTTAATAACTTCCGTTATTTTTTCTAATAAATTAATACTCACAAAGTTATCTCTTGTAAAAACTCTAAACTTTCTGCTGTTCTTAAAAGCCATTCTATTTGCAGTTAAATTGGCAACTACCGAATTCTCAAATTCTATCCGCACATTCGCAATATCAACCTTACTACTAACTAAAGGGCTCCCCGACACTTGTATTTTCCGCACATTCGATTTTACGAGACTTAAAATCAATTCCAAATCATGCATCATTAAATCAAGAACTACAGATACATCAGTTCCCCGTGATGTAAATTGAGCTAATCGATGAACCTCAATAAATACTGGATTTTCAAGATAGGGCTGAGCCGAAATAAAAGCCGGATTATATACCTCAACACTACCCACTTGAAATATAACTCCCGCTTCATTAACCAGACTTTGAAGTTGCTTGGCTTCTTTGAGTGTGGACGTTATTGGTTTTTCAATAAAAACGTGTTTCCCCGCAACTATTGCTTTTTTCGCAATTTCAAAATGACTGCTGCTCGGGGTTAGAATAGATATGGCCTCCGAGTGTTCGATTAACTCATCAATATTTTCAAATGCTTTAACTCCAAATTGAAGGGCAAGATCCTTTGTTAGTTGAACGTCCTTGTCATAAATACCTAACACTTTCCAATTCGCACTTTCTTTTAGTAGTTTTAAGTGAATCCTACCTATGTGACCCAAACCAATTAATGAAATACTCTTTATCATATCCGTCAAAACTAACGCTTTAAAAAGGCACGTTTCCTGAGATCTCATATAATTTTAAACAGTCTGTGTTTAGAAATTCGTTTTCTGTATTATTAATTTGTTATTATTAGTTAAATAGATGAAATAAGTAAATTAATAGGGAAAAGCTAATAGTGGATACAATAAACTTCGAGTTAGAATAATCTTTTATTACTTTGGCACATGAATTTTAAAGCACTCATAGCTTTTTGTCTATTAAATTCCATTGCTCTTTCTCAAGGTAACTATGGCGTATTAAAAAAGGTCGACTGTTCTCAGTCAGGCTACATTTTGTTTGCACCGCTTTTTTCAAAAAATACATACCTAATTGATAAATGTGGAAGAGAAGTTCATAAATGGAAGAGTGCTTACACTCCCGCGCAATCGGCGTACTTCTTGCCAAATGGAAAATTATTAAGAACGGGTAATGATACAATAACGCCAGGCTATACCAACCGCGGTGGTATTATTGAGATTTTGAATTGGAAAAGTGAGGTGGTATGGTCATACAAAATCGCCGATTCAAGTCAAAGGCAACATCACGACGTTTGTCCAATGCCTAACGGGAATATAGTGGTGTTAGTTTATGACAGAAAATCTGGTGAACAAGCCATGAACATGGGTCGCGACACAGCGATTAAAAGTAAGTGGATTTGGAGCGAAAAAATTATCGAGTTACAACCTATAGGTAAAAATGAAGCTAACATCGTTTGGGAATGGAAAGTATGGGATCATCTCATACAAGATTTCGATAAAAGTCTCCCAAATTATGGTCTTGTAGCTGATAATCCTCAACGAATAAATATAAATTTTTTAGCATCTAGTGACGAAGATTGGTTACACTTTAATTCCATCGATTACAACGAACAACTCAATCAAATTCTAATTAGCAACAGAAATTTTTCTGAAATTTTTATTCTCGATCATAGTACAACTACAGTCGAAGCTAGCTCAAATAAGGGTGGTAAACAAAACAAAGGCGGCGATTTACTTTTTAGATGGGGAAATCCAATGTCTTATAAGAGAGGTAACCCTGAAATTCAAACCTTTTTTAATCAGCATAACGCACGTTGGATTAAGAAAGGTTTAAAAGATGAAGGAAAAATAATTGTATTTAATAACGGTCTTAACAGGCCTGGTGAATTGCATTCAACGGTTGATATAATTAACCCGCAAATTGACGATAAAAACAACTATCAATTATCGTCTGGTCTCACTTATTTGCCAGAAAAGCCTTATTCGCAATATGGCGAAGACGAAACAAATGGATTTTATTCATCTAATGTTTCAAGTGCCCAAAGGCTTTCAAATGGCAATACACTTATTTGTGAAGGCGAAAATGGCAGGTTTTTTGAAATTGATAAATCAGGAGATGTGGTTTGGGCCTACATTAATCCAATAGGCTTGTTTAAAATTTTGCAAAACGGTTCACATCCCGATAAAAACCAGGTGTTTCGCTGTTTTCTTTATGAGCCATCCTACCCGGGGTTTAGAGGCAATCAACTTAGGCTAGGAAAAACAATAGAAATAAATCCTGGTTTGAAAGACTGTAAAATCAATTTCTTAAAGCGTTCCGATTGTAATTCTAAATAATCAAACGGTTGTGTAAACGTTAGATTCAACCTTATGGTTCAAAAAATAAATATATTTTTAGCAATTGCAATTAACTAAATACTAATTTTACTTTCTAAATTAATTATCTTGTTTTATAACGTTTCAAAGGAAGATGAATACTTGTTTCAGGGCAAACGAAAACGTTTGGTGGAAATTTTGAAAACCAAAGGGATTAAAAATGAAAAAGTTCTTAGCGCAATTGAAAAAATTCCAAGACACTTATTTTTTGATACAACCACCGCAAGACCTGCTCTGCTTGATCATGCGTATAGTGATAAAGCTTTACCAATTGGTGCGGGACAAACAATTTCTCAACCATACACGGTTGCTTTTCAAACAGAACAGTTAGACTTAAAACCTGGCGAAAAAGTATTAGAGATTGGAACCGGTTGTGGTTATCAAACTGCAGTGCTATTAGAAGTTGGAGCAAAGGTATATAGTATAGAAAGGCAAAAAACATTGTTCGATAAAACAAAATTATTTCTCCCATACATTGGTTATGGTGGTGCTAAACTTGTTTATGGTGACGGTTACAAGGGTATGCCTCAATTTGCTCCGTATGATAAAATCATTGTTACCGCTGGCGCACCCTATATCCCAAACGACTTATTAATCCAATTGAAAATTGGAGGAATTTTGTTGATACCATTAGGAGAGGGTGAAACACAAGAAATGGTCTGGTTAAAAAAAATGAGTGAAACTAATTTTGATAAAAAAATACTTGGAAATTTTAAATTTGTACCTCTTCTTCAAAACAAATCTGGAAATTAGTTTTTTCAAACAAATAAAATAGGGGCTATACACTAAAATGATTTAATTTGCGTTAGTTTGTAAAACGTAATTATTTTAAATTCGATACTTCAAGATATACTAAGATAAAAATAGAAACTTTATATGAAAAAAATAGTTCTAATACTCCTCGTAACAATTACCGTTAATGGATTTTCACAAGATCTTACTTCTAAAAACGGTGAACCAATTTTACCTCAGGCAAAAGACTGGGCTATTGGCATTGATGCCACGCAACTTATTAAAAATGCAAATTTTAATTTTGTTTCGTCGTCACAGGCAATTACAGGTAAGTATTTTAAAGATGCACATACTGCTTACCGTATTGGCGTTAGAATAGGTATTAATAATTGGATCACCAAGGCATTTGTAGTTGATCGTGCTGCTGCAACAGCTTCTATTATTGCATATCCGGCAGCAGTTGCAAGAAAAGAAAATATTTGGAGTAAAACGGCAACTGCTATTGGTTTAAATTTTGGTATAGAAAAACGACGTGGATCTACCCGTCTTCAAGGTATTTACGGAGGTGAAATAGGATTATACATCTCTTCTTCCAAAGATAAATTTACTTACGGTAATAAATTAAACACATCTTCTTCACCTCAAATAGTTGTAGACCCTTCAGCTGATGCCATGTCTAGTCCTATTTTTGGCGCAGCACGCAACATCGATACGCTTGGATTAATTCAAGGGGTAAAAGGATCTGCACGAATAGTAGAACGTAAAAACGGTCTTGCTTTAACTATTGGCGTACGCGTTTTTATGGGCGCCGAATATTTTGTTTTGCCTAAAATGAGTATTGGTGGCGAGTTTGGCTGGGGTTTATCTGCCTCAACAACCGGTAGAAGTGAAACAAAATTGGAATCTATGGGGCAATCTAATGTGTCTGGCTCAACCGGTGTTTCAATAAATAATACCACAATTGATGGTGGTACTACAAATCATTTTGGACTCGATACAGATAACACAAATTTACTAGGGGGATTATCCGCCAGCTTGCGTATTAACCTTTACTTCTAGGTTTTCCACATTATTATAACCGTAAAGCTTTCTGCCAATTGCTTGAACTATTTAAGAAAGCCGAAGAAGGCTCGATACTTCACATATTTCTTTATCTGCAAATTCCTGATTAATTATTTGTTTTACTTTGAATTAAAACCTCAACAAGTTTAACCGCATTTACAGGAGAAGTCTTTGAAAAAGACGAATTATCTGGCTTAATGCGGGTAATCCTCATTTGGCAAGCTCATGATGAACTTTAGGGTTTAATTTAACTTTTAAATCATTGATTTTTATCAAACTTTAGAACGTAGCCTTTTTAGTTGGCTGGTCTCAAACATCTGTAGCACCCTGAACTGCTAAGGGAATTCTTAAAAATAAAAGACGTAAGTTAAATAGCTAATTAAATATTAAATTTTTGTTAATCATTCCATTTTTTTTGATATGTTTGCTTTTATAACAATTTAACTTTCTAAACACATGAAAAAAACTTACAAACTAATTAAGACGTTTATAGTGCTATTGAGCCTGGTAACGTTGAAAATGGGAGCGCAAATTTCTGGCGTGGTTACTATCAATAGTGGCGCTGCTACTGGTGGTACTAACTATCAAACTTTTACCGCTCTTGCTAATGCTTTAAATACAAGTGGTATCTCTGGACCTTTAACAGTTAACGTTGTAGTTAATACTGGCCCTTATGTTGAGCAACTTTCGCTTGACCAAATTACGGGTATGTCTGCCACAAACACAATTACAATTAATGGTAACGGCAATACACTAACTTATAGTGGAGCCGCAGGTAATGTGCACACAGTGCGATTAAACGGAACAGACTACTTAACACTTAATAATTTAATTGTTGAGGGAACTAATACCACTTATGCAGTTGCATGTTTGTTAACAAACTCGGCTAATTATAATACCTTCAGCGCTTGTACCTTTTCTGTTTTCTTTAACGCAACAAGTTCACAAGTAATGGCTTTTTCTTTTAGTTCTTCTGGAACTACTGGTAATAGCTGTTGTGGAGACCCAGGAAACTACAACACTGTTAAGACTTCTACTCTAGCGGGTGGTTATTACAGTATTTATCACTATGGTTTATCGTCAGGCGCTTACACTCACGATAATGGATTCTACAATTGTTTAATTACTGATTTTTATTATTCAGCGATTTATTGTTATTACTCTAAAAATTTAACAATTAAAAGTTGTACATTAAATCGTTTGAATAGAACCAGTTTCACAACACTGTATATGATTTATGGATGGTATTCTCAAGGATTTAACTTTGACAGCAATATCATTGAAAAATTATACAACACAAACCAAACATACACAGGTACTCTTTACCTTTCGTATTATTTAGGATACTATAATTCAGCAGGAGCTGGCGTTAATCCTAATCATATTACAAACAACATTATAAGAAATATTGAATATAACGGAACCATCTACGGTTTTGCCTACTCTTATTATGGCGATAATGAGTTTTTGCATAACACTTTTTCATTTGACCACACGGCTGCTACAGCCGGAAGTACTTATGCGTTCTATTATTTTTATGGTGGAAACGGTATGAAAACAACCATGAAAAACAATCTCATTAGCATCACTCGCGGTGGAACTGGATCAAAGTATGGTTTTTATAATGGAGGTAATGCATTATCTGGATCTATTATTGATTGCAATAATACTTATGTAAACGGGGCTGGTGGTAACAATTACGTAGGTTACGTTACCTCAGCGGCTACTAATCTTACGCAGTGGCAAGCTCAGGGCGTTGACGCTAACGGTTACACCTTAAATCCTAATTTTGCAAACTTACTTACTGGCGATTTGCATCCAACAAATGTGAGTTTAAATAATTTGGGTTGCCCTGTAGGAATCTCACAAGATCAAACGGGCGCACCTAGGAGCCAATCTACCCCGGATTTTGGAGCTTTAGAGTTTTTAAGTGTGCAGTGCATTGGAACTCCTTCAGCAAATTCAATTGTAACGCCTACTTACGCATTATGCCCTGGCCAAAATGCAAATTTGAATGTGGCTAATTATACTAGCGATCTTGGAGTTACTTACCAATGGTTAACTTCTGTTAGCTCAACAGTTGGTCCATGGGTGCCTATTTCTGGAGCTACTGGCATTTATTATTCTACACCTCCTCTTACAAGTCAAATGATTTATGGTGTTGCTATTACTTGTTCAAATGCTGTAGGTAGCACAACCGCTGCGGGTATTGTTAATGTTGCTGGTACAACAACTAATACCGTGCCGTACCTTGAGAATTTCGATCAAATACCGAAATCAAATGCCTTACCAAACTGTTCATGGTTTGCTCCAAGTCTTGGTGGAAATGCTTTTACTTACACCTCTTCTAGTGCAAATGGTAGAGTGTCACGTTCAGGAACAAGCTTCGCTTCGTTCTATTATAATCCATCTGGCACACAGTACTTCTACACAAATGGTATTCAATTAAACGCCGGTATTACGTATTCAGCTTCGGTATGGTATACAACAGAGTATTACGGTTATAATAACTGGACAGATCTTTCCATTATGTATGGAACTACTCAAACATCGGTAGGTCTTGTTACCATTGCGTCTACAAACGGCCCTGCATTGAGTAATGTTTATAAATCTTTATCAAACACGTTTTCAGTTGCGTCAAGCGGTCTTTATTATGTTGCTATCAGAGCAACAGGTACAACTAACAGTTCTGCACAATATTTAAGCTGGGATGATTTAGCAATCGATATTCCGTGTGATGTGAATTCACCAAGCTTAACAGTTACTTGTAATAATACCGTAGTATGTTCTAATGAACAAGTTACAATTTTTGCCGGTGGTGCAGATTCATACGCTTGGAATACAGGTGCTACAACTAGTTCAATTACACAAATGCCAACGCAATCTGGATTAGTACCTTACACTGTTATCGGTACATCTAGCTTAAGTGGTTGCGCAATTGCTGCAACTCAAATGATTTTAGTAAACGTTGCACCAAACATTCTTGCTTATGCAAGCAGTCCTGGTATATGTGCAGGAACTCCTGTAAACATTAACGCAATTGGCGCATCAAGTCCTAATTCTTACACTTGGACAACTGGTGCAAACGCTTCTTTCATAACAGTTTCTCCTACTACAAATACGAGTTATACTGTAGTAGGTTCTAATGCAAACGGATGTGTTGCTCAGGCTGTTCAAGCTGTAATGGTTTATACTTTACCAATTGTTTCTGCTACAGGTATTCTACCAGAAGAAATTTGTATTGGTGAATTACAAGTGTTAACTGCTGCTGGTGCTGGTACTGGTGCTTCTTACCAATGGATTGCAAGTGGAACAGGTGCTTTATATCAAGGAGCGTCTATAAACGTGTCTCCTGCTGCACAAACTGTTTACACTGTTACTGGCACTAACTCGCAAGGGTGTTCAGGAACATCAACTATTCTTCAAAAGGTTAATGAGTGTGTTGGTTTAACTGAAAATAAATTAAACAACGTGCGAGTTTATCCTAATCCTACCTCAGGTGATATTACGCTTGAATTAAATAACATTTCCGAAAAAACCATTACAGTTATGGATGTTACAGGTCGTGTTGTTTCTTCAATGACTAGTTCTTTAGAAGTAGTTAACGTGAATTTAAACGAACTTTCAAACGGTATTTATTATGTGAAAATTCAATCAAGCACTTCTACTGAAGTTATTAAGATTGTAAAACAATAATAGATCTAAAATTTGCTTAGTAAAAAGGCTGTCCAATCGGACAGCCTTTTTTTATGCCAACCTAACTACTCATTTTATATTGGTACAAAAGTTAAAACGAATTTGTTGTGTTGATTAGTTGTAAAAAGAAAAAATATTTCTAACCAGTTAAAATTTAATATTTTAACATTTTTAACAGTAAATTTTAAATGTTAAATATTTAAATCATTGTTTATTTCAATTATTTTTTTATAGGTTTGTAAATACAACTAATTATACAACATACACATGAAAAAAAACTACCAATCTATCAAGTTGATGATTGCTTGTCTTATCCTTTTTGGATTAAAGGCTGGTGCTCAATTATCAGGAATCGTTACAATTAACAACACCATTCCTTCCTCGGCTACAAACTTTACTAGTTTTACGGCCTTTGCCGCTGTTGTAAATACCGCAGGTGTTAGTGGCCCCTTAACTGTAAACGTCGCTGCAACCTCTAATCTTTACACAGAGCAAGTAAGTTTTTCTCAAGCTCCCGGTATTTCAGCAACCAACACCATAACTATTAATGGTAATGGCCGTACCATAACGTTTAACGCCACTGCCGCTGCTAATCCACATACAATTGTGTTAAACGGCGCCGATTACATGTTCTTTAATAATTTAAACATTATTGGAACTGGTGCGTCTTATGCTCTTGTGGTTCACTTATGGAATCAAGCAAACAATAACGAGTTTCTTAATTGTGCAATAACAGCTCCATTGAATGCGGCATCAACAACGCAAATTCCATTTTCTCTTAGTAATTCTGGTACGGTTTATTCGACTAGTGGTAACTCAGGTAACAACAACGTTGTAAATACTTGTACTTTAAGCGGTGGTTATTTTTCCGTATGTTATTATGGCAATACTGTGGCACCCTTTACTGTTGGAAATAAAGTGTTAAATTCTAAAATTCAAGATTTTTATATTTATGGTGTTTATAACTATTACGGTCAGTATTTAACTATTAAGGGTAATATTATAGAACGCCCTTTTCGTACAACACTAAGTTCTTGTTATTCAATATATCTTTCTACCAGTTCTATAGATATTTTGGTTGAAGGAAATCATATCAGAAACCCTTATCTAACCGGTATTACAAACGCTAATTTGGCATATGGTGTTTACGTTGGTTCGGGAGGCACTTCTGGGCATGAGAATATCATTCGTAATAATGTGATCTCTGATATGTATTGTAATGGTACAGTTTACGGCATTTATGTTGCTGGTGTTGCTTACACTCTTGTCTATCATAATACAATTATATTAGACGGTGCAACAAATACTGCTGGTACAACTTATGGTATTTATTCAACTGTTGCTTCAAGTCCGGTAAAAAATAACATCATTATAATTAATCGTGCTGGCAATGGTACTAAATATTGTTTGTACGCAGGTACAGCAGCAAATACCTGGAACTCGAATCATAATGTGTTTAATATGCTCTCTACTGCTGGTACGAATGGCCTTGTTTTCGCAAGTGTAAATTACACGAGTTTAGCAACATGGCAAGCTATTTCTTTAAATGATAAGGGAAGTACAACTGCCGATCCGCTATTTAACAATCCTGGTGCTTGGGATTTTGCTCCAACTGCTACGGTTGTTAATAATATGTGCCCGCCTTTAGGTGTTACTACAGATTTTAGTTTAACAACTAGAAGCGTTTTATTCCCAGATCCGGGTGCTGTTGAAGTATTTAATACACCATGTACTGGAGCTCCGGGACCGAACTCGTTTGTTACTCCAACCGTGGCTTTTTGCCCGGGTATGATGCTTGATCTTACTCTTTTAAACAGTGGAACTTACACAAATTCTGGTTATACCATCGCTTGGCAAACATCTACGGCTTCAGCTGTGGGTCCATTTGCCTCAGTACCTGGTGCAACTTTAAATAGTTATAATACAGGCCCAATTAATCAAACAATTCATTACAGGGCGGTAATTACCTGTGCGGCTGGTTCAAGTTTTTCAACAGTTCCTCAGTCAGTAAACGTTGCTCCTGTTACCACAAGTGTAGTACCTTACCATGAAGGTCTCGAAACGCTTGCTTTAAATAAGCTTCCAAACTGTTCTTGGGCTGCAAGTAATGTTGGTATAAGTAACTTAACCTATACGGCTCCTGCCGGAAACAATAGGGTTCCTCATGCAGGTAGCCAATTCGCTTCTTTTTATAGCTCGCCGTCCGGTACTAGTTATTTTTATACTAACGGTATTCAACTAGTTGCCGGAATTACCTATTCTGCTTCCATGTGGTATATTACTGAGTCTGGTTTTAATAATTGGGCAGATTTATCCATCATGGTGGGTGGAGGACAAACTCCTGCTGGTATGGTAACCGTTGCCTCAACAGGTGGTACAGTAACACCAATACTTTACACACCGCTTTCAAATACATTTGTAGTACCTCTTTCGGGCTTATATTACGTTGCTGTGAAAGCTACTTCTGGTGCAGGTGTAGCGCCATATTTAACCTGGGATGATTTAAGGATTACAATTCCTTGCGAAATTAATGGGCCTAACTTGTCAATTAGCCCTAGTGCTACAACTATTTGTCAAGGACAAAGCGTTTTATTAACGGGTGTTGGTGCCGACTCTTATTTATGGAGTGATGGTCAAATAACTACAGTAGGTGTATTTGCTCCAACTTTCCCACAAACATATACGCTTACAGGATTTAACACACTTAGTGGATGTACAACAACATTGACTCAAATGGTTGATGTTCTTCAATCGCCTCAAGTTACTGCATTTGTAAACGGGCCAACTGGTTGTGCCGGAAAAGCTGTTAATGTGGTAGCTCAAGGCGCAGATAGTTACTTTTGGAATACTGGTGCACAAGTTGCTTCAACTTTTGTTTATCCAAACGCAACTACAACTTATTCGGTAATTGGTACAAATTCTTTGGGTTGCACCAGTATAGCAATACTTCAGGTTTCTGTAAGCCCTGCTCCTAATATCACAGTGTTAGTTTCCAGTACACAATTGTGTAACGGAGATCAATTAACACTAACAGGATCTGGTGCAGGAACATATAACTGGCTAACAAGTCTCAACTCTTCTCAAAGTGGTAATCCTTTAACAGTAAATCCAAATGCTTCAGCTACTTACACAGTTATTGGAAAAGATAACATAGGCTGTGAAGGAAAAGCAACTGTGAGTTTCGCTGTTGAAGAGTGTACAAGTTTGACTAAATTATCGAGTTCAAATGTTTCAAAACTTTACCCTAATCCAACTACTGGTGTTTTTGCTATCGAGTTAAATAAACCAGCAAGCAAAATAGAAATCAGTGATTTAACAGGTCGCGTAATTTCATCTTATCTGAATGTTGAAGGAAAAGTTAGTTTTAATATCAATACGTTAGCTAATGGCATTTATTATGTCAAAATAAGTCAATCGGATTCGTATGAAGTAGTTAAGCTTGTAAAAAGCAATAACTAAATAATTTAAAAAGTCTTCCAAATGAATTTGGAAGACTTTTTTTAAAGATAGACTCATCTTCTTGAATGTTTTTGCGATTAAATATTTAATTCTATCAACTATAAAACTTGCGATTCACCACTTTATTTAGTTAAACATACAGTAACATGAAAACAAAAATTTACAAATTAGTATCAAGCGCAAAACAAGGATTGTATGCCCTTACTTTGCTTGTGTCTGGAACGGCATACTCACAAAACACTTTTACCTTTACATACTCTGGAAACCAACAAACGATGGCCATTCCGGCAGGTCCTTATCAAATAGAGGTTTGGGGAGCTAGTGGAGGATTAGGAAATATTAACTCGGGATCGGTTCCGAACAGCCAAATCGCAGGCGGTGTTGGAGGATATTCTTCTGGCACTATTACTGTTAACGCTCCAACTACCTGGTATATCAATGTTGGTGGCAAGGGCTCAGATGGATTTCTGAATACGACTGCGCCAGGCGGGTATAATGGTGGCGGTGATGGAAGCGTTAACTCTACACATAGAGGCGGTGGTGGTGGCGGAGCTACCCATGTTGCTAGTGCAACGGGTATCTTGAGTTCTTTATCTGGAAATCAGTCTGCGGTAGTAATTGTTGGTGGTGCTGGCGCTGGCGGCGGAAATCAGTCTATTGGTGGAGACGGTGGCGGACTAAATGGAATTCAACCTCCAACTACTACACAATTTTCGAATAGAACAGCTGGTGGTGGCGGATCACAAACAGCTGGTGGTGCGTGCTATACTAGTGGTTTTGGCGCTGGTTTTGGGCAGGGCGGAACAACGATACAAAATTTAGCTGGCGGCGGCGGTGGCGGTTGGTATGGTGGCTGCTCCGGCGACAATAGTACTGGCGGCGGCGGCGGTTCCGGTTACATTGGCGGTGTGAGTAATGGTACAACAGCAGCATTTGGTCAGCCTGGTTTTGTTCCCAATCCCGATGTTTCAGGAAACGGTTTGGTAATAATCACCAAGCTTTGCGATGTTACCATAGGATCTAGTTCTAATCCTGTTTGTCAGGGCAGTAGTGTAACATTAACCACCTCTGCGGTAACTACTCTTTCCTGGAGTGCCAGTGTTTCAACGGCTTCTTCAATTGTTGTAACACCAACAAGTAACACAACTTATTACGTTACAGGAATAGGTTCAAATAACAACTGTGTTACCACTGTTGCAATTAATCTTTCTATGACACCTTTACCAAACATTTCATCCATGGTTAATCCTCCTTTGTTATGTGTTGGCAATTCAGCTACTTTAACAGGACAAGGAGCAAATACTTATACCTGGAGCAACTTAACTTCAGGCCTCACAACAGCTGTTAGTCCTAGTGTTACAACTACCTACACCGCATCGGGAACAGATGGTTTTGGATGTGTTAATTCCAATACAGTGAGTGTGGTTGTAAATTCTAATTCAATAAGTGTTCCTGCCGCTACAACTATTTGTAGGGGTTCTTTGGTTAACCTCACCGCAAGTGGCGCTGTAAGCTATATTTGGAGTAATGGAATCCCACTATCTGGTATTCTTGTAAGTCCAACTGTAAGTACAGTTTATTCTGTTATTGGTATTGATGTAAACAACTGTTCTTTGAGTAATGCAGTTTCAATAACGGTTAACGATTTACCAAACGTTTTTCCGTCTACTGATAAAGATATTATTTGCAAAAAAGAATCCGTGGTTCTTAGTGCAACAGGAGCAAATACCTATGCTTGGAGTAATCCAATAACGGGTTCCTCAACAGGAGCCTCGGTGACTCTAACTTTGAATATTGATGTTCCTTATTTATTTACCGTTGTTGGTACTGGAAGTAATGGTTGCAGCAAAACTGCTACCGTATCTGTGGATGTACAAAAATGTGCTGGTGTAAATGAATTGAGTGAACAAAATACTTTTGTAAGTGTTTATCCGAATCCAAATAATGGATTATTCACAGTGGAATCAAAACAAATAAGTTCTGGAACAATTGAAATAATGGATCTTTCAGGAAAAATTATTTTCACTGAAACTGTTAGAGGTAATACAACTCAAGTAAACATGGGTGATTATGCAGCTGGCATTTATTTTGTTAAGGTTAAAAATGAAACTTCTTTTGAAGTTATTAAACTAATAAAAAATCAATAATTGTTATCATAGAAACTTCTCCGGATAAAATCTGTGAGAAGTTTCTTTTAAGTTCTTTAATCTTTAATCTTAAAACCTAGCACATGAAAAGAAAAATTTACAAATTATTATTAGGAGCAAAACAGGGATTGTTTGCACTTTCTTTGCTTGTAGCTGGAATGGCATACTCGCAAACAACATACACTTTCAATTACACCGGAAGTACACAAACGATCACCCTTTCGGGAGGCTCGGTTTTTATACAAATGTGGGGTGCTGATGGAGGAAATAATCTTACAGCAGGTACGGGGGGTAAAGGCGGTTATTCTACAGGAACTGTCAATGTTGCCCCAGGCACTTATTATGTTTACGTTGGAGGCAAGGGCACAACGCTACAAGCAGCTTCTACTGCGGCTACAGGCGGCTTTAATGGCGGCGGCAATTCAGGGGCTTATTCTTCTACTGGTAATGCGTGTGGTTCTGGTGGTGGTGCATCGCATGTTGCATCAGCAACAGGGCTTTTAAGTACTTTATCAGGAAATCAATCGGCTGTATCTATTGTAGCTGGCGGCGGCGGCGGCGGCGGAGCTAATCATGGAGGAACTAATACGCAAGATCTTGGAGCGAATGGTGGTGGATTAACTGGTGGAAATGGACTAACGGGCACTTATGGTGGATTTGGCGGCACTCAAGTTGCAGGTGGAAGCAACTCATCAGTTCCTCTTTATTCAGGCACGATGGCTGAAGGTGGTTCTTTTGGTCAAGGAGGTTCGGCTAATTTGGCACCCAGTGGATATGCTGCATATCCTAGTAATACTGGCGGCGGCGGCGGCGGCGGTTGGTATGGTGGCGCAGCGGCATTGTGGGAAGGTGGTGGCGGCGGTTCAGGATACGTTGGCGGTACAGTTAATGGTACAACCGCTGCAGTAGGTCAACCTGGTTTTGTTCCCAATCCCGATGTTTCAGGAAATGGTATGGTAATAATTACAAAGCTTTGCGATGTTACCATAGGAGCTAGTTCCAATCCTGTTTGTCAGGGCAGCAGTGTAACGTTAACTACTACTGCGATAACTACTCTTTCTTGGAGTGCTAGTGTTTCAACGGCTTCTTCAATTGTTGTAACACCAACAAGTAACACAACTTATTATGTTACAGGAATAGGTACAAACAACTGCGTTGCCACTGATGGAATCAATATTACAATGGTACCTTTACCAAACGTTTCTTCTATGGTTAATCCTCCTTTATTATGCGTTGGCAATACAGCTACTTTAACAGGACAAGGAGCTATCACTTATACCTGGAGCAATTCAACTACAGGCCTCACAACAGCTGTTAATCCTAACGTTACAACTAACTATACCGTATCGGGAACAAATGGTTTTGGATGTATCAATAATGCAGTAATCGGTGTTATTGTTAATACAAATGTTATTAGCGTATCAGCAAATACAACTATTTGTACTGGAAAGTCTGTTAATATTTCAGCGAGTGGTGCAGTAACCTATACTTGGAGTAATAATATTTCTTTATCAGGTTTATCGGTATCACCTACTTTAACTACAGTTTATTCTGTCATAGGAAGGGATGTTAATAACTGTCTACTTTCAAATTCTGTTTCAATAACGGTTAACGATTTACCAAACGTTTTTCTGTCTACTGATAAAGATATTATTTGCAAAAAAGAATCCGTGGTTCTTAGTGCAACAGGGGCAAATACCTACGCTTGGAGTAATCCAATAACTGGTCCGCTAAATGGAGCATCACTAACACTAACTTTAAATATCGACCTTCCTTACTTATTTACCGTTGTTGGTACCGGAACTAACGGTTGCAGCAGAACTGCTACCGTATCTGTGGATGTACAAAAATGTGCTGGTGTAAATGAATTGAGTGAACAAAATACTTTTGTGAGTGTTTATCCGAATCCAAATAATGGATTATTCACAGTGGAATCAAAACAAATAAGTTCTGGAACAATTGAAATCATGGATCTTTCGGGAAAAATCATTTTCACCGAAACTATTAAAAGTAATGCTACTGAAGTAAATATGAGTGCTTTTGCAACTGGCATTTATTTTGTTAAGGTTAAAAATGAAACTTCTTCGGAAGTTATTAAACTAATAAAAAATCAATAATTGTTATCATAGAAACTTCTCCGGATAAAATCTGTGAGAAGTTTCTTTTTAGTTCTTAATCTTAAATCTTAGCGCATGAAAATAAAAATTTACAAATTAGTATCAAACGTAAAACAAGGTTTGCTTGCGCTTGCGTTGACCGTATTTTCGGGTACGGCACATTCGCAAGCAACTTACACTTTCAGTTACACAGGAAGTGCACAAACCGTAGCCGTTCAGGCAGGTTCTTATTCAATAGAGTGTTGGGGAGCAGATGGTGGAGATGGTGGAGATCTTGCTGCTTATATCGGATCAGGTGGTAAAGGTGGTTATAGCAATGGTGTTTATTCAGTAGCTACACCCACAATTCTATACATTTACGTTGGAGAAAAGGGTCAATCGACAAATACTACGGGCGCAGCAATCGTTACAGCAGCGGGCGGTTGGAATGGCGGCGGCGGTGGTTTTAACGGCTCTTCAGGTAGTTATTACAAAGGCGGCGGCGGCGGCGGCACTGATGTTAGAACTACTCAAAACACTACTTATTTAAATAGGGTAATTGTTGCCGGCGGCGGCGGCGGCGGCGGCGGCGCCGCTAGTGCACCATATATTGGAATTGGAGGTAATGGAGGTGGTACATCCGGCCAAGATGGCATATTAGGATCGTCACAAACTACGCACAACGGTTTAGGAGGAACGCAAAGCGCAGGTGGTGTTGGTGGTGTATATGGCTCGACTAGTATAGGAGTTACCGGTGGTTTTGGTCTTGGTGGAGATGGAGGAAGTATATCTGGCAATGTTTACCCTGCCGGTGGCGGTGGTGGTGGTTGGTATGGCGGCGGCGGCGGGGCAACTCAAGGCGGCAGTGGCGGCGGTGGTTCAGGCTACATTGGTGGTGTAACCAGTGGTACAACTATCATGTTTGCGCAATCTGGTTTTGTTCCCAATCCCGATGTTGCAGGAAACGGTAGGGTAATAATCAGACAGCTTTGTGATGTTGGCATACAAGCTAGTTCTAATCCTGTTTGCGAAGGTACCAGTGTAACGTTAACCTGTACTGCGGTAACCACACTTTCTTGGAGTTCTACTGTTTCAACAGCTTCTACAATTGTTGTAACACCTACAAGTAATACAACTTATTACGTTACGGGTATAGGTTCAAACAATAATTGCGTTTCCACTGCTGCAATCAATATTTCCATAACACCATTGCCAAACATTTCTTCCATGGTTAATCCTCCTTTATTATGTGTTGGCAATTCAGCTACTTTAACGGCATCTGGAGCAAATACTTATACCTGGAGTAACTTAAGTTCAGGCATCACAACAGCTGTTAATCCCAGTGTTACAACTACTTATTCCTTATCAGGAACAAATGGTTTTGGATGTATCAATAATGCAGTAATCAGTGTTAATGTTAATACAAATGTTATTACCGCTTCCTCAAATACAACTATTTGCTCTGGCGAATCTGTAAATGTTATGGCAAATGGCGCTGTATCTTATACCTGGAGCAATGGAGCCGGTTTATCGGGCTTCATAGTTTCTCCAACCGTAAGTACTGTTTATTCGGTTTTAGGAACTGATGTTTTAAATTGTGAGCTTTCAAATTCAGTTTCTATTACGGTTAAAGCTTTACCAAACGTTTTTCCGTCTACTGATAAAGACATTATTTGCAAAAAAGAATCAGTGGTTCTTAGCGCAACAGGAGCAAATACCTATGCCTGGAGTAATCCAGTAGCAGGTTCTTCAACAGGAGCCTCGGTGACTCTAACATTAAGTATAGATATTCCTTATTTATTTACGGTTGTTGGTACTGGAACAAACGGTTGCAGTAGAACCGCTACCGTATCTGTAGATGTGCAAAAATGTGCTGGGGTAAATGAATTAACTGAACAAAATACTTCTGTGAGTGTTTATCCAAATCCAAATAATGGATTATTTACAGTAGAATCGAAGCAACTTAATTCTGGAACTATCCATATTACAGATGTAACAGGACGAGTTGTTTTAGTGACTAATATGGTAGATGAAAAAACTCTCATTAATATAAGTAACTTAAATAATGGTGTTTATTACGTTAGAGTTTCGAATATAAACTCTTTTGAGACTTTTAAATTTGTGAAAAATTAAGTTTAACTAAAATAAACATAAAAAATTTCTAAAACCCCTTGAGAATATATCTCAAGGGGTTTTTATTTGCACAACCAAATACCATTTTGGTAAACTAATTTAGGTAAGAGTTAGTTATAGTACTTAAAAATGACCCCCTATACATAACCAAAAAGGATTAGAAGTGTTTCAGAGAATTAAATCATTTGTGTTTTTTTACCAATAAACAAAATAATGGTTTTTGTTTATTGATTTTAATCAACAGAGCCAAGGTCAAGCTTTCATACCTTTAGATATTGATTTTTTAATATTTAGCATATCTTAAAACATGAAACACTTAAACATTTACTCTTTATTGATTGGCCGTCTGAACTTAAGAACAAGAAAATACTTTGTTTTTCTTGGTTTATGTTTAGGTCTAAACTCAATGATAGCTCAGCAAACATATACTTTTACGAATGCGGGAGCAACAGGAAGATTTGGACCATCTCAGACACAAATAAACTCTGCTTATTTAAGTACAAGTTTAAACGGATCTGTTGTTGCAACGGCTGGCATCCAGTCTTTTACGGTATCTGGTGGAGTATATAGAATTACTGCATACGGAGCGCAAGGCGGCAATAGTGGGAGTTATGTAGGCGGCTTAGGTGCAAAAATGCAAGGGGATTTTATTCTTAGCGCCGGTGCGGTTATAAAAGTTTTAGTTGGACAACAAGGCGAAATTCTTACAAACTATAATACTGGTGGTGGTGGTGCTAGCTTTGTTTGGGTTAACGGACAAGCGTTGCCACTTGTTGTTGCAGGTGGTGGTGGTGGAACAGGTTATAGTGCAGGTGGTGTAAATGCAAGTACAACTACAGCTGGTACAGCTGGTACCGGAGTTTCTGGTGTGGCAGGAATAAATGGCAATGGTGCCAATCCAGGCGGTGGTGGCTGGCTTTCGGACGGTATCAATTTTCAGGGTGCCAGCTGTGCCGCAAAATGTAGTGGAAATGTAGCAGGGCTTACTGTTGGTGGGGCTTCTCCCACAACAACAATATTGTATCATGGTTGTGCAGGTACTAGTTCTACAGGTGATGGCGGTTTTGGTGGCGGTAGTGGAGCAAATGGCAATTGTACAACTTCGTATGGCGGCGGCGGTGGCGGCGGTTATTCTGGAGGTGTAGGACAATCGGGATCAAGTGCCGGCGGTGGCGGCGGTGGATCGTATAATGGAGGAACTAGTCAAGTTAATACAGCCGCAGCAAATTCAGGTCATGGAAAAGTGGTAATAGAAGAATTATGTAACATTTCCCTTTCAAGTTTAACCAGCAGCAGTATCAATGCTATTTGTAATGGTAATTCAGCCACTCTAACAACTAACGCTGTAAGTAATTATTCGTGGAGCACAGGTGCAAGCAGTTCTTCGGTTGTGGTTTCTCCAACAACGACAACAGTGTACACTTTGGGTGCGACAAGTGCGTCTAACTGTACCGCTTATGCAGCAATTACAATAACGGTGAACGGATCTCTTCCTGTTTTAACGGTGGCCAATACTGCCAGTTCAAGCGGAGGTATTTGTCCTACGCAAACAGTAATGCTTACTGCAAGTGGCGCTTTAGTTCACAATTGGGCAGGTGGAGCAATACCTGTAACCAATGGAGTGGTATTTTCTCCAACGTCAGCAGTGAGTTACACCGTGAGTGGCGTGAATGGTTGTGGAACAACAACGGCTGTGACTTCAGTTTCTGTTCATCCTTTCCCAACAGTTAATCCTGCAACCAGTTCTTCTACTTTATGTGCAGGCGGTAGTGTCACTTTAACTGCAACGGGTAATGCAACCAATTACGCGTGGTCTGGTGGCTCGGGTCCTATTACCAATGGTGTCGGATTTGCACCTGCTATCACCGCAACTTATGTTGTTATTGGAACAAGTGCTTTGAGTTGTACAGCCTTTGCTACTATGCCAGTTACGGTTTATCCAACACCGATTAATGCGCCTACCGCAAATCCTAATTTAATTTGTATTGGTGGTAGTTCAACTCTTTCTGCAACAGGTGCTCTTTCGTATACATGGGCAAGTACTACACAAACTGTAAACACATCAGATTTTACGGTGACGCCAAGTATTGGAATCACAACATATACCATTACAAAAGCAAATTCTTCGTGTGTTAACACTCAAGTGCTTTCACTTCAGACAAATCCTTTACCGACTGTTTTTGCAATTGTAACTCCAACCGTGGTTTGTGCACTAACACCTGCAACGCTTGCCATTGGTGGTGCTCTCACCTATACATGGACCTCTCCTGGACCTCCAACTTATACCTTTACCGGTTCTAGTCCTATTGTTAGTCCTATTGCGCCTTCAGTTTATTCAGTGGCTGCTTCTGATGGAACTTGTATTAGTACAACCACGGTGTTTTTAAATGCAAATCCAAATCCAACAATTACGGTTTCTGCGAGCACACCAACACTCTGTGAAGGTCAAACCGTTAACCTTAATGCTACTGGTGGAATTAATTATAACTGGACAGCTACCGGTGGTGGTGTTTTTACTGGAGCCAGTATTGCTGATACTCCAACAACTGCTACTGCTTATAATGTAACAGGTGATAATTCTTTTGGTTGTACTTCCGGTGCTAGTCAGGTTGTTTTAGTTTATGCAAAACCTAACTTAACGGTAACATCAAATAAAGCCTTGATCTGTTCTGGCGGTGGCGCCACTTTAACAGCTCTTGGAGCTAGCACATACAGTTGGGATGCAAATGCTAATAATGTTTTAACTGCTATTGCTGTTGTAAATCCAATTGCACTTACTTCAAGTGCTATTATGTATACCGTGGAAGGAACAAACTCCAGTACAGGTTGTAAAAACACTCAAACAGTTGCAGTAAGCGTATTTATTCCAACACTTACTATTAGTGGTAGCACAAACACTTGTTCTGGCGGACTAATTAATCTAAATGGAGGTAATGGCGTTTTGGGTACATACAACTGGCATACAGGTAGTGGGACTCCAATTACCAATCAAATTTTACAAATACCGCTTACTGTAGCATCTGTATTCACCCTTACAGCCAATAGCAATTCTGTCGGTTTAATTTGTCCTGCAACACAAACCATTGCTTTGGGTATTTATTACAACCCTACCATTACTGCTGTTCCCGCAAGAACGCTTATTTGTGTAAAAGAATCTGTTGAAATTACGGCAGCCGGAGGCTCAAGTTATGCGTGGGATAATACCATGACAGGTCCAACCATTACAGTGTCTCCAAACGGCACTGCTGCCAATTATACAGTAACAGGAACAGATGATAACGGTTGTAGTAGTACCGCAACTGTTCAAGTGAAAATATCAAGCTGCGCTGGATTAAATGAATTAAGTCATTTAAATAGCGAAATAAGCATTTATCCAAATCCGAATGATGGTAAGTTTACTATTCAAACGAATGCCGATTTAAAATTGAGTTTAGTAAATGAACTCGGTCAACTCATTAGAGTGATAAATCTGTCTGCAATCAATAATCATGAAGTAAACATCAGTGATCTTGCAAAAGGAATTTATTTTGTAAGTGGAAGAAAGGATTCAAGTCAGATTTATCAGAAGATTGTAGTGATAAAATGAGACTAAATATAGTGCTAAAAAAAGCCTCCATTATTGGAGGTTTTTTTGTTGTAGTTCTCCAAGAATTTTGAAAACACACTTATTCAGAACGAAATAAATCAGAGGCAATTTATAATTTGAGTTAATACAATATGTAGCTAATTATCCTTATTTTTGGACTTTACTTATAAACGTATGAGAGTTATAGAATTTAGAGAAGCACTTCGTGAAGCCATGTCGGAAGAAATGCGTCGCGACGATAAAATATTTTTAATGGGCGAAGAAGTTGCCGAATATAACGGTGCTTATAAAGTGAGTAAAGGAATGCTTGCTGAGTTTGGAGCAAAGCGTGTTATTGATACGCCAATTGCCGAACTTGGATTTGCAGGAATTGGGGTAGGGGCAGCCTCAAATGGTTTACGCCCTATTATTGAGTTTATGACTTTTAATTTTAGTTTAGTTGCTATTGACCAGATTATTAATAGCGCTGCTAAAATGTATAGTATGAGTGGTGGTCAGTACAATGTACCTATTGTTTTTAGAGGACCAACTGCTAGTGCAGGTATGTTAAGTTCACAACATTCTCAAGCTTTTGAGAATTGGTTCGCAAATTGTCCGGGTTTAAAGGTAGTGGTACCAAGTAATCCCTATGACGCAAAAGGTTTATTAAAAACCGCTATTCGTGACAATGATCCAGTTATTTTTATGGAGAGTGAGCAGATGTATGGCGATAAAGCAGAAGTTCCTGAAGAGGAATATCTTATTCCGATAGGCGTAGCTGATATAAAAAAAGTGGGTACTGATGTAACCATTGTTTCGTTTGGAAAAATAATGAAGGTGGCAATGGCTGCCGCAAAGGAGCTTGAAGGGGAAGGGATAAGTGTTGAGGTGGTTGATTTACGATCTGTTAGACCAATAGATTACGGTACGGTAATTCAGTCGGTAAAGAAAACGAATCGCCTCGTGATTGTTGAAGAAGCATGGCCGCTTGCAAGTATTTCAAGTGAAATTACATTCAAGGTTCAAAAGGACGCTTTCGATTATTTAGACGCACCAATTTTAAGAGTAACAACGGCGGATACACCTTTACCTTATGCACCTACATTAATTGAAGCGAGTTTACCTAATGTTTCAAAGGTTGTTAAGGCGGTAAAAGAGGTGATGTACGTTAGTAAATAATGTAAAATGTAATATGTGTGATGTAAAATGTAAATCTTGGTGGCCATGAAATCTATTAAATCTTCCATCTTACCTTTTCCATTTTCCATTTTACCTTTTCCATCCTATCTTTTCCCTTTTCCATCTTCCTTTTTCCATCTTCTCTTTCCCTTTTCCATTCCTCAATGCGTGTTGCGTTAATCACCGATGGAATATGGCCCTATGTACTAGGAGGAATGCAAAAGCATTCTTATTACTTGTGTAAATACCTTGCGCAAAAAAAAATAGAGGTTGATCTTTTTCATTTTAATCAAAGCACTTACGATATTTCTAAACTTGAGTTTTTTTCTGAAGAAGAAAAAAAATTTATAAAATCTTTTATTGTTGACTTTCCAAAGAGTTTTCCGCTTCCCGGCCACTACCTCAGAAATTCACGTAATTATTCTAAATTAATTTTCGAAAACATTAAAGATAAATTACCAAGCTACGATCTTATTTACACAAAAGGATTTTCAGGTTGGTACCTTATTGATGAAAAAAATAAAAAAAACATTCGTTGCGCTTCAATTGGTGTGAAGTTTCACGGGTATGAAATGTTTCAAAAGCCACCTGATTTTAAAATCAAACTGCAGCATCTATTTTTATTAAGAAAGCCAGTACAATCTATTTCACAAAAAGCCGATTTGGTTTTTTCTTATGGAGGTAAGATCACCGACATTATTAAAGCAATTGGTGTAAAAGAAGAAAATATAGTTGAATTTCCGTCAGGAGTTGAAGAATCTACCTTAGCAAAAAGTATAAAATCTGTAAATGGAAAAATAAAGTTTTTATTTCTTGGTCGTTACGAAAGAAGGAAAGGTATTGAAGAGCTTAACAGTGCAATCAAACTTTTTTTTAATACATCAAAAAATAAAAATGCAGAATTTCATTTTATTGGCCCTATTCCAGAAACAAAACGTCTGTTAATTGACGGTGTAAATTATCACGGCGAAATAAGAGATAAGATTAAGTTACAAAATCTAATCAAACAATCAGATATATTAATTTGCCCAAGTTGGAGTGAGGGTATGCCTAATGTTATACTAGAAGCAATGGCCAATGGCCTAGCTGTAATTGCAACAGATGTTGGAGCAACAAATGTGCTCGTTAGTGAAGCAACTGGTTGGCTGCTCAAGAGTTCAGATCCGTATGAAATTCAGTCAGCGATGGATAATGCCCTGGCGTGCGGTGAAAATGAAATTGAAAAGAAAAAACAAAACGGCTTAAATCTTATTTCGAAAAATTTCACTTGGGAAAAACTGATTGAAAAATTTTACCAGCGGTTTTTTTAGTTAAAAAGCGAATTCTTATCTTTATTATCATGAAGTATTTGTTGGTATTTACTACAGTGATTTTTAGTCTTTTGTGTTGCACAAAAGAGCAAGGAAAGAATCCTTCGCTTTCGATTACAGATGTTTCTTTGTTAGACAGTTGTGCTCAATCAATACACGCTTACTATAATAGTGACCCGAATATACTTTTATCAGGCGCGCACGGTCCTCATGGTACTTTTAAGTTAAGATTTAATAATATCGCAAATAAGGTCTTAACAGATAAAGGCAAGCTCCCTCTTGGCACAGTTTTTCCTGATGGGTCATTAGTGATAAAGGATATTTACAGCGGCTCAGACCTTACTTTATATGCCTTTATGTATAAACATTCAGGATCATGGCTTTGGGCTGAAGTCAAACCCAATGGATCAATACTACACAGTGTAAATGAGAATTCCGGAGTATGCACTGGTTGCCATAATCAATCAGGTAACCGAGATCTTGTGGTTAGTTTTAATTTTTATTGAAAAAAGGAAAAACTTATTCAAAAACAAGTTTTCCAGAACTTAATCGCTCATTTGACTTCTTTAAAAAGTAGTAATAAGCACCCCTGGGAAGTTCAGTGTTAATAGTTGTTTCTACTTCTATAATATTTTTAAATAGCACTTCTTGTCCAAGGGTATTATAAATAAATAATTCTGTACCTAACTCTAAACTATTTAAAGTGATTTTAAACCTACCGTTTGACGGATTGGGATAAAGTTGAATAATTGATTCTTTATCTAACGCATGACTAACACCCGCACAACTTAAAACCTTGTGTGAATAAGACGCATTGTACTTACATCCTTTGCTATCTGAAGTGACAACAACGTACGTTGTAGTGATGGTTGGACTAATAACTACATAACTTGTAATAGCTAAATTATGAAGCCACAAATAATTCGTTGATCCGGAAACTGTAAGTGAGGTTGTTTCTCCGGCGCAGGTAGTGCTATCTTTGCCAACCACTGTCATTGTAATAGGACTAATATAACAGTTGGTATACTTCCATAAATCGTTAAGATTACCAGAAGAGCCGCTGGCTGATTTTCCATAGCCTCCAAATAAATATAAATCATTGGAAGAATCCATCCAACCAGCATGCGTAGTTCTTGACCCAGGTATTAAGGTTGGTCCGGCTGAGTTCTGAGTGCCGTAAATTCCATTTTGATCTATAAGAGAAGTGCCTTTTATCCAAGCCCATGTATTGCTAGAAATATTATATTTCCAAAGATCATTTAACCCACCGGCTATTGATCCTGCACCTGAGTAACCATCTCCGCCAAAAAGCCAAAGGGTTCCAATCGCATCGCACCAAGAGATAGATCCAGACCGACTACCTGGGAAATTAGAACTTGATGGAATCCCGTTTAAACCATAAACACCATTTTGGTTTGAAGCAGTGTTACCTTTAACCCAAGTCCATTGATTGCTCAGTACGTTGTATTTCCATAAGTCGTTTAATAATCCACTATTTGTAGTGGCCGTTGCGTCCCAGCCTTCTCCACCCAATATCCAAAAATCCCCTGCCGTATCTTTCCATCCTGTGGATAGAGAACGACTTCCTGGATCATTCGTCGGAGCTGCTATGCCAATAGCACCATAAGTACCGTTTTGATCTTTCACGTTGCTCCCTTTAATCCATGTCCATTCATTGGTGCTAATGGTGTAGCGCCATAAATCATTCATTGAGCCAATTGTAACGGAACTTGTAGTATTTCCATATCCTCCGAATAGCCACAATTCACCAGTGCTGCCTTCCCAAGACACAGACCCCATTCTTGCACCAGGAGTATTTGTTGTTGATGGTATTCCTAATGTTCCGTATTCGCCAGGTTGATAGCCTGTTGTTGATCCATTCACAAAGGTCCATTCGTTTGCAGAAATTGAATATTTCCAAATATCATTCAAGTAACCAAGTCCAGAAGAGCCTGAATAGCCAAAGCCACCAAATAGCCATAAATTTCCAGAACCATCTGTCCAAGAAGCACACAAATTTCTTCCGCCAGGCTTAGCTGTTGGTGTAGAAACACCAATAGGACCATAATCAGTAGTTTGAGCAATGATAGTACTTCCTTTTATATAAACCCATTCGTTGGTAGTAGAATTGTATTTCCAAAGATCACTTAATAAACCATAGTTGCCAATAAAGTCGTAACCGTTGCCACCAAATAACCAAAAATTTCCAGCTGCGTCAGTCCATGTGGCAGCACCTTCCCGTGATCCAGGATTGTTTGCTGCTGCCGGCACGCCAATAGTACCATATATCCCAGATTGATCGATGGTATTTGTTCCTTTTTTCCAAACAAAATCTTGTGAAAAAAGCGTGCTGGATATTAAAAGTAAATAAAAAGCGATACAGAGTTTATTAAATAGTAATGTATTCATTTGTAAATTATCAAGATTGTTGAACGAATATATAAAAAAAGTAAGCTATAGTTAACAATTGCACGTTAAAGATTAAACAACACCATGTTGGTATCGGAAATGCTTTTTAATTTTAGAGGGCGTACTTGATGTTTCATTATTTTTACACCATTAACAAAAACTTTATGGAATCTTTAAAAGAAATGTTTAACCAAGTGTTCTATAAAACATTGGCAAATGAATTTTCAAAAGCTGATAATAACTTTAATTCAAATAAATTTCTCGACGAAGTAACGAAAAATATAGAAGCTTTGTCTTTAAATCAGCGCATGCGCAGAACTTCAGAAGTCTTGAAAAGCACCCTTCCTTCTGATTATAAAAAGGCAATACTGATTATGCAAAAAGTTATCCTAAATACAAAAACAGGCTATACCAATCTTGTATTTCCTGATTATGTGGGACTTTATGGACACGATCATTTCGAAGTTTCAATGGAAGCCCTTAAATACTTTACGAAATTAGGTTCTTCTGAATTTGCAATTCGAGAATACTTAAAACGAGATTTTAATAAAACAATTAAAGTAATGCAAATCTGGGCTGAAGATAAAAGTCACCATGTGAGAAGATTGGCTTCAGAAGGTAGCAGGCCTCGTTTGCCATGGTCGTTTAAATTAGATGAGGTGATTAAAAACCCGAAATCAACTCAGATTATTTTGGAAAATTTGAAGGCAGATAATGACCTTTATGTTCGTAAATCAGTTGCTAACCATTTGAATGATATTTCAAAAGAAAACACTCAGTACATGCTCAATTTGGTAAATGGTTGGGATAAGGAAAATATGAATACAGCTTGGATAATTAAGCATGCAAGTAGAAGTTTAATAAAAATGGGGCATCCCGGATCTTTATCGGTCTTCGGTTTTGAGAAAAATATCAAAGTAACGATAAGAAAATTTAAGCTAAATAAAACAAAAGTAAATCTTGGTGAAAGCCTTAAGTTCTCATTTGAAATCGAATCCCAAAAAGCGAGCACACAAAAATTAGTAATAGATTACATTATTCATTACAAAAAAAAGGCGGGCGAACTTTTTCCAAAAGTCTTTAAATTGAAGGAGGTAAATTTAAAATCAAATGAAAAAAATCATATTTCAAAATCACAACTGTTTAAGGATTTTACAACTCGCATACATTATACAGGGCAACATCTCCTCGAAATTCAGGTAAATGGCAAGGTTTTGGCAAGAAAGAAATTTACAATTCTGATTGGCTAAATACTTTTATTTAATTGACTTTTGATTACATAAGTTCGCTAAAAGTTTATTTTTGATTTCATTGGATAAGGACAAACACACATATATATATATAATATTAGGAATGCAACAATAATGGATAAGAATTATCGGGGGAGTAGCCTGAAAGGACTTTTCATGGATTTCTTAAACGGCAAAAACAGAAACAATGATTATGTCTACCATAAATGTGTGTGTGTTATTACTTAGTAGACAATAGATTTAAATAAATGGTAAGATTTGATTAACTCTCATGCCGTTTTTTTGAAAAAAATTAATTATTAATTTTAAATTTTGGTAATATTATCTTTTTTTTTATATATTTGTTATACAGACAAAGTAGTTTTAAAAACAAGTATTAATTAACTAAAACGTTTCAGATGAAAAAAAATTACAACATTCTAAAAAAACTGACGGTGGTCTTAGCCCTAGGCACGTCGAGTTTACAAGCACAAGTTTATTGCACTGCTCAATCTTATAGTATGTATGATGAGGAGATTACTAATGTTATGCTTAATGGAGCAAATACAAATCCAGCGTATTCGTTTGCTAATGCATGTACAACAACACCTCCAGGTCCCGGTTCTATATTGCACCAGTATGGAAATTTTACAGGCACTTCGTTAACTAATTTAGTTGCAGGAACAGTGTCAACATTCTCAGTTTTTCAAGATGAGTGTGATGGCGCTTCATTTTATTATAATGGTTGTGGTGTATGGATTGATTGGAATCAAAATGGTGTATTCACAGACCCAGGTGAAACAATATTTATAGATGGAACAACACTTCAAGGACCAAGAACAATTTCAGGTCCTGTATCAGTTCCTGGCGCAGCGCTTACAGGAAGTACTGTAATGCGTGTTATTGTTGCTGAAGGATATTCCGGCAGTAGTCTTAACCCTTGTCTTAGCCCTTCTTATGGTGAGGTTGAAGACTATAGGATTGATGTTTATCCTGCTGTTCCTTGCACAGGTATTCCAGTTTCTAACTCTGTGGCAGGTCCTACTGCTGCAATTTGTCCTAATTCAACTGCAAACTTAGGTTTAGCTTCAAATTATACAGTTGTTGGTCTTACTTACCAATGGCAATCTTCAACAAATTCTGCTGTTGGACCATTTTTTTCAGTACCTGGCGCAACAAATTCAGCATTTTCTGCACCTAATGTAACTGTTAATACTTGGTACACTGCTGTTATTACTTGTACTAACAGTACTGGTACTTATACTACTGCAGGACTTTCTGTTTCAGTACAGCCGGTTACTATTAACACAGTTCCTTACGAGGAAGGATTTGAAGGAATTGCAGGGCCTAATAAGCTTCCAAATTGTTCGTGGGCGACAAGTAACTTGCCGGCAAATTGTCAAACTTACGTTTCGTCTAACACCCTTGGAAGAACTGCTCATACTGGTAGCAAGTTTGCTTCTTTTTACTATAATCCAACCGGTACAAATTATTTTTACACGAATGGTATTCAATTAAATGCTGGGGTTACTTATTCGGCAGGATTGTGGTTTCAAACTGATTATTCTGGAGCAGCTACTTGGACAGATTTATCTATTTTATATGGTACTGCACAAAATCCAACAGGCTTAGTACCAATTGTTTCAACAAATGGACCAGTTATTAGTAATGTTTATAAGCCTTTATCAAATTTATTTACAGTGCCTTCAAGTGGTCTTTATTATATAGCAATTAAGGCGGTTGGTAGCTCTAACTGTTGTGCTTATTATGTAAGTTGGGATGATTTATCTATTACTATTCCTTGTACTGCTACTTCGCCAAATACACCTTCAGTAACTATTAATACTGCTGGAACAACTACAATTTGTTCAGGAGATCAAATTACATTGAATGCAGCTGGTGCGGATACATACACTTGGAACACTGGTTCTAATGCTGTAACACTTTCTGAAACACCTCCTGCTGGGATGATACCTTATGTTCTTGTTGGAACAAGTGCATTAACTGGTTGTACTAATACGGCTACTCAATATGTTTTAGTTAACGCTACCCCAACAATTTACATTGTTGCAAGTACTCAGAGTGTTTGTTCTGGATCACCAGTTCAACTGCAGGGCTTAGGAGCTTCAACTTACACATGGAGTAATGGTTCAGTTGCTCAAAATATTACTGTAAAACCTACAGTAGCTACCACTTACATTGCTTTGACTTCTGATGTTAATGGCTGTACAGGTACTGCAACGCAATTAATTGGCATTCACGAATTGCCAAACGTAACTGCTTCTACAGATCGTGCAGATATGTGCCCAACAGAAGTGGTTTCTTTATCAGCGGCAACCAATGCTTCAGGTTCTAATGTATCGTTTCAATGGGTTTCAAATATTTCTCAAGTGGTATTAATTGGTAATCCTGTTAGTGTTTCTCCAAGTGCTCCTTCTCTTTATACAGTAACTGTAACAGATGGTAATGGTTGTAAAAAAGAAGCAGCTATTTTTCAAAATGTTCTTAACTGTACTGGAATAACTGAGAGAACTATTTTAAGTGGTTTAACAGTATACCCTAATCCAACTCATGGTGAGTTTTCAATTGAAACAGCAAATACTTTCGAGAAATCAATAGAAATTATTGATGTAGCTGGTAAGGTTGTTGTTAAATCTACTAGTAGTGCTGAAGTAGTTAAATTAAATCTAAAAGATTTCTCAAGTGGAATTTATTATGTAAAAATTCAATCAAACAATTCAGTTGATGTTGTTAAGGTTGTAAAACAATAAATAATTATTGACCTTATTATTAAAAGCCTGCCTCGAAAGAGGCAGGCTTTTTTTGGTTAATAAAAAAATCCCTCGAAGCTTTGCTCAGGATTAGCCTGGCTTTTGACCACGAACCTGTCAGCCGTCGTGGAGCTTTGGTAAAAACACGAATTAACGCGAATGAATTTTGTTAGCGAAAATCAGTATAATTAGTAGCAGAATACCTCTAGACTCTGTTTCGGGTTATTTATTCCAAAAATATAATTTGCTAGTATTAGAATTTTGATGATTGAAGTAAGACCCCTTTTGTCTAACATCCTCACATTGTTAGTTATTAAACTTTAAATTATCCTAAACGTGTTGGCATTTTTCGCTCTTAGCAGAACATAAATGCTAAATTTGTGGTGAACAATTAAAATTTAATATTATGGCTTTTGAATTACCGAAATTAAATTATGCGATTACCGCTTTAGAACCACATATTGACGCTAAAACGATGGAAATTCATCACGGTAAGCATCATCAGGCGTATGTAACAAATTTGAATAATGCAATCAAAGATACAGACGCTGAAAAATTGAGCATAGAAGAAATATGCAAAAACATTTCAAAGTATCCTGCCGCTGTGCGAAATAATGGTGGTGGACATTTTAACCATTCTTTGTTTTGGGAGGTAATGGCGCCAAATGCTGGTGGTGTTCCCACGAATGAAGTAGGGAAGGCAATTGATTCAGATCTTGGAAGTTTTGAGAAGTTTAAAACTGAGTTTTCACAGGCTGGAGCGACGCGTTTTGGAAGCGGTTGGGCTTGGTTGTGTGTTAAACCCGATGGTAAGTTAGCGGTGTGCAGTACTGCTAATCAAGATAATCCTTTAATGGATGTGGTAAATGATTGCAAAGGAACGCCAATTTTAGGAATGGATGTTTGGGAGCATGCTTATTATTTGAATTACCAAAACAGGCGCCCTGATTATATTAACGCATTTTTTAATGTGATTAATTGGACTAAAGTAAATGAACTTTACTTAAAAGCAAAAGGAAAATAAATCTATATTTATTAAAATAGAGTCCGATTGGGAAAGTAATTTTCTGATCGGACTTTTGTTTTTGAGGCTATTACGAATTGGTTATAAGACTTTCGTTTTTTAGTATGCCGAGTGGTTTTCATGAAAGGAACAACGTGCTAGTTTTTGGAAAAGCGCATTTGAATTACCCCTAAAAAAGCTTCTTTAAAAATTTTTGTACTCATTTTACTGACGCCTAAAACGCGATCTGTAAATAAAATGGGCACTTCAACGATTTTAAAATGTTTCTTGTACGCACGGTATTTCATTTCAATTTGAAAGGCATAGCCCATAAATTTAATGGAGTCGAGTGCTATGGTTTCAAGTACTTTTTTACGATAACATTTAAATCCAGCTGTTGTATCTTTAATGGGAATCCATAAAACGATGCGAACATACACCGAAGCGAAGTAACTCATTAAAATTCTTCCAAGTGGCCAATTGCTCACTTTACCGCCTTTACAGTACCTTGATCCAACTGCCACATCAGCTCCATTTTCGCAAGCTTCGAGCAAACGAATTAAATCTTGAGGATTATGAGAAAAATCGCAATCCATTTCGAAAATATAATCATAGTTATGTGAAAGCGCCCACTTAAAACCATGAATATATGCTGTGCCAAGCCCAAGTTTACCTTTTCTTTCTTCTAAATGTAATTTACGTGAAAATTCTTTTTGAAGCGTTTTAACATGTTCTGCAGTTAGATCAGGAGAACCATCGTCTACAATCAATAACTCAAATTCACGCGATAAAGAAAAAACGGTTCTTACCATTTTATCAATATTTTCGATTTCGTTATAGGTTGGAATTATGACTAGATTCTTACTCATTAGAGGGAACGAATATAATAGTTTTGTAAGTAAGTAAAAATAAATATAAAATTTCCTTTTCTTAATAATTGCCAAAAACCGTACTTTGTAAAAATTAGATTTTTTGATCCTTTTTTCTTTGCGTATAAAAATTAAAACACTTATTGCTTTCGTTTTGCTGTACTCCAGCAAGTATATTGCCTCAGAGCCTGGAGATACCATTTCTGTAAAAAAGCGGTATACTGTTTTGCCAGCGCCAATTGTTTTTTACACTCCAGAAACACGTTTTGGATTTGGAGCAACCGTTATAAGTACGTTTAATTTTAAGAGCGATAGCTTATCTGCTGCGAGGTCAACTATAAGTTTGGGCTTTGCTTATACTCAAAATAAACAAGTTCTATCATCGTTGCCTTTTAATATTTTTCTCAAAAATAGGGAGTGGCAACTTTATGGTGAGATAACATATAATAAATTTTTTTATAATTTTTATGGTGTAGGAAATGAGCAATCTACAAACTTTGTAGAACGCTATGGCGTTGAGTTTCCAAGGTTAAGACTTACTGGGCTAAAGAAAATGCTTCCACATCTGTATCTTGGTTTAAGATACGCCTACGATAACTTTAGTTTGTTTCAACTAGATGCCACCGCGCAACTTATAAAAGGAACAGTGCCTGGCTCTGAAGGTGGGGTCATATCAGGATTGGGCGTGGTTGCTGTTTATGATAATCGCGACAATGTATACTATCCTTCAAAAGGTATGTGGGGCGAACTTGTAGTATATCACGATGACCCGAAAACAGGAAGTAGTTTTGAATACACTAGAATCGCTTTAGATTTTTCGAAGTATTTTCATTACAAGGAAAATATTCTGGCTTTTAATGTTTATAGTCTTTATTCCAATACAGATGTGCCTTTTTTTCAAATGGGCTTATTGGGTGGACAAAAAAAAATGCGTGGTTTTTATGAAGGGAGGTATAGAGATAATAATGCTTTGGTTTTCCAGGCAGAATATAGAAGGCACTTGTTTTGGCTTTTGGGTGTAACTTTATTTGGTGATGTTGGGCAGGTTGCGCATAGGTATAACACATTCAACAGTATAGATTGGCGGTATACCTATGGCGCAGGAATAAGACTTATGTTAGACCAGTCTCAAAAAACCAATTTAAGAATTGACTTCGCAATTGGTGATGGAAAAATGCTCCCCTACTTTACAATATTCGAAGCTTTTTAGAAGCGGCGATGTTTTTATTGGATAACTACATACAAAAATACTTTGTTTATTCTTTCACTATTTTTGTAGAATGGGTTCCGCCTTTTTCCGTTTTAAACTTTAAGATGTAAATACCATTTGCAAGTGTTGAAATATTAATTTGCATTTCGTTTTTATCTTTTTTGAATTCTAAAGTCTGCCTTAAAACAACTTTCCCGTTAGAGTCTTCTAATTCAATTTCAGCTTCGGTTGAAGAACCGGATTGATTTTTAATCATAATCAGATTACTAGCGGGATTAGGAAATACAATAAATAGGTCGTTTGTTTTCTTATTCGATATTCCAGTACATTCTGAAATAACCAAAGAAAGCAATTCTGTGTCTGAACAACCATTCACATCTTTTCCATTTACGGTGTATGTGATTGAATTTGGAACGGTGGGAGTTGTTATGCTCAGCGTTGAGCCTGTTTTATTGCCAGGCTGCCAAGTATAGTTAGCAGCGCCGGAAGCGGTTAATACAATGTCTTCGCCAATACACACAACTAGGCTATTTACTGAAGTATTTAAGGTAAGCGTAGGATTAGGATATACGGTTATCGTTTGCACAGCAGGTGCGCCAGATCCAAAACCGTTAGTGGCAGTTAAAGAAACTGTGTAAACGCCAGTTGTTTGAAAAGTAATGTTGGGGTTCTGAGAATTAGCGGAGTTAATCGTCACTCCAGAAGAAGGACTTACTGACCAATTCCAACTTGTTGGATCTTCGGTAGATAAATCTATAAATGTTTTGCTTGCCCCTTGACAAATTGTACCTTCTGTATTTATAGAACTTGAAGGAACAGTTGTTGGCTGTATCAAATCTACCTGATAAACTCCACGTCCATAAGTGGCGGCTCTTAAAAGTGTCGGTGCCGCAGGAGAAATTTCCATGTCATGTACTGGAACATTTGGTAAACTATTATTATATAAACTCCAGATGTTAGATGAATTGTCCTTTACATAAACGCCTACATCCATCCCAATATAAATGCGATCGTTAGTAGCAGGCTGATACACAGAACAATTTGCAGGAAGGTTAGGAAGATTGTAAGTGATATTCGTCCAGCTTACGCCCCCATTGGTTGTTTGAAAAACCTTATTAGGTGCAGAATATCCACTTAAAGTAACCCATACATTGTCAGGGTCTGTTGGATCGATAGTTATAAAGGTTGGGGCTCCACTACCTGTTGGCACGTTAGAAGTCACATTCGTCCACGATAAACCACCGTCGATAGTTTTGCGCAAAGAGGTGCCGTGTATAACATATATAATTTGATTGTTGCTTGGAGCAATGGCAAATTCTATAACGTAACCACTACCACCAGTATTTGTTAATTGTGTCCAACCGCCGCCAGAATTTGTACTGACAAATAACTGAGAGTAACCTGCATACAGCGTTGTTGCTACCAAGGGATCTTGTTTCCAAGGACTAACCCAGCCAGCCCCAGGAGTTAAACCTACAACAATACTAGACCAACTAGCGCCACCATTAAATGAACGTCTAAATCCTCCGTTTTGTAATGATGCAAACATTGTATTGTTATTTGTACGATCTATGAAACAATCCATGCCGTCGCCACCAACGGCTGCAACATAGTTAGTACCATTAAAAATATTAGAGCCGTTATCTTGGTGGCCAGTAATCCAAAGATTCGGAGATAAAGAAGACAAACCTATCTTATACATTTGAGCGATGTTACGCGGAGAACTTCTATCAGTCCAGCTTGGAGCAGTGTATTCGAAAATACCGCCGTCGTTCGAAACATATAAAGTACCTGTTGGTGTATATTCTAATTCATGTTGATCGGCATGAACAAAATTTGTTCCTGTAGAATTCCAGCAGCCTATAACAGAGAAGCTTGACCCTCCATTTACGCTTTTCCATACGTTTACTCCGCCAACAACTACTTCGTTTTTATCGAGTGGTGAAACGGCCAGAGCAAGATCGTACCAGCCTTGCCCACCTGTTGTTGCACCAGGACTACATGGGTTTGCTAAAATATCTGGAGAGTTTGTCATGGTTGTAAAGGAGTTGCCGCCATTTGTAGAACGAAATACACCTAATAAACCTGAATTTGAACTTTTTGAAGCGAGCAGGTACACGTAGTTGGTATCGGCGGGTGTAACACCAACGTTCATTCTATTTGCACCAGCGGGAATGCCATTTGTTGAATTTATTATTGAAAACGAAACACCACCATTCAAAGATCTGTACAAAGCATTTGCCGCAGCATATATTACATTTGGATTTCCAGGTTTGAATTCGGCATCATAAAAATTACCAGTTTGTATTTGTGCCCAGTTTACACCACCGTCTACACTTCTTTGAATTCCAAAGTTTCCTAGAGCCAATACAATGAGTGGATTAACTGGATTCACAAGAATTCGTCGCATTTGTTTTTGTTGATTAACAGTATAAACTAAACCAGTTGGATTCCATGTTAGCCCACCATCGGTAGATTTTAAAACGCCGATGCTGTATGTATCACCTTCGCTGTCACCTGTAGCTAAATACATGATGTTAGGATTTGTAGGATCAATGGCGAGATCAGAGCAGCCAATTACTGGCAGGTAATCGGTTGATGTTGACCATGTAGAACCGTTGTTAGTTGTTTTCCACAAACCACCGGCGGGTGACCCGCACCAATAAGTGGATGGGTTGTTAGGATCGAAAGTAACAAAATTATCTCTACCAGCCTTTGCGGGAAGACCTCCAACAAGACCAGTCATGGCGCCCATCGGCCCCATTGCAGTCCATGTGCTTGTGCTTGAAAGAGCTGCGCTTGATTTACTCGCAGCAGTATTTTCTCTTAGAAAGGCTTCAAAATTTTTCCAGTTGTTAGAAATCAAAGATAAATTACCTGAAGGGTACACGCGTTGCTCAACAAAATGTTCCCAACGTTTAAATGGTTTGTAACCTTTACCTTTTTCTGTAATATCTTTGTCCTTCCAATAATTATTAAAAGCAGACTGAATTTCATAAAAATTTCTTCCAGGCTCTTGCATCATTTCTAGCCAGGTTTGAGAATATAAAGAACTACTAATAATAGTGATAAATAAAAATGTAATTAATTTTTTCATGGCGCATTTAATATTCACCTAATGTAATTAATACTTTGATTTATCTCAAACATTTTGGATAAACGGTAGCCTTTTTATTATATTTGGATTTGAGGTTAAGAAGATTAGTTTTACTAGTATCGATTTTTGTTTTTTCTTTGTGTTTTTCTCAAAAGAAGGCTTTGAACTTTAAAGTTAGTTAGTTATTATGAACCATATTGTGGCAGGGTAGACCCAAGTGAGGAAATAAAAAACAGACTCATACACGAAAAGTATATACTTGAATTACTTCAATAGTAGATGCTAAATCTGGAAAAAATAATTTAGTATTTCAGAGAATGCCTGCTGAAAGAAGGAATCCGAAAATAATCAGTGCTATGGCAACAATCGTTTGAAGCAATTTGATTGTGATTTTTTTTACAAATTTATTCCCAAAATAAGCACCCGAAAAGGCACACAAAGTTGCAGCAATTACCAGTTTATAATTAATTTCGTTAGCCGAATTAAAAACTCTACCGTAATAAACACTTAGTCGCGAAACATCTACCAAGCATGCAATTACTACTCCAGTAGCAATAAACGCTTCTTTAGATAAATTGGCACGTATTAAAAAAGCTGAACGTAAAGCACCCTGATTGCCAGAAAGTCCTCCAAAAAAGCCACTCAATAAACCACCTAGTACCAAGTATTTTTTATCAAATTGAATGGAAGAAAGTTTTGGTACAATGTCAAATAAGGCAAAAAAGATTAACAGCAAGCCAATTGTTAGTTTTAGTGGCAATACCTGCAATGTTTCTGTTCCAACAGTATATTGGAATAATGCTTGCGCATTGCTGATACTTGATAAAACAAAAGCGCCCGCAAAGGCCGCAATTAAAGAAGGTAAACCAAAACGAAGCAACGTTTTTTTATCGGCGTGTTTTCCAAGCAAAGACAACTTAAAAATATTATTTAAAAAATGAACAATTGCTGTGAGCGCAATTGATAATTCAATTGGAAAGAAAAGTGCGAAGACAGGTACTAAAAGTGTTCCTAAACCAAAGCCAGAAAAGAGTGTTAATCCTGAACCAATAAACGCTACGAGACAGATTATGAAATATTGCATAAACTAATTGCTTAAAACGGCTATGTTGTTTTTATTTAAAATTAATTCAAATTTAGTCGATTTTCTGGTATAATTATTGTTGTGTAAGAATACAGTGATGTGAAGTAAATTGCTTTCATTTATAAATCAAATTGATTATATTTAAGATATCTTAATTCATTTCTCACCTTAAAAAAATCAACATGAATAAAAATATACTCTTTTTTTTAATGCTGACTACTTTGAATATAGTTATGTCAGCAAACATGGGTGATCAGCCTAAATTTGTGAATTCAAAGGATGTGTTTGGAACTCGCGTTTTTGTTGAAAATAAAGGTCAGTACGATGGCCAGCTCAGTCATGACTACACTATCGAATATGTTTTGGATAATGGCCTTGAAAAAATATATTTTACAAATAAGGGATTGGTGTATGAATTAGTGAAACATTATCCATTAACAGAAAGACAAAGAGAGAATATCGAAAGAGGAAGAGATCCTCATTTGAAACCTGCGAAGATTTATTATGTGAACATGGCTTGGCTAAATTCTAATTCCTCAGTAACCATTGATGCCAGTGTGCAACAAGCTCATTATATAACCTATGGCCCTTCAAAATATAATTCTAACACATTCAAAAAACTCATTTATAAAAATGTTTATAAGAATATTGATATAGAATATATAATTCCGGAAGAAAAAGAATTTGGGATTAAGTACAATGTAATTCTTCACCCAGGCGCCAATGCTGCTGACATACAAATTGCTTACACGGGAGATGTTCTTAAAATAAAAGCAGAGAAGGATGGAAGTATACTAATTAAAACACCTTTGGACGATATTATAGAACATGCACCTGAGAGTTATTACAGTGAGCCTAAATTACCTCTTGTTTCTTCTTTTAAATTAGATCATGAGGTCATTGGTTACGACTTCCCAAATGGTTATAACGTTGGGAAAACTATTACTATTGATCCCTGGGTGAGCTCGGTGTCTGCTTTAACCACAAATGATAATGCTTATGATGTCGATTACGATGTAAATGGCGCGGTTTATGTTTATGGTGGTTACAGTCCTTTTAAAATTGCACGTTACAATTCAGCGGGTACCATTCAATGGACTTTTTCAGGAACAGTCGTAACACCGGCATGGTCGAGCGCTCCAATATTGTCGCAAGCAAGTAATTTTGCAGTAAATAAGTTTACGGCTAAGTGTTACATAGGTCAAGGATTTGTTAGTGCTGGTAATAAGGTTATAAGAATTGACGCTACAGGAAATTATGACAATTTTGTAAATACACCTACAAATCAGTTTCAGGAAGTGTGGGACATGGGATTTCATTGTGTTACCGGCGATGTGTTTGTGCTTGGTGGCGGAACGTCGTCAAACATTTCGGCAGTTACTATTAATCCGACTACTGCAGTAATTAACCCTTCAAGTTTTCAGCCAACTGTTACAAGCATAGCGCAGGATGTTGTTTGTCATGCTATAGACGATGCCGGAAATATTTTTATTATTTATGCAGGTAGTGGAATGAATAATAAATTGTGTTCAGTTAACTCTACGTTTAATGGAAATTTATGGGTTCAACCAAGCGGCTTTGTAGTGTTTACTGAGCAAGGTAATAAAACGCAATATGTTACTCCGCCTAACCTTAGCTCTAATGGGTTTAACGCTTTGGCTGTAAATGCAAATTATCTGTTTTATTATGATGGGTCTAATCTAGCAGCATATAGCAAGGTTACAGGAGCGCTAGTTGCCTCGGTAACAGTTTCTGGTGTGATTTTAAAAAAGCAGGGTGGTATTGCAGTGGATGATTGCAATAATTTATACCTTGGAGGTGATGGTTCTATTTTGACCTATAATTTTAATGGCACTACTTTTAGTTCTTTAGGATCTATACCGCTTGGTGTGACTTCTACAACCAATCAATTTGTTTATGATATTCAACTTAGCAAGCCTAATAAAATTTTGTATGTATGTGGTAGCGGTTTTGTTGGGAGTTATTCAGCTATAAATACGATAGCCTGCCCAACGGCTACCAGTGCTTGTTTTTTTGCTATTCAACAAGATGCCATTATTTGTGCTGGTGCAACCGTTAACCTGGTTGCGCCTAGTTCTACAGGTTTAACGGGAGTAACGTATTCTATGCAACCTGGCTCTCTTAGCAGTACTACAGGCACCTTTGCTGTGTCACCAATGGCAACAACAGTTTTTACATTATTTACAACTGGGATGAATCAAACAAATGTTGTTTCAACAAACTCTTCGGTTGCAACTGTTTCTGTATTTGCTCAGCCAGCAGTAGCACCTACATTAACGCAAACAGGTTGCACAAGTACAGTTAACGCTTTTAATTTAAATCTTACTTTTAATCCGCCGAATCCTGCTCCAGGCTACACTATAACCTGGTCGCCACTTCCAAATGTTATCTCAAGTAACATTCAAACATCCGGTAATGGGGGTATTAATCCCGGTGTGTATAACGCAACGGTGAGTACTGCCTGGGGTTGCGCTGTGAGTACAATATTTACAATAAATCCAAGTCCTGCCCCATCTATCTTTAGCATAACACCACCAGGAGGCAACTATGTTGTTAGTTGCAGGCAACCATCCCTTCAAATTGATTTGGATCCGCCGTCGTATAATTATACAACTTCGAATGGGATACTTGCTCCATACAATGGCCCAAGTGCTATTTTTACTTCTACTAATGCAATTGGAACATGGACTGTAATTGGTGTTAACCCAATTTCTGGCTGTGTGAGCACCAAAACTTTTGCGGTAAATTCTTCGTTTTCGACACCAAGTTCCACACTTACACCCTTGTTTCAAAACATAACCTGTTCTGTTTCATCAGTAATATCGCACACGGCAATTGGAAGTCCGAGCGTAAATATTTCGCACACATGGATGGGGCCTTTGGGTGGCACACTCACAATTAATTCGTATTCAAGCACATTTTTACCTGGTGGCCCAGGCACATACACACATTGTGTTACAAATGATGTTAACGGTTGTAGTACCTGCAAAACTTTCACGGTAGCTTCGTCGTCGGGCTTTCCAACTTTTAACGTTACGAGTCCACAAAATTTCACTTTAGGATGTAATGCGAAAAGCATTGCTGGAATTGATATCATTAATGGTTCAACAACACCAATTGCTGGCGGGCCAATTTCATATACCATTATCGGACCATCAACTTCTTCATTCGTGCCATCTGGCACGCTTAGTTCTTCGAGCAGTTACACCGTGAATACGCCGGGAACCTGGACAATCATCACAAAGGATAATACCAATTTTTGTGAAACCAGAGTTCAGTTGTCGGTTCTTCAAAATACACTCGGTCCGCAGCTTAGCGTAATTGTGCCGCAACAAATATTATCTTGTTATGTACCTTCTCTTACCCTGCAAGGTCAGAGTACAACACAAGGGGTTAGTTATGTTTGGTCGTTTCCGGGCAATCCAAGTAATTTGATGGGAAGTACCGTTTCGGTAGTTTCTAATTCTGCGGCTTCAACAAGTACGCCCTTAGCAAATTATACTTTAACAATAACGGATAATAACAACACATGTATTAGTACCTCTGTTGTACCCATGTATCAAAATCTTTTTCGGCCAAATGCAGTTATTACCGGAACTGATAAGATAACCTGTGTCACCGCAACCATCAACCTATCGAACATGAGTAGTTCAAATATACCTGCTGATCTCCCGCGCAATTTACCCGTTATTGGTTTATTATGGGAAGGACCAACTCCTCAACAGCCAGTTCAAGTAAGTTCAACTTATATAGGTGCTTTACCTGGAACTTATACAATGACTGCTAAGGATCTCAATAATGGTTGTATTTCTACGGCGACAAAAACGATCATAGATTTCAGAGATTATCCAAACGTAAATCGGCCGTCGGCACCTCCACCTTATGTTTTGGATTGTGGGGTGTTAAGTAGGACAATTGCGGCAAACATGGGGGGCTCTGTGACAACAGGATTTACTTATACATGGACTGCACCACCAGGGGATTCTATCCAGGATCAATATAAACCGGTACCAACTATTAACTCCACTGGGAGATTTCAGATTGATGTAGTTAATACCATAAATGGTTGTGCTAGTGTTGGTTTTGTGGATGTAATAGGAGGTGAACTTACTGGAGATTTTGTTGTAGAACCTGAAAAAGGGTACGCACCTTTAAATGTAAATTTTATAAATAAATCATCTTCTACGACTGGAACAAATAGTATATTAAGTTATTGGAGTTTTGGAAATGGTTTATCTAAGTTTACTCCATCGGTTACAGTTCCTCTTAGCACAATTTATGAACAACCAGGTAAGTACACCATAACAATGTTTGTAACCCGAGGAAATTGCATAGATACGGTTACAAAGTATATAGATGTAGAAATTCCTTCAAACCTAGAAGTTCCAAATATATTTTCTCCAAATGGAGATAAGGTGAATGATATTTTCTTTCTAAAAGCAAATAACCTGGAGTCTATATCCATTATAATTTACGATCGCTGGGGACATATAGTATATGAATTGGATAGTAAAACAGGCAATATTGCTTGGGATGGAAAGAATCAGTCTGGTAAGGAATCAGCGGAAGGGGTTTATAATTATATAATTACAGCTAAGGGAAAAGACGGAAAGGATTATGACAAGAAAGGTAATTTAACCTTGGTTAGGTAAAATCTTGATTATTTTTGATAAGTCAGAACCAAAAATCTAATTTCTTAATCAGTTTCGATAAGAATTTGGTATTTAAAACTAAGGGTAATCCCTTAAAAGTTGAATTATGTTTATTCGGCGGGATTTTTTGTAACTTATTTACTCAGGTAAGTTTATGCAGTAATGTGAGAAAGTGCTGAATGGAAAAATTAAAAGGCAAGCGTAAACTCATCTTGTTTCCTCTGATGGATCCACCAGTCAGTAGTGAGTGGTAATTTGCACGCGTTTTAATTTTATCTTTTTTAGGTTTCGTGCTTCTAGTCGCTCTTGAAATAAGTTAAGTTTAAAAGCATTTAGGCATGTTTTAGGTAATTTCGTCGACAAATCCAGTGGTTTTATCGTAATAGAATTAGATTTATCCATAATTTTATTGTTGCAGGAAAAGAGTTTTTAAATACCTTTAGGTGTTAAATTATCTAAAATTATATGAAGAAAATATTTACCTTATTATTAATTGGGTTTATGTATGGTGGATTTTCGCAATCTCCTTTTTTAATTAATTATCAGGGAGTAGCTAGAGATGGAAGTCTTAACCCTATTAGCAGCCAAAATATTTCTTTAAAGTTTGAAGTATTGCAAGGAAGCGTGAGCGGTTCGGTTATATACACGGACATGCAAGTGGCTGGAGCAACTACTAATTCACTAGGTTTATTTACGACACAAATTGGCAAAAACGGTACACTTGGTCAGGTTAATTGGCAGAGTGGCCCTTATTTTTTGCAGGTATCTATGGATATTGCTGGTGGTTCGAGTTTTGTAACATTGGGAACTCCGCAACAAATTGTAAGTGTGCCATTTTCGATGCATTCCCAAAGCGTTCCGTCTAGCTATAACAATAATATTCTTACTATAGGCTCTAAGACGCATGCTATTAATTCTGGCACTGTTGTTACATTAACACAAGGAACCGGAACGAATATAACGGTTAGCGCTGGACCGGATTATACGATTTCATATGCGCCGCCGATTTTAGCACTTACGTCGAATAATGCTAGTATTAGTATTGTTGGAAGTAATGCTGTGGCATTGCCAGCTTCTATTACACCAACCATATCTACCTCAGGCATTGCAACAGTGACAAACGGAGCGTACGTTTACACAGTGAGTGTACCATCACCTTCCTATAATCAAGTGAGTGGTGTATTATCTTTTGGAGCAAATAATACGGTGGTGACTCCAACGCTAGGTATGAGTGGAGGTGTTTTATATTCAGGACCATTTAGCAATTCTGTCGCGATACCAAATGCTGTTACAGTGTCGGGAACAGGTTTAGCGTCTGTTACAGGTGGTCCGGCGAACTATCTTGTGAATGTTCCATCACCTTCTTTAGCTATGTCATCAAATAACTTAAGTTTGAGTATTGTAGGAAGTAATTCAGTGGCTTTACCTCCAGCTGTTACCATTGCTCAGACAGCTAATAACATTATTGCAGTTACAGGTGGTCCAACAAATTATACAGTAGGTATGCCAACACCAATATATACAGGAACAGCATTGATACTAGGATCTGTAAGCACAACTATAGCACCAACACTTACTTTTAATTCTGGTACGCTAACATCAGGTGTTGCTTCTAATTCCGTGGATATTAGTGGAGCCGGGCCATTTAAACAAGCGGGTACTTCGGTAACTTTAACTACAGTGTCTAATAGCTTAGCTATTGGTACAAATGCTGCGAGTGCAAAGTTAGACGTTACATCTAATGGTGGAACTGTTTTGAAAGTAACTGATATAGCAGCCTCCAACACATCGCCGGCGGCCGTTGTTTCTTCTTCTGGTGTAAAGAGTTTATTTGTAAGTAATAACAGTACTAGCGGGGTCGGCGGTGATTTTAATGCTTCCGGTGGCCTTGCACTTACGGCACAGAATAGCAGTACATCTTTTCCTACCTTTCAAGCGCAGAACACAAGCGGTGCACCAGGGGCTTACGCTGCTAATTTTATTGGCGGTTTAACTACAACTGGGAATGGTTCTACCAGTTCTGATTTTGCGTTACGTGTTTCAAATACAGTTCCTACAACAATTTTTGCGGTAAGAAATGATGGTAATGTTGGTATTGGAACAGCCAGTCCGACACAAAAGCTAGATGTTGCTGGTTCTGTAAAGATTACTGACGGCACTCAAGGAGTAGGAAAGGTGTTAACTTCTGACGCTAGCGGCAACGCAAGTTGGCAACCAATAAGTGTTACAACGGCAACTACTTTTTCGCAACAATTTATGTCTGGTATTAATTTAACGCCAACAAGCTTTTCTAGCGCCTTAACCTCATTTACAAAAGTAAATGCCGATACAAAAATTAAAGTAATTCTTCAAACTCATATTTACGTAGACGATTTAATTGGAACTAATGGAGTAACATTCGAAATAAGATTAAATAACACAATTACGGCTTCAGGAAATTCGGGAAAAACAACCTATTTTATTGATAACAATGGTGCTCCGAACTTTCCAAACTGTAAGTCGGTCACTATGATAGCTGAGTTTATTCCAGGCGCTCTTCCTGCAGGTAGTTATTCTGTTAACATGTTTGTGAATTCCACAGGAGTCGGTATTGCAACCGGGGCATGGATTGACATTGGAAACTTTGGCACGAACAGTTTAATAATAGATGAGAACAGATGATAATATAGAAGCATTTAATGGGCGTCCCGATACATGAAAATTATGAGTAAAATAGTATTACTGTTATTAAGTTTCCAATTGATTACAATTGGTTTAATAGCCCAAACGCCACAAATGATCAATTATCAAGGTGTGGCAAGGGATGCTAATGGAGCGGTGTTAGCAAATAAGAATATTGGCATTCGGTTTGAATTCCATCAGGGTAGCGTTTCCTCACCAACCGTTTTTGCTGAAGAACAAAACTTAACTACTAATAATTTGGGTTTGTTTTCGACTCAAATAGGTAAGGTAAATACTACAGGATTAGGCTTAATTAATTGGGAGGCAGGTGATTTATTTCTCCAAATAGGAATTGATATTCTTGGAGGAACTTCTTATGTAAACCTTGGAAATCCTCAGCAATTGGTAAGTGTACCTTTTGCCATGCAGGCACAAAATGTACCGGCTTCTTATGCCGGCAATATATTAACGGTTGGTAAACAAAGTTTTACTTTGAGTTCTTCAACGTCAACGATTGATATTCAGGCAGGAACAAACGTAACCGTAAATGGCACTTCACCAAATTATACTATTTCTTCAACGCCTACTTTAAATTTATCAGCACCAAATACATTAAGTATTAGCGGTGGAAATACCGTCGACATTACGCAAACCGTTAGTTTAAATGGAAATGTGTTGAGTGTAGGACCAAGTTCTAATAGTGTGACAATACCTTCAGCTTCAAATGCCAGTGTGGTATCATCGGGTATTGTTACAACAACAACGCTTGCGCCAAACTCCTATAGTATTAATGTTCCAAATCCAACTTTAACACTTAACAGTAATAGTTTGAGTATTAATGGCGGAAACACAGTTGTCATTCCAGCAGCGGTTCCACAAACCATTACCCCACAAGGTATTGCAACAGTAACAAACGGAGTAAACTCTGCAACGGTAAATGTTCCGAATCCGACACTAACAATCAACAGTAATAGTTTGAGTATTAATGGAGGAAACACAGTTGTGATTCCAGCTGCTGTTCCTCAAACAATTACCCCACAAGGTATTGCGACGGTAACAAACGGTGTAAACTCTGCAACGGTAAACGTTCCAAATCCGACACTAACAATCAACAGTAATAGTTTGAGTATTAATGGAGGAAATACAGTAGTCATTCCAGCTGCGGTTCCACAAACCATTACCCCACAAGGTATTGCGACGGTAACAAACGGTTTGAACACTGCAACAGTAAACGTTCCAAATCCGACACTAACAATCAACAGTAATAGTTTAAGTATCAACGGAGGAAACACAGTTGTGATTCCAGCTGCTGTTCCACAAACAATTACCCCACAAGGTATTGCAACAGTAACAAACGGAGTAAACTCTGCAACGGTAAACGTTCCAAATCCAACTTTAACAATCAACAGTAACAGTTTGAGTATAAACGGAGGAAACACAGTTGTGATTCCAGCTGCGGTTCCACAAACCATTACCCCACAAGGTATTGCGACGGTAACAAACGGTGTAAACTCTGCGACAGTAAACGTTCCAAATCCAACTTTAACAATCAACAGTAATAGTTTGAGTATTAACGGAGGAAACACAGTTGTGATTCCAGCTGCTGTTCCTCAAACAATTACCCCACAAGGTATTGCGACGGTAACAAACGGAGTAAACTCTGCGACAGTAAACGTTCCAAATCCAACTTTAACAATCAACAGTAATAGTTTGAGTATTAACGGAGGAAACACAGTTGTGATTCCAGCTGCTGTTCCTCAAACAATTACCCCACAAGGTATTGCTACGGTGACCAACGGAGTAAACTCTGCAACGGTAAATGTTCCAAATCCAACGTTAACGTTAAACAGTAATAGCTTAAGTATTAATGGAGGAAACACAATAGTCATTCCAGCGGCTGTTCCACAAACAATAACGCCTTCAGGGGCAGTAACTGTTTCTACTGGCGTAAATAGTTTTACAATTGATGCGCCAGCACAAGTAGCGCAAACGATCACACCACAAGGTATCGCTACGGTAACAAACGGAGTGAACTCTGCAACGGTAAATGTTCCAAATCCGACTTTAACGTTAAACAGTAATAGTTTAAGTATCAACGGAGGAAACACAATTGTCATTCCGGCGGCTGTTCCTCAAACGATCACACCACAGGGTATTGCTACGGTTACGAATGGTGTGAACTCCGCAACGGTAAATGTTCCAAATCCGACTTTAACGCTTAACAGTAATAGTTTGAGTATTAATGGAGGAAACACAATAGTCATTCCAGCGGCTGTTCCACAAACAATAACGCCTTCAGGGGCAGTAACTGTTTCTACTGGCGTAAATAGTTTTACAATTGATGCGCCAGCACAAGTAGCGCAAACGATCACACCACAAGGTATCGCTACGGTTACTAACGGTTTGAACACCGCAACAGTAAATGTTCCGAACCCAACGTTAACACTTAACAGTAATAGTTTGAGTATTAATGGAGGAAATACAATTGTCATTCCAGCAGCGGTTCCACAAACGATAACACCACAGGGTATTGCTACGGTTACGAATGGTGTGAACTCAGCAACGGTAAATGTTCCGAATCCGACTTTAACCCTCAACAGTAATAGTTTAAGTATTACCGGAGGAAACACAATTGTAATTCCGGCAGCGATTCCACAAACAATCACGCCTTCAGGAGCAGTAACTGTTTCTACTGGTGTAAATAGTTTTACAATTGATGCGCCAGCACAAGTAGCACAGACAATCACTCCACAAGGTATTGCAACGGTAACAAACGGAGTGAATTCAGCAACGGTAAATGTTCCAAATCCGACACTAACAATCAACAGTAATAGTTTAAGTATCAACGGAGGAAATACAGTAGTCATTCCGGCGGCAGTTCCACAAACCATTACCCCACAAGGTATTGCAACAGTAACAAACGGAGTAAACTCTGCAACGGTAAATGTTCCGAATCCGACTTTAACGCTTAACAGTAATAGTTTAAGTATCAACGGAGGAAACACAGTAGTCATTCCGGCGGCTGTTCCACAAACAATAACGCCTTCAGGAGCAGTAACTGTTTCTACTGGAGTAAATAGTTTTACAATTGATGCGCCAGCACAAGTAGCTCAAACAATTACCCCACAAGGTATTGCAACGGTAACAAACGGAGTGAATTCAGCAACGGTAAATGTTCCGAATCCGACTTTAACGCTTAACAGTAATAGTTTGAGTATTAATGGAGGAAACACAATAGTCATTCCAGCGGCTGTTCCACAAACAATAACGCCTTCAGGAGCAGTAACTGTTTCTACTGGCGTAAATAGTTTTACAATTGATGCGCCAGCACAAGTAGCGCAAACGATCACACCACAAGGTATCGCTACGGTTACTAACGGTTTGAACACCGCAACAGTAAATGTTCCGAACCCAACGTTAACACTTAACAGTAATAGTTTAAGTATCAACGGAGGAAACACAATTGTCATTCCGGCGGCTGTTCCTCAAACGATCACACCACAGGGTATTGCTACGGTTACGAATGGTGTGAACTCAGCAACGGTAAATGTTCCGAATCCGACTTTAACCCTCAACAGTAATAGTTTAAGTATTACCGGAGGAAACACAATTGTAATTCCGGCAGCGATTCCACAAACAATCACGCCTTCAGGAGCAGTAACAGTTTCTACTGGTGTAAATAGTTTTACAATTGACGCACCAGCGCAAGTAGCGCAAACAATCACCCCGCAAGGTATTGCAACGGTAACAAACGGAGTGAATTCAGCAACGGTAAATGTTCCGAATCCGACTTTAACGCTTAACAGTAATAGTTTGAGTATTAATGGAGGAAACACAATAGTCATTCCAGCGGCTGTTCCACAAACAATAACGCCTTCAGGAGCAGTAACAGTTTCTACTGGTGTAAATAGCTTTACAATTAACGCACCAGCACAAGTAGCGCAAACAATTACTCCACAAGGTATTACTACTGTGACAAACGGAGTAAACTCAGCAACAGTAAATGTTCCAAATCCGACTTTAACGCTCAACAGTAATAGCTTAAGTATTAACGGAGGAAATACAGTAGTCATTCCAGCAGCTGTTCCACAAACAATCACGCCTTCAGGAGCAGTAACAGTTTCTACTGGTGTAAATAGTTTTACAATTAATGCACCAGCCGCAATTCCACAAACCATAGTGCCTTCAGGGGCAGTAACAGTTACTAATGGCGTAAATAGTTTTACAATTAACGCACCTTCACAAGTAGCCCAAACAATCACTCCACAAGGTATTGCAAGTGTTACAAACGGAGTAAATACGTCAACGGTTAACGTTCCAGCACCTGCTCTAACAAGTTTAGGTAACAGTGTAACCATCACACAAGGAACGGTTATAAGCACAGCAACAGTTCCTGTTGCAACAACGTACACTAACGGTACCGGCATTGGTATAACTTCCGGATCTATTATAACGAATACCTCACCTGATCTTCCTATAACGATTACAAGTGGAAGTAATGTTTCTATTACAAGTGCGTATCCGAATTTCACCCTTTCGACACCTTCTCAAGTGGCGCAAACAATTACACCGCAAGGTATTGCAACAGTTACAAACGGTGTAAATTCTGCAACAGTTAACGTTCCGAATCCAACTTTAACGCTTAATAGTAATAGTTTAAGTATTAACGGAGGAAATACGGTGGTGATTCCTGCAGCAATTCCACAAACCATAGTGCCTTCAGGGGCAGTAACAGTTACTAATGGTGTGAATAGTTTTACAATTAACGCACCTTCACAAGTAGCCCAAACAATCACTCCACAAGGTATTGCGAGTGTCACAAACGGAGTGAATACAGCAACGGTGAACGTTCCGGCTCCTGCTTTAACAAGTAATGGAAACAGTATAACAATAACACAAGGAACAGTTATTTCTACAGCGACAGTTCCTGCTGCTACAACATACACTAACGGTACCGGTATTGGTATTACATCAGGTACAATCATAACGAACACCTCACCTGATCTTCCTATAACGATTACAAGTGGAAGTAATGTTTCTGTTACAAGTGCTTATCCAAATTTCACTCTTTCTACACCATCTCAAGTAGCCCAAACAATTACGCCGCAAGGTATTGCTACGGTTACAAACGGTGTCAATTCTGCAACCATCAATGTTCCAACTCCGACTTTAACGCTTAACAGTAATAGTTTGAGTATTAACGGAGGAAATACGGTGGTGATTCCTGCTGCAATTCCGCAAACCATAGTGCCTTCAGGGGCAGTAACAGTTACGAATGGTGTGAATAGTTTTACAATTAACACACCTGCTGCAATTCCGCAAACCATAGTACCTTCAGGGGCAGTAACAGTTACTAATGGTGTGAATAGTTTTACAATTAATTCCCCTGCACAAGTAGCACAAACAATTACGCCACAGGGCATTGCGAGTGTTACAAACGGAGTAAATACGTCAACGGTTAACGTTCCAGCACCTGCTCTAACAAGTTCAGGAAACAGTGTAACAATTACTCAAGGAACTGTAGTGTCTACCGCGACGGTTCCTATTGCAACAACCTATACTAACGGAACCGGCATTGGTATAACTTCCGGATCTATTATAACGAATATCTCTCCAGATCTTCCTATAACGATTACAAGTGGAAGTAATGTTTCCGTAACAAGTGCGTATCCGAATTTCACACTTTCTACACCATCTCAAGTAGCCCAAACAATTACGCCGCAAGGTATTGCGAGTGTTACAAATGGCGTTAATACAGCAACAGTTAATGTTCCAGCTCCTGGCTTAACAAGTTCAGGAAATAGTATAACCATCACGCAAGGAACCGTAGTTTCTACAGCGACGGTTCCTGTTGTCACAACTTACACTAACGGTACGGGTATTGGTATCACATCAGGTACGATCATAACGAATACTTCGCCAGATCTTCCTATTACCATTACAAGTGGAAGTAATATTTCTGTTACAAGTGCGTATCCGAATTTCACAATTTCTACGCCTTCTCAAATTACCTACACAAACGGAACCGGAATAAGCATTACCTCAGGTTCAATTATCACGAATACTTCTCCTAATATCACGCCAACCATTGCTGTTACAACAACAGCTGCGGCTGGAGCTTCGGTTAGTAGTTCAGGAAGTTCGTTTAGCATCAATGTGCCGGCTCCGACTTTTACGAATTCGGGTCCTGCAACCATATCAGGTGCATACCCTAATTTTACTATTAATTCGGCTTCGGCAAATACTTGGTCTTTGGGTGGTAATGCTGGTACAACAGCTGGTACCGATTTTCTTGGTACTAGCGATTCACAACCATTAATTTTTAGAACAAACAACGTGGAACGCGTACGAATTTTATCATCAGGTAATGTTGGCATCGGAACAAATGCGCCATCAGCTTTGTTACAAGTGGCAGGAACTGCAACAACCGCTTCAAATATTCTTTGGGTAAGTAATACAAATGCCAGTTCGGGAGGCGGTGCCTTAGCTGTTACCTCAAATGGAATTGTGACTGCTGATATTCAAAATACAAATGCTTCTGGTATTGGAATTAATGCCATTACCACAGGTGTAGCAATAAGTGCTCAAAACACAAACCTACAGCCGAGTATTTATGCTTCGAACTCCAATGTAAGTACTGGCGCTTACGCTGGATATTTCGAAGGTGGTTTAAGAGCTATTGCAAAAAATAACGCCAGTGCAATGGCTTTTAGAGCGCAGGTTTTTGGTGGAGCAACTGATATTTTAGTTGCTGGCAATAATGGTAGAGTAGGTATTAACACTTCATTGCCATCTGCTACTTTGCACGTTCTAGGTACTTTTAGATTGGAAGATGGAACACAAGCAGCAGGAAACGTCTTAACGTCTGATGGTTCAGGTAATGCTTCATGGCAAAGTGCTACTGGTCAAAACTGGGGTTTGGCAGGTAATGCAGCAACAACAGCTACAAATTATATTGGAACGAGCGATAATGTGGCTCTTAATTTTAGGGTTAATAATCAAAGAGCGGGTAGAATTGACCAAACTTTACAGAACGTGTCTTTTGGTTATTTGAGTGCAAATGCAAATACGACTGGTTCAAATAATATAGCTCTTGGAGGAGATGCACTACTTAATAATACGAGTGCAAGCAGAAACATTGCAATTGGTGTAGGTGCTCTACGCTCTCAATCATACAGTGCGGGAACATGGAATAGTGAAAATACAGCGGTTGGTTATGAAGCACTTTATTCGAATCAACCAACCAGCACATCTAACGGTAATCAAAATACCGCATTAGGTACTTATGCTTTACGTGCTAATACAACTGGTAACTATAATGCCGCTGGCGGACATGGTGCTTTATACACTAATACCACAGGTCAGGCAAATACGGCTTTCGGTTACAATTCATTGTCATCGAATGTGGGAAGTAGTTTTAATACATCTGTTGGTTACTATGGTCTTTCTGCCAATACGAGCGGTCAAAATAATACATCAGTGGGTTATCAGTCCGGTGATGCTAATACTACAGGTTCTAACAATACATTTATCGGTTTTAATGCAGATGCATCAACTGGTCTATTAACAAACGTGACAGCCATTGGAGCTAACGCAACAGCAACTGCAAGCAGCAGAGTAAAACTTGGTAGCGGGGCAAGTGTTGAATTTGATTTAGCTTTAATGCCAGCAGGAAACGCTGGTACTGCTGGTCAAATCTTATCATCTTCTGGAGCTGGATTAGCGCCAGTTTGGACAAGCGCCACCGGATCTAATTGGGGATTATTAGGAAACGCGGGAACCAGTACAGTTACTAATTTTATTGGAACAACAGACTTTGTGGCGCTTAATTTCAGAGTGAATAATCAAAAAGCAGCACTTATCGACCACGTTGGATATAATACATTTTTTGGATTTCAAAGTGGGAACGTGAACGCGGCGAACAACAATACTGGTTTTGGAGCTTTTGCGCTTGGAGCAACTACAACAGGTAACCTTAACGTGGCCATTGGTCATAACGCTATGTTCAGTAATACTACTGGAAGCCAAAACACAGCACTGGGCCGCGATGCGGGCTATTCAAGCACAGGAGCCGGTAACGTTTTTATTGGTTATAGAGCGGGTTATTTTGAAACTGGATCAAATAAACTATACATATCAAATTCGACAACGAGCTTAACGCCTTTAATTTACGGTGATTTTACCGCTAACCGGGTTGGTATTAATACAGCAAATCCTACTGAAAACCTGCAGGTAGAGAGTAATACGAGTACAGCACTTTCCGTTATATCAGCATCTACTACTAGTTCAAGTCTCTATTTCGGTTATCCGTTGCTTCATCCAAACGGCGTTATACGTTATGACAATTCCACAAACTCGATGAATTTCTGGACCAATAACACATCTAATCGCATGGTTATATTGAATACTGGAAATGTAGGTGTAGGTACTGCCGCTCCAGCCGAAGAACTGCAGGTGACAGGAACGGATGCAAGTGTTTTAAGTTCTGGTATTTTTCTTAAAATTAACAATAGGGCTACAGGTACCAATGCTGTATCTTCAGGTTTAACATTCGGAACTTACAATGATGATTTAACAGGAACTAAAGGAGGCATCTTTTTTAGAAGAACAGGCGGCTTTGGAGTTGGTGATTTACTTTTTAGTGTGAACAATACTGCCGATGCTTCAAATGTTGATGCCTCTGATCCATTTATTGCAATGATTGTTAAAAGTAGCGGTAATGTAGGAATTGGCACAACTTCACCAGGATCGACCCGTTTATTTTTAAATATTCCTTCAACGGATGGTGTAAATTATACAGGTTTAAATGTTACAAACAATTATACTGGTACTACCACTAAATATGGTATTGATGTAAATGTTGATGGAGCAGGAAGTGGATCTAAGTATGGTATTAGCTCGTCTGTGGTTGGATTAGCAGGAGATGCAAGTGCAAATTATGGTTACCAAGTTGCCATGACTCCAAATGGTACTGGATCCATTTATGCTAATTTAACTCAAATATCAGCAGTAGGAACTGGTGTTAGATATGGAAATTACACTTCCGTTGCGAGTAATCTTGCAAATACCTTTGCTACTTATGGGCATCGTATCATAATGTCAGGTACTAATGCTACTGCTATAAAAAATGGTATTTACATTACTGGAGAAGATCAGAATTATTTTTCTAATAATGTGGGAATAGGAATTGCTTCACCAACAAAGAGGTTACATGTTTTGGAAAATATCGCTGCTGCTGATGCAATTTATGGTGAAAATAATTATTCTGGGACTTCTGACGGAACCGGTGTGCATGGATATGCGATAAACAATCCTGGATATGGACGTGGGGGTTGGCTTGAAGGTGGTTATATGGGGGTTTATGCTTTTGGTAACTCCTCATCATATACTGGTAGTGCCTATGGCGTATATGCAAATGCTAATGGAACAGCGGGTACGCGTTATGGGATTTATACTACAGCCTCCGGAGGTACTACAAATTATGCAGCGTATTTTAGTGGTAACATAAGCGGCACAGGAGTAAACTCATACGCGTCTGACAGAAAATTTAAAGAAAATATTCAGCCAATTCAAGGCGCACTTGACAAACTTCTTCTAGTGCAACCAAAAACGTACACTATGAAAAAAGATCAATATAGTTTTATGAATTTTCCAGATGGTGTTCAGACCGGATTAATTGCTCAAGAGCTTGAAACTGTATTTCCTGAATTAGTAACAAATGAGATTCATCCAGGGCCGGTTAACGAAAGTACCGGTAGACCTAGCGGAGAACCTGTGACTTATAAAGGCGTAAACTATATGGGTTTAACCCCAGTAATGATTCAAGCAATTAAGGAACAGCAGGCTCAAATTGAAGAAATGAAAAAACAACTAATTGAGCAACAAAAAGAAATTGAGGCACTAAAAAATAAATAATATTTATGGCACGGTTCTAAAAGTTAATACTAATAAACCTAATCATATGAGAAAATTAAAAAATAGAAGTTTAAGAAAATTAGTTTTCTTGTCTTTGCATTTAATTTCGGTAGGAATATTCGCGCAATCACCTTACTTTATAAATTATCAAGGAACAGCGCGCTTGGCAGATGGCACGCCATTAGAAAGCAGAACAATCAGAATTCAATTCAGTATCCGGCAAACAAGTAGCAGCGGAAGTATAATTGCTACAGAAACACAACAACTTCAGACGAATGCATTAGGATTATTTTCAACGCAGATTGGAAAAACAGCAAACCTTGCTAATATCAACTGGCAGGGGAATGCTCACTTTTTAGAAGTAGGAATTGACACGTCTGGAGGAAGTAATTTTGTGATTCTAGGTGCTCAGCAAATGGTAAGTGTGCCTTATGCTATGCATGCCAATTCTGTACCTTCTTCATATATCGATAATATTTTAAGTATTGGGGACAACAGTTATGCACTTTCTCCAACAGTTGCGATTGTTCCAAACACGAGCATAACGGTTTCTGGTCTGGGCACTGTAACAAGTGTCGGTACAAATACATTTGATATTAATATTCCAACGCCAACCTTTAGTAATACAGGACAAGCCATTATTACGGGTACTTACCCTGACTTTATTGTAAATACACCTACGGTGCCTGCGGCTATTACTCCGAGTATTACCCTTACAAATACAGCCTCACTTGCATCTACTGTGACAAGCTCTGGAAGCTCTTTTAGTTTAAATATACCACCCCCAACATTTTCAAATACAAATCAAACGATCATTACGGGTACTTATCCAACCTTTTTTGTAAATACACCTACTGTTGGAGCAACACCAAATACAACTATTACGCCTTCGGGCTTAGTGACTGTGTCTAATCTGGTTACAAATTCTTTTGTGGTCGGCGTACCGCCACCAACCCTAGCAATTGCAAGCGGAAGTATCAGTATAACTGGTGGTAACAGTGTTCCATTACCTGCACAAACATCGGTATCGGTGGCAGGAATAGCGACACTTAATACATCAGGATCAAATTATACTGTCGGCGTACCAGCACCAACCTTAGCGATTGCAAGTGGTAGTATCAGTATAACCGGAGGTAATAGTGTTCCTTTACCAACTACACCAACAGTATCGGCGGCTGGTATAGCAACAGTTTCGGCGGGACCAAATTATCTGGTAGGAGTTCCAGCACCAACTTTAGCGATTGCAAGTGGTAGTATCAGTATCACCGGAGGTAATAGTGTTCCTTTACCAACTACACCAACAGTATCGGCGGCAGGTATAGCAACAGTTTCGGCAGGACCAAATTATCTGGTAGGAGTTCCAGCTCCAACTTTGGCGATTGCAAGTGGTAGTATCAGTATAACAGGAGGTAATAGTGTTCCTTTACCAACTACGCCAACAGTATCAGCAGCAGGTATAGCAACAGTATCCGCAGGACCAAATTACTTAGTTGGCGTACAAGCACCGGTGTTTACAAACGCTAGTCAAAATATTATTTCAGGAGCTTATCCAGCGTATACTGTAAATACGCCTACAATAGCAAACACAAGTATTGCATTAACAGCTACAGCTGCTGCTGGCCCTTCGCTTTCAACAAGCGGCACTAATTCTTTTAATATCAATATTCCACCTACAACCGCATGGTCTTTATTAGGAAATGCTACAACAAACCCGGCAACAAATTATATAGGAACAAGTGACGCTCAACCATTAATCTTCCGTTCAAATGCGACTGAGGCCATGCGAATATTGGCAAATGGATATGTAGGCATTGGTACCCCTACACCAGGGCACAGATTAATTGTTTCAGGTACTGAAGGTGAATTTCAAGTCCATCCATATTTTAACGGACCAGGGGCCACAGCTTTAATGGCATCATTAGTCAATAGCAATTCCAGAGGCCCTCAATTTCGCTTTCAGAGTTCTGGTGCTGGTTCACTATTTTATGATATTGGGAAGGATGCGAATGGTAATTTTGTGATTGAAAATTCAGGAGATGTACCCGTACTCACCATTAACCAAACTGCTGCTATTGGTGTTGGAAGCACAGCAAATTATGGAACTGCAGGGCAAGTGCTCACTTCTTCAGGCTCAGCTGCAGCGCCAATTTGGACAATAGTTTCCGCAGTTAACTCATGGTCACTTGGTGGAAATACGGCGACAACACCAAGTCTTAATTTTATTGGCACAACCGACAATAATGCTTTAAATTTCAGAGTAAATAATCAAAAAGCAGGTAGTATTAATCAAACGCTTTTTAATGCGTCCTTTGGTCATCAAAGTTTAAATGCTGTAACAACAGGAAGTGGAAACATAGCTTTTGGCTCAGGAGCATTGCAGAATTTAACTACAGGTTCAAGAAATGTGGCATTGGGTTATTCCGCCTTGAGTCTTAATAACTCTATAAATAATATTGCTATTGGAGCTTCTGCTTTGGCGGCTAATACAAGTGGAAATTCAAACGTAGCTATCGGTTTATCTGCCATGGGTAGTAACGCCGCTGGCAATTACAACACGGCTGTTGGTCACGCTGCTGGTCAACTGAATAGCGGTTTTCAGAATGTATTTTTAGGTTATTCGTCGGGTGCCCAAAGCATCGGAACAGGAAATGTGTTTTTGGGTTACCAATCTGGATTCTATGAAACGGGAAATGATAAACTCTATATTGCTAATTCAACTACAAGTGTTTCACCTTTAATATACGGAGATTTTTCGAGCGGCAATGTTAGTATCGGAACCTCCAATGCACATGCACCGTTGCAATTCTCAAATGGAATTCAAAGTAGAAAAATTGTGTTATGGGAAGGTGCCAACAATGACCATCAATTCTATGGGCTTGGTATAGATAATTCTGTTTTTCGTTATCAGGTCGACGTGACAAATGCTGACCATGTTTTCTATGCAGGTACAAGCGCAACCACTAGTAATGAGTTATTTAGGATAAAAGGAAATGGATACTTTAAAATGGGTTCTGAAACAGGTACAGGTCAGCCCCCTAATTATCCCGTAGGTGCCGGTGGTATGATGATTCGCCGTTTGTATACCACTAATATTACTGCGGGTGAAATTATTGCGAGAACGGCTGATATCATATTAGAAAGAGATGGAACCAATGGTGGTTGGAGAGTAAATAATACTGGTATCAGTGCGCTTTCTGTTTGCAATTGCATGGGAACCAACAGTGCAGGTGCTGCTGTTAATAGGGCTTTTAATAATCTGGTGAGCGGTATTACGCAAGTTTATAATAACACAGATAACATTGTGTTTTTGCATTGCATTTTTGGGGATCCATATTTTTCTGCAAACGGTCATATTACCGAAGTATCATTAACAAGGCAGTCGACCGATTATTTTTGGATTGGAACTGTGATGAGTACATTTAACCAATAAAATGAAAAATAAAACTAAACCAAAAGACAAACAATTCTAAATTTATGAAACACAGTCTCTACATATTCTTTCTTCTGATAAATTTAGGATTATTCGCCCAATCCCCATCCCTGATAAATTATCAAGGAACGACGCGTTTGGCTGATGGCACACCACTAAGAAACAAAACAATCGGGATTAAATTTAATATCCGTCAAGGAAGTAGTAGCGGAAGCATTATTGCGATGGAAACCCAGCAACTTCAAACCAACGCCTTGGGATTATTTTCAACTCAAATAGGAAAAACGACTGATCTGTCTGCAATTAACTGGCAGGGAAATACTCACTTTTTAGAGCTGTCTGTAGATACATCGGGTGGAACTAGTTTTGTAATACTTGGTACGCAGCAACTCGTAAGTGTTCCTTATGCTATGTATGCCAATTCAGTTCCATCTTCTTACACCAATAATATTTTAAGTATAGGAAATAGCACTTATGTACTTTCTCCAACAATTGCAATAACACCGAATGCTAGTATAACGGTTTCGGGTTTGGGTACTGTAACAAGTGTTGGCACAAATTCATTTGACATTAATATTCCTTCTCCTAATTTTACAGGGGCAAATGCAACCACGGTAAATGGCGCGTATCCTAATTATACAATAAGTTCTGCTATTCCGAGTATTGCTTTAACAACATCGGCAGCAACAGGACCATCTGTAACAAGTTCAGGAAGTTCCTTTAGTTTAAATGTACCGCCGCCAACCTTCACAAATGCTGGTCCTGCAACCATTACGGGAGCGTACCCAAATTTTACAATCAATTCATCAACTGGAACAACATACACTAATGGGGCTGGCATTAGCTTAACCTCTGGTTCAGTGATTGTGAATACTTCTCCAAATATTACACCAAGTGTTGCGGTAACAACTACCGCTTCTGCTGGTGCTTCTGTAACAAGTTCAGGAAGTTCCTTTAGTTTAAATGTACCGCCACCAACCTTCACAAATGCTGGTCCTGCAACCATTACAGGTGCTTATCCAAACTTTACTATTAATTCATCAACCGGTACAACGTACACAAACGGAGTGGGCATTGGTTTAACCTCTGGTTCAGTGATTGTGAACACCTCTCCAAATATTACACCAAGTGTTGCGGTAACAACTACCGCTGCTGCTGGTGCTTCTGTAGCAAGTTCAGGCAGTTCGTTTAGTTTAAATGTACCTCCACCAACTTTCACAAATGCTGGTCCTGCAACCATTACGGGCGCGTATCCAAATTTCACTATAAATTCAACCGCTGCCACAAATTATACTAGTGGTACTGGTATTTCCATTACCTCTGGTTCTATAATCAATACTGCCCCAAACCAAACAGTCACATTTAATAATACAGGTCAAACGCTTATAACGGGAACCTATCCAACTTTTAGCATAAGTACACCAAGTGTTGCCAACACAAGTATTGCATTAACAAGCACTGCTGCGGCAGGTCCATCGCTTTCCACAAGCGGCACCAATTCTTTTAATATTAACATACCGTTGGCTAGTGGATGGGCTTTATTGGGTAATGCTGGCACCACACCTTCCTTAAATTTTATAGGTACTACAGACAATGTGGGTTTACTATTTAAAGTAAACAATCAAAAATCTGGGTATATTGATCCAACGGCGTCTGCTAGCTCATTTTTTGGATATCAAAGCGGGCTCGTAAATACAGCTTTTGCAAATTCTTTTTTTGGGTTTCAAAGTGGAATGTCAAATACTACAGCTGGTTTAAATTCGAGTTTCGGCTATCAAGCTCTTTATTCAAATACTTCTGGAATAAGAAATACTGCAATCGGTTTTCAATCTCAATATCTCAATATTCTTGGAGGATGGAATTCCAGTCTTGGTGCAAATACTTTACATAGTAATACGACTGGTAACTTCAATACTGCAATTGGTCACTTCGCATTGCACGATAATACTACGGGTTCGTATAATACTGCTTTAGGTAATGATGCGTTAATAGGCCATATAACTGGTGACAATAACACTGCAATAGGTCGTGAGTCTGGTGCAGGTAACATCAATGGAAGTGGGAATGTTTTTTTAGGATTCAGAGCAGGCTTCTATGAAACAGGCTCTAACAAATTACACGTAGCCAACAGTAACAGCGCAACGTTAATTTATGGAGATTTCGCAAGCGGTAACGTAGCAATCAGTGGTACTGTTGCAAACGCTCCGTTGCAATTTAATAATGCTATTACGGGCCGTAAGATAGTTTTGTGGGAAGGCACCAACAACGATCATCAGGTGTATGGTTTTGGTCTTAGTAGCAATACTTTGCGTTATCAGGTAGATAATCCAGTTGCTGATCATGCTTTCTTTGCAGGTATTAATTCTACCACGAGTCAAGAACTCATGCGCGTTAAAGGAACCGGGAGCGTAGGAATTGGCGTACCTAACCCGTCTGCAAAATTAGAGGTATCAGGTGGTAAATTTATTATTAGTCAAGGGGTAATAAGAACCACCACTCAAATGGATGCGGATGCTAATACTTCCATACTTGGCTTAAACGGAATATCAGAGAATGTTGATGGTGATCTTTATTTACGATCGTATTGGGGTACTATTATTGACAGGCACGGCGGTAATGCGGTTGGTGGAACGGCAACAAATTTCGGAGTTGGTGCTTTTGCAGTAAGGTATAAAACAGCAACAAATACATTTAGAACTGATTTTTTAATTAACGATGTTGGTAATGTTGGTATCGGTACTGTGGCACCAGCTTCAATCTTTCATGTTTATAATTCTTCAGGAGATGCCATCGCAAGAATAGAAACACCCTCTTCTTCATTCGAAGCAAGAATGGAGTTTTATAAGTTTGGAGGTCTTTTTTCTGCAGCTGTTGGGTTTTACCCAGGAAATGCCAGTTTAAGACTTCGAACAATGACAACTGCACCAATTGTATTCGAACCAAATAGTGTTGAACGTATGAGGGTAGAGGATAATGGTCGGGTAGGTATTGGTACTACATCACCTGCTACAAATCTTCATATTAACAGCACAAATAATTTTACGCAGGTAAGATTAACGCATACTGCAACAGCAAGCTTTGGACTAGTTTTAGGAACTGATAATTTAAGTTCGGCTCTCTTAAATTATGATAACACTCCTTTGTATTTTGGTACAAACGGTGCCAACAGAATGGTAATCTCCAATACAGGAGCAGTTGGAATTGGTACCGTGACGCCGACTGCTACTCTGCATGTTAACGGAACAACACGTTTAGTTGATGGAACACAAGGTGCAGGAAAAGTATTAACTTCTGACGCCTCTGGTAACGCAACCTGGCAAACGTCATCTGGTGGATCAAGAACGAGGTCTATTGTATTCGACGTGGCTTCCCTTGATATAAGTGCTGCTGTATCAATAGTTCCAGGTACAAAAGGAGTGTCAACCTCTTACCAAAGACCTTATCTCCAATTATCTAACGCTGTTACCCAGCAATTTCAAACCGCATTTCCGATACCGTCAGATTGGAATGGGACAACCGCTTTTACTCTCGTAGTGCAGTATTCTTGTCCTACCGCATCTTCTGGAAATTTTGATATGCAAGTTTTATACATCGCCGCTAATCTGAATGCGGATATGACTGCTCCGACTACTGGTGGAAATCCCGTGTTTGCCGCTAATTCGGTTGCAAACGGATTAACGGAGGGTACGTTTGTGCTTTCGTCTTTTAGTGCAAGTAATAAAAATATATTTATTGATGTACGCAGAAATGGAGGCTCTGGCACAGATACCTCGAGTGACCCAATGTTTATACACGGAATAAAACTGGAATATAAAGATTAATAAAAAAGGATTTAAAATAAATTAGAATTATAATAATGGATAAAATGAAAAAAATATTATTACTAACCGCAATAGCCGCGAACAGTGCTGTATTTGCCCAGAGTCCCATAATTAGTCCCCAAGTGATTAACTCTGCAGGAAATGAAAGGCAAATTGGCACTACTGGCATTTATATCACCGATAATATAGGTGAACCCTTTACCGAAATGATTGGTTCAGGATCCTTATACATCACGCAAGGGTACATTCAACCAGAGGTTATTACAATTGGTGGCTTTACTGCGAATGTAAACGTAAATCACGTAAGTTGCGATGATAAACAAGATGGTGAAATTATTGTTCGCGTTTTGAAGCCCTTACAGGTGGCAAACTATCAGGTTACATATAGTTGGTCACCTACAAGTACCTGTACAGCAAATTGTGATTCAATTGTTAATTTAACGGCTCAAACCTATACAGTCAAAATTTTAATAACCTATACAAATAATATAGGAACCACAAAAACAGATTCCTTAACCAAGGTAGTTCCTGTATTAAGTACAGGCGGCCCTTGTTTAGTAAAAGTGTATCACGGTATTACCGCTAACAACGATGGAGATAACGATGTGTTTACAGTAGATCATATCGAAGATTTCCCAAAAAACAGATTGCTTATTTTTAGTCGCTGGGGACAACAGTTAGCCGATATTACCGGATATGATAATAATTCGAGATCATGGCCAAGCAAAGATAAGTTGGATAATCTGCTGCCAAGTACTTATTTTTACATATTAGACCTCGGAGATGGAAGTAAGCCAATGAAGGGTTGGGTTGAATTAATTAAAAACTGATAAATAAAATTATAAAATCATTTAAAAAACAAAAGATGAAAAAAATATTAATAATTGTAATGAGTGTGCTCTTCCTTTTTCAGGGACTAAATGCACAGCAAGATCCTCAATACAGCCTTTACCAGTTTAATCAAATGATTATTAATCCAGCTTACGCGGGTGCGCGTGATGCATTAGCCATTATAGCATTAAGGCGAGATCAATGGGTTGGTTTTCCTGGGGCGCCAAAAACAATGGTTTTGAGTATTCACGCACCTATAGCAAATAAAAATATAGGCATTGGTTTAAGCGTGGTAAGAGATGATATAGGGCCAAGGAGCACAACTGGTTTTTACGGAAACTTTGCATACATTCTTAAACTTAATCAGAAGTTTAAACTCTCGTTTGGATTAAATGGTGGCTATAACAGTTATAATTTTAATTTTGATGAAATAGACTTTAAAAAAGATGAGGTTCCTGCTGAATTATCTAAAAATTTGACCAAGGGCACATTGGATATTAATGCGGGATTGTTTTTAAGATCCAAGTCGTTTTTTGTTGGATTTAGTGCCAGTCACATTAACAGTCCTAAAGTATATTCCTATGAAACTGCTTCTATAAATCAGGGAAAATTTACCTATAAAGAATTCACCCACTTGTTTTTTAGCTTGGGAAATTCATTTGTGTTTAGTGAAAATTTAGTTTTTGCTCCAACCATCCTTCTTAAACAGGTGAAGAGTGATTTTGGAATGGATATCAACTGTAATTTCTTTCTTTATAAGCGATTGTGGTTAGGAGCTTTTTATAGATCTGAGTATGGCCCAGGAGCTTTAGTACAATTTTATGCTACCGATAAATTAAGATTTGGTTTATCTTACGACACTGGATTAGGTAATGCAAGCAAACTAGGCTCAAGTTTTGAGGTAATGATTGGTTTCGATTTCGCCCCAACTAAAGCAAAAATGATTAACCCTAGATTTTTATAAATAATGATACAACATAAACAAATATACATTTTGGCTTTTATTTTAGCTGTTATCAATTCTTCTTTTGCGCAAATTTCAAAGGGTGATAAATACTTTGAAAGTGGCGAATACACAAAAGCAATACCTTGTTACAAAAAAGAATTGACTTCAAAAAAAACCGATAAACATGAAGAGGCCATGATTAAATTGGCTAATCTTTATAAGTTAACAAACAAATATGCTGATGCGGAAAACACGTACAGAAGATTATTTGAGTTAAATCCAGATCAATCTAAAGAAGTGGTTTTTAATTACGCGCAAATTTTAAAAGCTCGAAGTAAATACGAAGAGGCTACTGAACAATACGCGAATTATGTTCAGAGAAACCCTGATGACGAGAGTGCAAAAAAGGCGTTAAAGTTTTGTAGAGAAATTAAATATCATTTATCTCGTTCAGTAGAGTATAAAATTGAAAATGTTGGTACAATTAATACGGATAAATCTGAATTTTCTCCGTATGTAATGAATAACAAATTAATATTTATTGCAGAAAAACAGGAGTTTGATTTTGTGAATTATTCCGTTGACGATTATAGTGGGCAACCTTTTATGAGTATGTACATTTCTGATATAGAAGGCGTTAATATTCAAAAATCAAAACAATTCTCTAGCAAAATCAACACATATTATCATGATGGACCAGGTTGTGCGACTGCTGATGAACAAACACTTTATTTCACGCGGGTAAATTATGTTTCTAAAAAAGGTTATGTAAACCGCTCGCAAATATATACTGCAACAAGAGACGGTAAATCCTGGAAAGCTATTAAACCTATTAACCTTAACAACAAAGAATATTCTATTGCTCACCCAAGTTTAAGTGATGATGGAACGGAACTTTATTTTACCAGTAATATGGATGGTGGTTATGGTGGCAAAGATATTTATGTGAGTAAAAAGGAAGGAGACGACTGGGGCACCCCTGTTAATCTAGGACCAGATATCAATACACCGGGTGACGAAATGTTTCCAGGTATACGTAAAAATGGTGTTTTGTTTTTCTCCTCTAACGGATTGCCAGGTTTTGGTGGATTGGATATTTTTTCCGCTAAATTTGTAAAAGGCAAATGGACATTAAATCGTAACGAGGGTCTAGATCTCAATAGTAGTACAGATGATTTTGGTGTTACTTTTCTAAACGATACAGTAGGCTATTTTTCTTCAAACCGTCCTGGCGGTAAAGGACTTGATGATATTTTTCTTTTCAACTTTAAAAACAAATCGGCTATTGTTGATGGTACAGTTTTATTAACTGAAAATTCTAAAGATTACGCAAAAGGTAAAAAAGTTTTACTCTTAGATGAATTAGGTAATGTTGTAGATAGTATGTATACTGATGCTAAAGGTTATTTTGCATTTAAGAATTTAGATGGTGATAGAAAATACATGGCATCGGTAATGGAAGAAGATCCTGAATTAGTTGGTAAGGCTCGTTTTTATCTCGCTGAAAATGACAGTGCCATTCATCGTGTTACAAGTAAATACAAGGACAATAAATTTGTATTTAGAAATTTACCAATAGATCCAAATGCTTTGCCAGACTTATACACAGAAGATGACCTGGTATTTGCGGGTACAATTAGAGTTGGTAATTCAGGCGAAGCCTTACCAAATGCTAAACTAAAACTCGTGAATGATTTCGGTGATGTTGTTGAAGAAGCTACAACAAATGAATACGGAGCTTTTGCTTTTAGAAACATCCCATCTGATCAAAACTATTTAATAGCTCTTGATGAAGGTGATATAAAGCTTGCAGAGGGTACTAAGATTATTTTAACCAACAAGGGTGGTAAAGATGTAAGAACATTTTATAAAGGAAAGGGTAATTTTACATTTAAAGTGCTCACAGCCGACAGAACTTTGCTTGAGGACATGGATGCTGAAGACGTTAATCTTGTAATGGGCATTTATGGGTATATGTACGACCAAGATAAAAAACCTATCGTTAATGCGAAAATTAGAGTAAAGGACGAGGATGGCTCAAATGAGCAAGAGTGGACTACTACTGCCAGTGGTAAATTCAATTTCAAAAATCTGGATGCTGAAAAGAATTATATTTTTGAAGCCGATGCCAATGATCCAAGTTTAAGTGGTGTAAAACGTATTTATATTTCGGATAGCAAAGGAAGAATTTACAAGATAGTAGATATGGATGGAGGAAAATTCTCATTTAAAATTTTAGAGGTCGATAAATTCTCAATGGGTGCATTCGTAGTTGAAGATCCTTCACTAAAAATCGCTGAAATTAAAAAACAGAAAGAAGAACTTAAGAAAAATCCTTCAATAGCTCCTAAAGAAAAAGAAGCTAAACCTGCTGTTGTAAAAGCAGCTGAACCAGAAGAAGAATCGGAAATGACGGTTACCATTGTTGAAAACATCTACTATGCGTATGGCGATTATTCAATTGGTGAAGAAGGGAAAGCTATCTTGGACAAGGCCGCTGACGCTTTAACAGATTATCCTAAGCTCATGCTTGAAATAAGTTCACACACCGATTCACAATCAAGCAGCGAATTTAATTTAGGCTTGTCAAGAAAACGCGCACAAACAGCTGTAGATTACCTAGTTAAAAAGGGTATTAGCCGCGGGCGTTTAAAAGCGACCGGTTATGGCGAAACTCGCTTACTTAATAGATGCGAAGACGGAGTAGAGTGTACAGATGCTGAACACAAAGTAAATCGTAGAACGGAATTTAAAATCACAAAGCCGATTAAGAGGTAAATATGGACTTTGTTTTATTTGATCATTCTGAAATATGGAAGGGTTTTTTGCCTCTTACCTTCACACGTCCACTTTCAGAGATGCGCATCGGTGTTTTAACAATTAAAGAAAAATGGGATCTTAGTTTAAATACAGTTTGCTCTTATTATACACAGGAGTATTTGCAAACTAAATTTAAAACGGATGTTGAAGTAGGCATTTTTATTAATTCTAAGTATTCTCCAGATACAAAAATAGTGTCAGCCATTTTGACTTTGAAGAAGAGCGAAGCACTTTATAAAAAATCTGACCTGATAGCGTTTCACGGCTCACAAAGCGATCTTGAAAATAATTTCTTAAAAAAGATTGAATACGCTTTTGATGTTTTTGAAATAAATAATACTTGGGATATTTTTCAAAAAAATGCTGAGGCTTTAAAAAGTGATTTTGAACTTTTAACGAAAAACAAAACTTCTGTAAAGTTAAGTAAGTCTGTTACCGTTATAGGTAATGAATCTCAAGTCTTTCTTGAAGACGGTGCAAAAGCAGAGGCATGTATCTTTAATACTTCAAACGGACCAATATACATTGGCAAGGATGCTGAGGTAATGGAAGGTTCTATTGTTCGCGGACCATTTGCTCTTTGCGAACACAGTACCTTAAAAATGGGGGCTAAAATTTACGGCGCTACAACTATTGGTCCACATTGCAAAGTTGGTGGTGAAGTAAGTAACAGTGTTATTTTTGGTTACACCAACAAGGCGCATGATGGTTTCTTAGGAAATTCTATAATAGGTGAGTGGTGCAATTTGGGTGCCGACACAAACACAAGTAATCTAAAAAATAATTACGGCAGCGTTAAGCTTTTCAGTTACAAAGAAAATAAACAAATAGACACAGGCCTTCAGTTTTGTGGACTTGTGATGGGAGATCATTCAAAAGCCGGCATAAACACCATGTTTAATACGGGAACTGTTGTGGGCATTGGCTCTAATATTTACGGTGGTGGATTTCCAAAAACGGCTATTCCAAATTTTAGTTGGGGTGGAAGTGAAGGTTTTGAAAACTATCGCATTGATAAATTATTTGAAACTGCCGAAAAAGTTTTTGAACGGCGAGGCTTAAAATTAAATCAAATAGAGAAGGATATTATTTCTTTTGTCTACAAAGGCGGAGTGAAGTTGTAATTCTCCTTTGTGCTTAATTTGAACCAAACCACAGAGTAACACAAAATTGGCATGGAGTAACACTGAGAAAATTAAAAACTCTTTGTGTTTGTGATTAAACGATCAGGAATAGAAAGAAATCTAAATCTCTTTTTCTGCTTCTAATGAAAACACCATGGGAATATTATTTCCTAAATGCTTGATTCTAAATTTTCCAGGTTCAAATTCTTCGGTGTGATTAAAACAATTATAGGGTGAATAATTAAACTCATCAAACGATTTAAGAACTAAACCATTTTGTATTAAACTATTCAACACCTCACTTGTCGGGTGATTCCAAGCTATGTATTCGTTTTTGATAGGCGCCGTTTTATCGGCATAAGTTCCACTTTCGGTTTCAACTATTGGTGCAACATTAAAATAATTGTAAGCGATTTTTTCAAAATTATCATCATACATCCAAACAACCGGGTGAAATTCTACAAATATGAACTTACCACCTGGTTTTAAATAGGTGGAAATGAGTTTTGCCCACTTGTCAATATCAGGCAACCAGCCTATCGTACCATAACTTGTAAAAACAATATCAAACTGCTTATCGAGTTGCTGTGGTAATGAATAAAGGTCACAGCATATAAATTTCGCATCCAAATTAGTTTTTTCCGCCAATAGTTTTGCGTTTTTTATTGCGTTATCAGAAAGGTCAACACCTGTAACGTCCGCACCCATTCTCGCAAGGGATAGGGTGTCTTGACCAAAGTGACATTGTAAATGTAAAAGACTTTTGTTTTTTATATCACCCAATAAATTTAATTCAATTGATTTCAAAGAGGTTTTACCCTGTAAAAACCCTTTTACATCATAAAATTCTGATTCCAGATGGTAGTCTGTTCTTTTGTTCCAGGATTCGCGGTTTTTGGCTATGTAATCTGAATAATTTTCCATCTTAGTTTACAACAAGATCTTCTACACTATTATCGAGAACCTTTTTAAGATTTTTAAAGAATTGAAGATGTGCTTTACTAAGAATATTTTTAAATACAAGACCCATCACCTTATTACTTTTTATTTCAAAAGTTTCTGTTACCTGTAACAAACCATTTTTGCCGGTTGTGAGAGTTAAGTCTATAGTTAGAAAAATAAAACTTTTAACAGGAGAAGTATAGCGGATATGTTTGTGTTTTTCCACTTCTATCACTTTTGCAGTGTATTTAGGTCGATTTTTAATGAACCCAAGAAGGTAAATTTCTTCCTCTATACTGTATTCGATATAATCAGGCAAATTCTCTTTTATTATGGTTACATTAGTTATTACTGGATGAACTTCACCAAATTTCTTGAAATCTAATAAAGTTGAATAAACCAAATCAAATTGATTTGGCAAATGGTGTTGTAGGGTGAATTGCGTTGTTGTCATATTAAGTATAAAGATATATCAAAAATACGTTTATTTTTTAGCTCGATTTATGAAGTTTCGACTTTAATCCATATTTAGTAATTTAGCTTTTGATGTATTAAATTATTGTGATAAAAATTCTAAAAAATAAAAGTTTTATTGTTTATGGCGTGGCATTAGCCTTGTTTTTATTTCTTTTAAAATGGCTTGAACTTCAGTTTATACTAATTAATTATTCGTTTGAAATATATACGAGCGCTATTGCAATTGCATTTACTTTTTTAGGAATTTGGCTAGCATTAAAATTGGTTAACCCTAAAAAAGAAACTGTTATCATTGAAAAAACTGTTTATAAAGACCGTCAAGAATTTGTTTTAGACATAGATCAACTTGATAATTTGGGTTTAAGTAAACGCGAAATGGAAGTACTGGATTTAATGGCAAAAGGTTTAAGTAATCAGGAAATAGCTGAAAGCTTATTTGTTTCTTTAAATACTATTAAAACACATTCTTCAAAAGTATTTGAAAAACTCGACGTTAAAAGAAGGACTCAAGCTGTAGAAAAAGCTAAACGCTTGAATCTCATACATTAAGTTCATACTACTTTCGTGTGAAATTAAAAAAGCGCAAGAAAATCACCCTAAAGTATGAATGAAAAATTGAAAACTGAGCTTAGTTTTGCATCTGAGTTTAATCTTAAAATAAATAAATTATGAAAAAAAATGTATTGGTTTTTGGTGTCATTGCGGGATTGATTGTGTCAACCTTTATGGCAGTTTCTATGATGAAGTTTTCACAAGCTGAAAATCCGGACATGTCAGGAGGAATGATAATTGGCTTTGCAAGTATGGCAGTGGCTTTCTCTTTTATCTTTGTTGGAATTAAAAATTACCGCGATAAGCAAAACGAGGGAGTAATTACCTTTGGTAAAGCTTTTTTAATGGGCTGCTTAATAAGTTTAGTTGCTTCAACAATGTATGTTGTTACCTGGGCAATTGAATTCCACTTTTTTTTGCCTGAGTTCGCACAAAATTATGCCTCGTCTCAGGTGAAAATGATAGAACAAAGTAAGATGTCGGTACAGGAAATGGAAACAGCTATTAAAAAGGTGACAGATGATATGAAGCTTTACGCGAGTAATCCTTTTTATTTTACAATGTACACTTATCTTGAAATATTCCCTGTGGGGCTTGTTGTTACTTTAATTAGCGCCCTCATTCTCAAGCGTAAAACTAAAAAAGATTCGTTAACCGATTAAAAAAAATAATATGGAGAAATTTGTAAGTGGAATAGGGGGCGTTTTTTTTCGCTCAAAAGATAATAAGGCATTGGCTCTTTGGTATGAAAAAAATTTCAGAATCAATACGGTTTCTAGTAATATTCCTTGGTCTCAGGAAGCAGGACCAACTGTGTTTTCACCTTTTAAAGAGGATACTGGATATTTTGGCAGTAAAAATCAACAGTTTATGATAAATTTCCGTGTTCACAATCTCGATAAATTTGTTGAAGAGCTGAAATTGAACGGTGTAAAAATAGATTCGGAAAGAATGGAAGAAAGTTATGGTAAATTTGCCTGGGTTTATGATCCAGAAGGAAATAAAATAGAGCTCTGGGAGCCCAAGGAATAAGCAGTGTAAGGTTTTTTAGCTTATTTTTTTTGTTTGTATAAATAAACTATTGTAACTTGAAAAAAAATAAAATATGGTTACCAAACTTAATCTTTTCTTAGTAAGCCTAGTACTTTCACTCTATGCCTTTGATTCAAATGCGCAAACAAGTGCCGCTGATTTTGAAGGTGAAATTGTTTACACAAATTCTTTCAAAAGTAAAAATCCACAAATGAAAGAGCAAACTCTTGCTGTAATGTTAGGTAAGGAACATCACTATTATATAAAAGATGGTAATTACAAAACTGTAATGAATGGAATGTTTGCTCAATGGCAACTATTTATAAACAAAGACAATAAGCTTTACAATAAAATGGCGAGTTCTGATACTGTTTTCTGGAATGACGCAGCATTACACGACGATGAACTTTTAAGCGCCGCCTTAAATAAAGATGCCATAACCGTGTTAGGGTATGTATGCGATGAGCTAATACTTACGTGTAGAAGTGGAGTTCACAAATATTATTTTAACTCTCAGTTACAAGTAAACGCTCAACTTTTCATAAATCACCAATATGGAAATTATTACAATTATATTTCCAGGTCTAACGCAGTGCCATTAAAAATGATTTTAGAGGACAATGAATTCACGCTCGAAAGTGAAGCAACAAAAGTGATTCCGAAAAAGCTGTCCATTGACTTTTTTCAATTACCTGCTAATACAAAAACAGCGCCAAGTCTTTATTAAAATTATTACATTCTTTCGGGCACGTGAATACCCAACAGGTTCATTGCGTTAGATAACACCTGTCCGCTAAGTTGCGCCAACTGTAAACGAAACTTTTTAATTTCTAAATTCTCTTCCTTAAGGATTGAGAATTCGTGGTAAAAACGATTAAATAACTTTGTGAGTTCATATACGTAATTGGCTATAAGGGCAGGACTATATGTTTTACCGGCTTCATCAACTATTGCTGAAAAATCATAAATGCTTTTAATGAGTTCTTTTTCAAGAGCGTTTGGTTCAAAGGACGTGTTATCAGAACTGAAATCCATTTCTGCTTTACGAATAACAGATTTGATACGTGCGTGCGTATATTGTATAAAAGGCCCGGTATGACCATTAAAGTCGATACTTTCTTTTGGATCGAATAGCATTTTTTTGCGTGGATCGACTTTTAAAATAAAATATTTTAAGGCGCCCAAACTAATTGTTCGGTATAAATCAGCTAGCTCTTCGTTAGTAAAACCATCTACCTTGCCAAGTTCTTTGGTGGTATTTTCGGCTGTATCATACATTTCTTGAAGCAACTCATCTGCGTCTACCACAGTACCTTCACGACTTTTCATTTTGCCTTCGGGAAGTTCCACCATACCGTAACTTAAGTGGTAACATTCTTTTGCCCAGCCGTAACCCAGTTTTTCTAATATTTTAAACAAGGCCTTGAAGTGATAATCTTGTTCGTTACCAACTGTGTAAATGAGTTGCTGCAGATTGGGATAGGTTTTGAATCGCTCTATGGCTGTGCCGATGTCTTGTGTAATATAAACACTGGTACCATCAGCCCTTAAAACAATTTTTTCATCGAGTCCATCTTTGCTTAAATCAATGGCAACGCTGCCGTTTTCTTTTTTGTAAAAAACATTTCTATTTAAACCTTCCTGAATAATTTCTTTGCCTAATAAATACGTATTGCTTTCGTAATAGAGAACGTCAAAATCGACTCCTAAAATTTTATAAGTCTGTGCAAAACCTTCGTAAACCCATCCATTCATGGTTTTCCAGAGCTCAACTACTTCTTTATCTCCAGCTTCCCACTTTAGTAGCATTTCTTGAGCCTCGAGTAAGAGTGGAGTTTTTTTTTCTATCTCTTCTTTGGTTACCGTAATCCCCTTAGATTCGTTTTCTTTTATGAGTTCGGCAATTTGAATTTTATTTGCTTTGTCAAATTCAACGTAATATTTACCAACCAAGTGATCGCCTTTCATACCGGAACTTTGAGGCGTTTCGCCATTACCGAATTTTTGCCAGGCTAACATGCTTTTGCAAATATGAATTCCCCGATCGTTGGTAATATTTGTTTTTATGACTTGGTGCCCGTTCGCTTTTAATATCTGAGCAACAGAGTATCCTAAGAGATTATTTCTAACATGGCCAAGGTGCAGCGGTTTGTTGGTATTTGGGGACGAGTATTCCACCATAATTGTTTTACCGGAACTGTTTTCGTTTTTTAGTCCGATATTTTTAGCACTCTTTACGGAGTTAAAATAGTTGATCCAAAATTCATTATTAAGTGAAATGTTTAAAAAACCTTTCACTACGTTAAATGCAGAAATACTTGAGTTCAGTTGAAGTATAAATTCGCCGATTTCTTTTCCTAATTGTTCAGGAGATTTTTTTGTTTCCTTGGTATAAGGAAAGGTAACTAAGGTAAAATCGCCTTCAAATTCTTTTCTTGTTTTTTGAAATATAATAGTCTCAGTTTTAATAGAGTATAAGTCAGCAAGCGCTTTCTGAACGGAATCAAACAATAGGTTTTCTGCATTAATCATGCGCAAAATTAACAATAATACCGATTACACATTCAAGATAACTCAATAAATTACGAATGAATGATGCAGAAGTGGCCTGGTACTACGAAATAAAAAAGCCAATCGGTAAGGACTGGCTTTGATAATTTCAATAAGGTTTTATTTACATTTTCTCAACCTCCACAATAGGGTTATTGTTAATTTTAATGGTTTTTAAACCCGCCTTTTTAAAGAGATCGGCAAACCAAGCTTTATCTTTTTTTACTTTTAATAAAATATTTATTTGCTGGTAATCCCCAGTAGTAATGCCCGCGGTACATTCCGAAACATTGGAGTTCTTCTTAATTAATTCAATAACTTTTGAAATATCCCCTACTTTATATATTTCAAACATAAAAGCTGTTCCAGCAGAAAAAAAATTGTCGGCGTTAGTAGCAAGTGGGTGCTTTAGGATAATGGTTTTTGCGGGTGTCAAAGGCGTAGTAATTGCTGTGTTTGCCTGAGCTTGAAGTTCAGAATTTACTATTCCGATTGATAGTAATGCGGTTAACGAAAGGGCTTTGAAAATTTGCATGAGACTATTTTTAATTTAAATATTAAATGTCCTATAAATTTATTCAAAAATTCTGCTAAAAACAACTATTTACGCTTCTGAATAAAAAAGTCTTTAAGAAGTTTCTCGCAATCCTCCGCTAAAACACCTTTTAGAACTTCTGTTTTTGGATGTAAAATATTTTTTTGCAAAAGAGTAAACCCTTTTTTAGGATCTGATGCTCCAAATACTATCGAAGAAATTTGGCTCCAGGCTAATGCACCGGCGCACATAATGCAAGGTTCTAGTGTTACATAGAGTGTGCAGTCAATGAGATACTTTCCGCCTAAAGCATGCGCTGCAGAAGTTATGGCCTGCATTTCAGCATGAGCAGTTACGTCATGTAGACGCTCAGTAAGATTATGCGCCCGTGCAATAATTTTGTTTTCGGCAACAATAATAGCGCCCACAGGCACTTCATCAGCATCATAAGCTTTTTGAGCTTCTTTCAACGCTTCGCGCATAAAAAAATCTGGGGTATACAAAGGAGCTATGGACACGTGCAGGTTGTTGTGGATGTGAAGCTAATGTCTTTTATTCGGCTTATTGTATCACAATCGTAAATGATGAGTTTGTAATTATACAAAGAGTCGTATTCTTTTTTCGGTTGGATGTAATATTCTCCACAAGGCTCCTTGTGTACATCACTTAGGTCGTAATTTATTTCAAAATGACGTAGTTCAATTTTAAGGAGCGTTTCGTTTTTACGGTTGCATTTCAATTTACATTGTGCTTTCTCAGAAAACTCCATGTATTGAAAAACAAGTTGCTGCATTTTTATTTCGTTCGGAGTTGTACAACTTCGCTGACCGAAAATGGCAAAAACCATTAATAAACCAATTCCAAAACCAACTCCGTAAAATTTTAATCTGCCTAAAAAAGTCATGCACGAAGTTAAGCGCTATTTTTTAATCAGGAAAGAAATTTGTGTTGGAAGTTCGAACTTGTAGCCTATATCCTATATAATTTAGCAAGTAACTAATAACTTTGAACTTATAACTGTTAACTTCAACTAGTAACGATCAAGTCTATAATAATCTACCGAATAGTCTTTAGGAATAAAGGGTGGTTTTATTTGTGCAACAATAGAAGGATTATTTATTTTTATTTCTGAAAGTGTAAAATCAGAATACTGTTGTTTGTTGTCTAAACCCACAATGTCAATTCTTTTTATCGGCAGATAGCTTTGTTTGTCAATAAATAGAGTTGTTATTCTTTTAGTATTTTCTGGAAAATCTTTCGTAGTAATCTCAAGTTTAAAGCAGGTGTAGGATCCAATCTGGGTTTCTTCAAGTGTATTAATGATGGCACCTTTCTTAAAAAAAGGTTCAAAGGGAAGTTGCTCAGTATAATGATTTATAAGGTTGGCGGTTGGAAAGTTCTGTTTGAGCATATCCATTGTAGGCTTGCCCTTTCCGCGATTGCCAATCGTGTCTATTGTAACTTTTTTTCTTGAATGATTAAGCGCAACATTTTTCTTCCCATTATAAAATAGTTCAGTTTTAAAAGTAAGGGCGTAAAATGTAAACTGACTGGTTAGTTTTAAATTGCAGTGTAACAGAGTGTCTTCACTTTTTTTCTCTAGTAAAATATTAGCCATTGTTTTAAGTGTGTCTTTTCCACCAGCAAATTTTTGCATGAAATTACAGGAGTAATTGACAGATTTTACATTTAAGAGAGCGTAACGCGAACGTAATAATATATCATCAGGACTAAGTAGTTTTACCTTAGAATTAAAGCCAAAAAGGAAAAAAGAGAGAACTACTATTAAAATGGGTGTTTTAAGCTTTGAGTGTATCATAAATTTTTAGTACAAAACAAAGTTACTATTAATTAGGAAAAGTAAATGTTATAGAAAGTAAAAAGAACTGTGTTTTTTCCCACTAGAGATGTGAATTATCACGTAGAAGCTTATCAAGAATAAAGCAGTGCAGTATGGAATTGGTAGTTGGAAGCTCAAGTAATACAGAAAGCAGACAGCTTGAGCCAATTTATTGAGAAGTTTCTAAATATTTAGGAATATCTGTGATTTTTGAAGAACAACTGTTAGTTAAGTTCGAATTTGTCTGTGATGTTAGACTTTATTTAGTGTTTAATAGAAGGCGCAAACCTTTTTCAAATCCAGGAATTGCAGTTTCCATATGCTCAAGTTTAGGATATACTTCTGCTTTTATTTGAATATGTGAATAGGTTTTGAGGTGTGATGTAAAGTTTTGAAAAATGTATAAATTTTTTAAATCATCTTCTGGATTGTTTTCTTCTTTATCACCGTAAACACTGTATACTTTTTTGTCAAGCGTTTTTTCAGGTCTATAGTTTGCAAACCGATCAATTAAATAGTTGTTTGAATATTCAAGCGAAGGACTTATAGCAATATAATTTTGAAAAAAGGTATTGTTTTCCTCCAGGTCTTTGTATAGAGCATAAAAAGGAAAGTATCCTCCCAAAGAATGACCCATTAGGGTTGCATTGTTATCCTTACAGCGATAATTTTTTTGTATGTATGGAACTAATTCTTTCTGTATAAAACTTCTAAAGTTATTCGCACCTCCACAAATGTTACAACTATCTGTTTTGGGAAATGTATAATCCCGTTGTCGTAACGAATCCATCATAAAGGCATCGCTATAACCAATGCCAATAAGAATGGTTTTCTGAAGTTTATCATTTTCTTTTCGAAGAAGAAATTCTTTTATGTGATTAAAATAGGCATTAGCATCAAGAAGATATACAAGCGGGTAAGTTTTATTTTTGGATTTATAATAGTCACTGGGTAATGACACGAAAATTGAAAAGGTATCCTTCACGAATTTCGAAAATAAAGTTGTGGTGGCAATGTCCTCTTTTTCTTCTGTTTCCTGATAAGATTCTTTGTTATTAGAATCGTATGCTGTCACATTCATCATATAATGATGCGGTGGAACTGTCCATTCTCCCAGACTGTTTTTCCTTAAAAAACTCTTTGAAGTACCGCCTAATTTTACATCGTAAGAGATGCGTTTTTCTCTTGTTTTAGCGGGAAGAAATTCGATGGCGCATATTATCTTTTCCTTCGCGTAGATATTAAATTTTGAAACGTCAACTCGCAACCACCCTTCCTGTATGTTTTGTGTTAGAATAATTTGTTTTTCTAATAATCTTTCAGCAGGACGATTGTTTTGATAGGTATAAAAATTCACGCGAAAGCTTATGCTATCATCACTCGATTCACTCATGTATAGATTTACAGAAGTTAGTTTTGTAAGGGTGGCTGGTAGTTTTATTAATTGGGCAATTTCAACTATGTCGTTGGCGTTGATTGAACCATCAATAAAATGCAAACCAAAATTGTGTCGTTTTAGTCCGAACGTTTTTTCTTTGAGTTTAGATGTTTTAATTGCCACTTCTTCTAAAATAGCTGATTTTCGGAAAAGAGGAATAAGTTTTTGAGCACTTTGTGTAATGGGAATTTTTAATTCTGAATATCCAATCAACGAAAAAGTGAGGCTATCAAATTGGTTAGTGCCAGGGATGTTAATTGAAAATGAACCATCACTTAAACTGGTGGTTCCAATGTTCTTATTTTTTATGCCAATGTTTACGAAGGCTAAAGCTTCTTGCGATAAAGGATCAATTACTCTACCGCTAATGGCAACCTGGGCTGTTAAACTAGTTATACAAGTAAATAAGATTATGGAACAAAAGAAACGTGCCACGCAATAAAATTGAAAGACTAAATTAAGCTTCCAGAAGGTAGTGTTGAACGTGAAAAAGTTATTCTTTCACAATTTTTTTGGTGAATAGCAGTTCCATTTTATCATACACTTGCAAAAAGTAAATTCCGTTTTGCAAGGAACTGACATCAATAGTTTGAGTGCCTTCCAAATTTTGTTTACAAATGCTTTTACCAAGAAGGTCACAGATCTCAAGACGAAGAGATTGTGTGGAGGATTTATTTTCTATTGTCAAATTATTGGAAGCTGGGTTTGGAAAAACGGCAAATATATTTTCATTTTCATTTTCTGTAATGCCAGTAATATTTTGGAAATCACAAGGTCTATTCGTAAATTGTTTGGTGCCGAATTGTGAATCCTTGTAACAGAGATTTGTCTGGAACCAATCTGCGTCGCAAAAGCCCCTCGAAAAGTTGTAGTAATTGAATAAAAATCTATTGCAACCAAAACGTTCAGTAATAGTCGCCGCATAGTTGCTTGCTTGATTGGGAAAACTTCCTCCAGCGTATCTAACAAATAGTCGTTTTAAATTGAAACCATTCTGATTTATTGTTGTTGTTGAATCTACGGTAATCGTGTATACGTACACTGCATTGCTATCAGTGCTATAAAGGTTAGTTCTCACTGAAGTTTGCCAACTTTGCCCGGCTTGAGTATTAAAATTATAAAGAATTTCCCATTGATTTCGGGTACCTCTGTTTGACATAAAAATAGTATCTCCTTTTTGTTTAATGAGGGTGGTTTTGGCTATACCTTGGTCACATTCTAGGTAAAACCGATTGTGTGTTAATACTTTTAATGTGTCTGAATTTAAAATTGAATCTTTCTTATAAATTATTTTTTCGAGATATGTGTATTGCCAAGCAGGATTGCCGCCGCCCGACCAATAAATATTATAACTCCATTCCGCACCAGGTGGAGAAAAAACAACTTGTGATTTTGTGGTAGAAGCTATAAGGGAAATTAAAAGTAGGAGTACTATTTTTTTCAAGGCGTAGGGTTTTAGGTTATATAAATTTACAAAATTCTATCCTTCTTTCACAGCCGAACTCCATAAGTGGCTGCTATTCTTTTTTCTTTGGCGCTGTTTTTTTAGACCTAGATTTTCCATTTTCAGCCAAAGCTTTTTGTAGCAAATATTCAATTTGCCCGTTAACGCTTCTGAATTCATCGTCGGCCCATTTCTGGAGCTCCTTCAGCGTTTCGGGATTTACCCTAAGTACAAATGCTTTTTTTTCTGCCATAACTCAGATTTAATAACCACATAGTCGCATAGATTTGAAATATGCTTCTATGTGGTTTTATTCTTAATGATGAAGTGTACCAGTATTCACTATTGGGTTCACTTCTTTATCCCCGCACAGCACTACCAATAAATTACTTACCATGGCTGCTTTTCGTTCTTCATCGAGATGTACAATTTCACGCTCTGATAATTTAGCTAAGGCCATTTCTACCATGCCCACAGCGCCTTCTACAATTTGTCTTCTCGCTGCTACTACCGCAGAGGCTTGTTGTCTTCTTAACATAGCCCCAGCAATTTCTTGCGCATACGCCAGGTGACTAATACGAGCTTCTAATACTTTGATGCCGGCGGGAGCTAAGCGTTCATTTAATTCATTTTCGAGCATCTGATTTACTTTTTCAGCTCCTCCGCGTAAAGTTACTTCAGCCGTTTCTTCTTCAAAATTGTCGTATGGACAAGCACCTGCTAAATGTCTTACAGCGGCTTCACTTTGAATGTGTACGTATTTTGTATAATCGTCTACCTCAAAACTTGCTTTGGCGGTGTCTTTTACTTGCCAAACAATTACTGCGGCAATTTCAACAGGGTTACCAATTTTGTCGTTTACTTTTAATGATTGTCCATTAAGATTCCGTGCTCTCAAAGAAATGTTACTTCTTATATAAAAAGGATTCACCCAATGAAAACCACTGTCTTTAACGGTACCACTATAGGTTCCAAATAAAACAAGAACTGTTGCTTCATTCGGATTAAGAATTAAAAAACCCTTACTAAAGAATGCAAACAATAATAAAAAGGGTGCAGCTAGTAAAACCAGTTTCATTGAAAAGGCAAAAATAGTTCCTGCAAGTAATGCTAAGCAAAGTACAGCAATTCCGTATCCGGAAGCTGGCTTTAAAATTTTTTCTTCGTTCATAACTTTGATATTAAAATGATATCATAAAGGTATCGAATAAAAATTCAAATTTGCAAGAAAAATCGTAAAAAATCGGATGAGCGGTTTATTTTTTAGTCGATAGTCAAATGGCAATTGTTGTTGGTGTATAGTTAATAGTCAGTGCTTGTATGTCGATAGTAATTGTTAGTATTTGATAGTCAATAGTTTATGGTCTTTCACTGAAGATGTAATTAACAGAATTTGGCATTATTGTTGTTTAGTTTAGTAACTAATTACCCGATGCGTAAAATCACAACCTATTTTCTTTGTACGTATATTCTTTGTCTGGTTGCTCCCCGATATAACGCGCAAGGATTTGGTTTAAATTATGATTTTGAGTCATCAACCCCTTCAACAATTACCTTAAATAACCAGTTGAGCGGTTGGAATATAAGCCATGGCGTCTGGGGTGGAGGTATCACCACTTGTAATCAAATAAATTGTTGTGCTTTACCTCCCAATGGTTCTGAATTAATAGAAGCGCCGAACGGTTTTATTGATCCGATTATCGGAGCTATCTACCCTGTTTATTCAGTTTTTGGGGACTCTGCTGGCAATCCTAATGGAAGCCTTATTAACACCCACCTAAACATGTCTTTAAGTGGGGATAAATTTTTAAGACTTAATAATAAGGTGGGTGGTACGGCCGGGAATCGAATTGAAAGTTTAACCCGTACTTTATCTGTTACCGCAACCATGAACGTATTAGATGTTGCTTATATGATTCTCACAAACGGTGCGCACAATTGTTGTGAATCACCTGGCTTTAGAATGACTATTAGTTCGTCTACCTGTGCCATAGTTTTTAACAGCACTTGCCCAAACCTTGGTAACAGTCCAACTTTTTATGTACCGGTCACTGGTCAGTTGAGTACAAATCCTAATAGCATTATGTTTAGTAAATGGCGAGTGAAACGCTTTGATTTAACCGATTACATTGGTCAAAACGTTACGTTAACTATTAACGCCTGTGGTTGTTTATTTGATGGTCATTTTGGTTATGCTTATGTGGATACAAGGTTTGGTACTGGCATGTTTACCGTTTATAATATGGCAATTCCCGGAGGAACTGTGAATGTACCTTACTGCAAAAGAGATTCCTTAGTTATATACGGACCAAAGTTTTATAACACTTACGATTGGTCTGGTCCGCAGGGTTTTTCATCCAGTTCTCCAAATATTGTTCCAACGGTTTCGGGTGTGTACACATTAAATTTAGATATGGCAATTCCCTGTGACGCGGGAACTAAGACGATTAGTGTAAATTTTTTACCAGAACCTTTTATTTATAGTTCAACCTCATCAATTTGCCCCGGCGGAACCGCCATATTAACTGCCAGTGGAAGTGCTAGTTATACGTGGACACACAATGGCTCAACAAGTCCAAGTGTTGCAGTTAGTGCTTTTCAAAACACTGCCTATTCTGTAATTTGTCTTGATACAAACGGTTGCCTTGCTCCAGCTTTTTTTACGATCGCTATGTTAAGCGAACCAACTTTAACTATTCACACTAATCCAAAAATTTGTGTAGGAGATGTTATGAAAATCTCTGCTTTTGGAGCAAACACATACAGTTGGCAGAGTTCCAACGGCTATGTTGGGAATTTGCAACAAGTACTAATTAACTCAAATTCATATCCCGAAGTTGTTACCTTCTCTCTTGCAGGAACCGCAGCGAATAGTTGTACTTCTACAGCCAGTTATTCTATTAAATCTTACCCTTTACCCCTGGCACTCATTAATATTACTCCTTCGCAAACAGTATGTGTAAATTCGGGTTTAAATATGTCGGGTACTGGCGGTGTTCGCTATGAATGGAGGGGACCGGCCAATTTTTTTAATACCAAACAAAACGCTTATTTTATCCCCAGTAGTTTAATTCAGGCAGGTGAATACACGCTGTGTGCTATAGATACTAACGGTTGTAGAGGTTATAGTACAAAAACGATTGCTTTAAATGATCTCCCTTACGGACAATTAAAAGGCGTTTTATCAGGATGCGCACCATTTTTGGCTGAATTTGAATTTGTTCAAACAGGTTCAAGAAGAACCAAACTCCTAAGTTCGGAATGGAAAATTGAAAACGTTGTTTACAGCGAAAAAATGTTCAGCCATTGGATTAAGAGCTCAGGAAATTTTTTGGTAGAAGGAAATATGTTAGATTCCAATGCCTGCGCAAACACCTATTCTTTCTATGTAAATTCATATCCAAAACCGCGGGCCGATTTTCAATATGCCCCACAACAGCCAGTGGAAAATCAAGATTATATTGAATTTACAGATATGTCAACAGGCGAGAACCTAACAAAATGGAACTGGTTTTTCTATAACAATCAAAATAATTCGACTAATCAAAATGTTTCGTTTTTATTCGAAAATGAAGGTGTGTATGCCGTAGCACATCTGGTTCAAAACGAATGGGGATGTGCAGACAGCCTAGTTCAAGAAATTAAAGTTTTCCCAGATATTGCCATCTTTGTTCCTAATGCATTTACGCCAAACGGTGACGAAAGAAACCCAAGCTTTAAACCCGTTACTAGGGGTATTTTATCTTATCGTCTTCAAGTATTTAGCCGTTGGGGTCAACTTATTTATGATGGAAACGAAAAGGACCCGGGCTGGGATGGTACTTTCGGGGAGGCCGATTGTCAAGAAGGTGTATATGTATGGAAACTAAGCGCGAAAGATGCACGTAACAATGAAAATGAACAGAAAGGGTTTGTTGATTTGATAAGGTAGAAAGTCTATGTTCAATAGTTGAAAGTCGATGGTCGATTACTGCTTACTGGTTACTGCCCAAAGTCTTCTCATAGTGTTCCTCCGTGTACTCAGTGTCTCAGCGATTTTCGCCTCTTTAACAGCAATGCCCATGGCTAAAAAATCTATATCCCCTGCAAATCCAAACCTTCACTATCAATCATGGTTACCCATTTGCCCATTTTTTTTTGAATGATTTTAAAATGATGTTGGTCTTCGGGTGTTATAAATGAAAATGCATCGCCAGGAGACTCAGCGCGGCCAGTTCTGCCAATACGATGAATGTAGTCTTTAGGAGAGCGTGGTAATTCGTAATTGATTACATGGGGTAAAAATTTAATATCAATACCACGTGATAATAAATCAGTAGTTACTAAAACGCGCAGTGTACCTTTTTTAAAGCGACTCAAAGCTTCTGTTCTTGCTTCCTGACTTTTTTTGCCATGCATGGCCGACGCATCAATACCGTTTTTTCTCAATTTATCGGCAACATTATCTGCTTTGTAGGAGGAAGAAGTAAATACCAACACTTGTTTCATGGCATTGTGTTTAATGAGGTAGCGCAAAAGCGGACCTTTTTTTTCTTCACTTACAAAATAGCCGAGTTGAGAAATTAAATCGATGTTATTTTTTTCTTCTTCAATTTTTATAACAACCGGATCTCGCAACACAAGTTGTTTCAGGCCTTCCAGATCTTCACTCAGAGTTGCAGAGAATAAAAGATTTTGACGTTTTTTCGGAAGCATTGCAAATATTTTTTGCATTTCTTCTTTAAAACCAAGATTGAGCATTTTATCTGCTTCATCTAATACAAGTGTATCAATTTCTGAAAGATGAACAGCGTTGCTTTCTACGAGTTCTATTAAACGACCGGGTGTTGCTACAAGTACGTTTACTCCTTGCAGAGCCATCATTTGCGGGTTAATAGAAACGCCACCATATACGGCAAGTGATTTTATTTTTTGCGGCAAATTTGTTCCAAACACATAAAATACTTCTCTTACTTGCGCCGCAAGTTCGCGGGTAGGAACAAGCACTAATACTTTTACGTGTCGGTTTTTTGAAGCGGTATTGCCTTGTAAATTTTGTAGAATGGGTAATACGTACGAAGCAGTTTTTCCTGAACCTGTTTGTGCAATCCCTAAAATATCTCTCCGTTTAAGAATAGCTGGTATGGCTTCTTTTTGAATGGGATAGGGTTCGCTATATTTTTGCTCGGCTAAGGCCTGAATTAAAGAAGGAGGAAGACCGAGTGCTGAAAAAGGCATGTTTTGTTATTCTTGAATGAGGTGTAAATATAAACAAATAGAAAGTTGTTTGTTTAAGGGCTTTTATTAATCTTCTAGTTCTATGAAAACCAAAAATAAGAATTGTTATACGGTGTTAATTTTTTAATGATACTTAACAGTGTTTATGCATCTTGCAAATTTTAAAATGCAATTACTATGACAAATGTCATCGCTGAAACCCTTTGTTCTAGATAACTTCATAATATTAAAGAAAATGATTTATTAACCTTTTAAAACTTAAAAACATGAGCGATTCAGATTCAAACAACAACATGGGTAAAATTATTGGTGGAGTAATTATTGGTTTAGCGGCTGGAGCTGCTTTAGGAATTTTATTAGCACCAGATAAAGGAAGTGAAACCCGCAAAAAAATTAACACTGGTGCCAAAGAATTGGCCGATAATTTAAAAGATAAAGTAATGGAAGGCGTTGATTCTATTAAACAAAAATTTAATGATCACGCAAGAGTAAACCAATCTTGAATTAACGGCCTTAACCCATTTCCTGATTAAATATGGCAGATCCTAAAATAGAAGAACTCGCAACAAGCGCAAAAGAATATGTTGCTATTCAATATGATCTATTGAAGTTACAACTAACTGAAAAAATGTCTGGCATTCTATCAAAAATGATGTCAGACGTGCTTGTTGTCTCTATTAGCGTTATAGCTTTGCTTTTCCTAAGTGTGGGTTCTGCATTTTATCTATCAATGGTTTTCAAAAGTTACGCGATTGGATTTGGTTTTGTTGGAATTCTTTATACACTAATTGCCTTATTCTTTTTTGCTATTCGGAAAAGCATACTGCGCCTGCGAATACGAGACAGGCTTATTTTAGAACTATCGAAGGAAGATAAAATTTAATTCTGAAAGCTATTATGTCAAACAAAACTATATCTAATCATATTGAATTAAAAGACAGAATAAGTTATCTTATATCTGAAAGGAAGAAATGCGAGGAAAAACTTCTGATTAATTTGAAAGATACTGTTGATACAGTTATCCATCCTACAACAATAATTAAACAATCAGCACATGATCTTGCAGCGAGTAAAGACTTTCGTGCAGACGTTCTAAAAATCGGAATCAACTTAGCTTCCAGTTATCTTATCGGAAAATTAGCAAACACATTGGTTGGTAGTGTTCTTAAAAAAATTACGAATAAAAATTCAAATGAAAAATCTAAGGGTTTGTTGGGTTTTATAGGAAATCTTGTGTCTGGAAAAAAGGACAAACAAGGCGGTTTTCTTTCGAAAGCAGTTCCATCACCCATTCATTAAATCTAAGTAGTTTAAAAAATAATTGGAGCTGCTATTACACAGCTTTACTTGCTTGTATGCCTTTTAAAAGTGTAACTAAGACCCAGGTAACCAGTAACACCAATTGTTTGGCGTGAGCCAGGGTAAGAGGGAGGACTTTGAGTTCCGCGATTAGAACTAATCATTATTGCAGCATTTAGCCCGAAATTAGTTTTAAAGATCTTTAGATTTATTACCGGACCTATGGCAGCGGTTACAAATAATTTTTTTTCAGTATCATATACTTCCATTCCTGAATTAGCAAGTCCTACCTGCGTTTGTGCACCTAACCAACGTAACCCTTTTTTCTTAAAGGGAAAATATTTCACAAAAACATTTGCTTCAAAGGGCGTGTAATTTTGCTCTAGGCCAATATTGTTGCTTAAATAACCAGCTCCAAACGAAATACCAGTCAGTACTTTTTCGTTAATCCAAAAACCAGATTCTCCATAAAAAACAAAATAAGCAAAGTATTCCTTGCCGGGACCCTGCATTCCTGAGCCTCGCGCGTTCAGCGAAAGAAATAGACCTTTTTTTAAAGGTGTATCTTTTACCTGTGATTCTTGTGCATTCATTCTGCTTATTAATAAAACAAAAATAAGTAGCAGAATTTTTTTAAAATTTTCGGTGAGTGTTTTCATAGCCAAATTTTTTAAAATGTAAGCTGATTAACTTTATACAAAATTAGGTGATATTTTAATTAGTGCATTAGTATTTAACAAAACCAGTTTACTACAGGATCTTATAACGAGTGTATTGACGATTTGTTGCTCCTTAATTTTAAATTAAAATTAATAAGTTGATTATCAACTATTAAATGCGATTCAGATTAAAATCAAAAAATAAATCGATTTAGCCTAGGGGTATATACTTTTACTGTTGTCTTAGTTATGTTCTATGAGGTATGATTATTTAATTGAAACCTTATCTTTGCGATGAAAATTCGTAAAAAGGTGCAGTTAAACGAGCAGGAATATTGGCAAAACGTCAGCCGGGGCGATAAAAAAGCGTTTGAACAGTTGTTCAACACGCATTATCAACCTTTGTGTAATTACGCCTACTCATTACTTAAAGACATAGACGAAGCAGAAGAGGTGGTACAGAATACTTTTTTTAACGTATGGAGTAAAAGGGAAACCTTACAAATTACAACATCGTTCAAATCATACATTTATCGTGCTGTGCATAACGATAGTTTGAATAAGATTAAGCACGGTAAGGTAAAAGCTAGTTATGCTACGGATTATAAGAGCTCTATGTCTGGAGGGTTTGATAGCAGCTCACAAATTTTAGAAGCAAAAGAATTAGGAAAACAAATTAACGAAGCCATCGCTTCTTTACCCGAACAATGTGGAAATGTATTTAAGTTGAGCCGTTTTGAAAATTTAAAATATTCGGAAATAGCAGAGCAATTAGAAATCTCGGTAAAAACCGTTGAAAACCACATGGGCAAAGCTTTGAAGATATTACGTTCTCAGTTAAAAGATTATTTACCGCTTGTAGCTTGGTTATTCTTTATAAATTAAAATGGACAAAGGTTTAGAAAATATAGATGATTTGATTGCTAAATTTCTTTCTGGTGAGGCCGGTAAAGAGGAGAGTAATCAGCTTGAAGCCTGGATGGAGAGCGATCCCGAGAATCGGGTATATTTTGAGGACGCAAAAAAAATGTTTGCTCAAATAGACAATTTTAAAATTGCACATCGGGTAAACACAGTTAAGGCATGGGAAAAACTGAATGAGAGAATTTCTTCTGAAACCGAAGCCCAAGAAGAATCAAAAATTATTCCATTATTTAGGCGTTCGTCTTTTTTCAGATCCGCCGCTTCCCTGCTTTTAATTACAGCACTTGCCTTACTCGTAAATTATTTTTTAGGCAATTCAAGTCCTGATCCAACTGTACTTACTGCTACAAGCCAAGTGCTTGATAAAAAATTACCAGATGGGTCAACTGTCACAATCAATAAAAATTCAGAAATAGCCTACGTGATGCATGATAAGGTGCGTGAGGTAAAGCTTAAGGGTGAAGCGTTTTTCGAGGTTGTGCATAATGAAGAGGCTCCATTTGAAATAATGATTGACGACATCATAATAAAAGATATTGGCACATCGTTTAATGTGAAAGCCTTTCCTGAAAGTAATACCATTGAAGTTTTAGTAGAAAGTGGAGAAGTGTATTTTTATTCGACATCGCAGAAAGGTGTTAATTTGGTTAAAGGCGAAAAGGCTACCTATAACAAAACAACAAAACAATTTGTGAAATTAACTCCGAGTCCGACTGAAAACATAGCGAGTTATAAATCGAAAGTATTTTATTTTAAAGGAAATATTTTACGTGAGGTTGTTAATCAAGTTAACGAAGTATATGGAAGCAGTATTGTTTTAGGAGATCCCCGTCTGGGTAATTGCAGATTGTCAACCATGTTTCATGATGCACCATTGGATACTATAGTAGAAATTATTTCAGAAACCCTTGATTTAAAAATAGAACGCAAAGGAGAAAAAATAATTTTGAATGGAACTCCCTGCGCTGAATAAGCATGAAAAAAATTGTATGCATCTTCTTGTTTGTTTTTTGTTGCAAACATATTTCGGCAATTGTACCCGCTCTTGAGCGTGAAGTAAATCTTTTTTTAAATAATGAATCATTTGGAAATGTTCTAATAAAAATTCAAGAACAAACCGGATTAATTTTCTCATATAAACCGAGTATAGTAAAGGGAATTGGACTAATTACTTTAAATCTTAGTCACAAGTCTGTGCGCGAAGCCTTAGCACTTATGCTTCCTAAATCGGTTACTTATAAAGCGAAAAATAACTACATCATCTTAAAAGAAAAACCTGTTGAAGTAAATCCAAAAAAAACAGAAATAAGTGGTTACGTTATTGACAAAGAAACTGAGAAAAAAGTAGCAAACGTTACCATTTACGATAAAGAAAGTTTGCAGTCTGTTAACACCGATGAATACGGGTATTATTCAATTAGTCTTCCTAGCAACAATGATAAAATAAGCGTCAACAAAGAAAATTATAAGGATACAATTTTTTCCCTCGTTAATGTAAAAGAAAATAAACTGAATAATATTACCATGGTTCCTGTGAACGATTCTGTTCGCAAAAACGATTCACTAGTTTGGAAAGATAAATTTCGTGACATTGGTCTTTATACAAGTAACGTGTATAAGAAAATAAAAGGTTTTGTAAATACAATAAATGTCCGCGATACTATTGAACGCAATTTTCAGGTTTCTCTTATTCCTTTTGTAGGGACAAATCGTAAGTTATCTGGAAACGTTGTAAACAGAACATCATTCAATATTTTGGGTGGAGTAGCTAAAGGGTCCCATGGTATTGAAGTGGGTGGGCTGTTTAATATTGACCGCAACACTGTAAAAGGTTTTCAAATTGCAGGTTTATTTAACATTGTTGGAGATTCGGTTAAAGGCGCACAGGCTGCTGGAGTTTTTAATATTACAGGAAAATCAGCAGCAGGTTTGCAAGTGGCAATGTTAATGAATGTAAATGCGGGAACACAAAAAGGTGTTCAGTTTGCTGGTTTGATGAACCTGAATAGCAAAAGTTCAAACGGCATAAGTGTTGCTGGTTTAATGAATATTACAGGAACGGCAAAGGGACTTCAAGCATCATTTATGGGCAATATAAATGATACACTTAAAGGGGCTGCGTTGTCTTCGGTTTTTAATGTAACAGATTATGGTATAAATAGTATTCAGATTTCAAATGGATTTAATAAACAAAATCATGGCTCAAGTCTGTTACAAGTGGCAGCACTTTTTAACTCCACTAATTATTTAAAAGGAATTCAAATTGCGCCATTTAATTTTGCAGACTCAGCAGTTGGTGTACCTGTTGGTTTATTTAGTTTTGTAAAAAAGGGTGTTCATCAAATTGAATTAAGTGCTGATGAGTTGTTTACCTTAAATCTTTCTTTCCGTTCAGGTGTACCACATTTTTATAATATTTTTAGTATTGGATACGAGCCCGGTTCAGACTTAAAATTGTGGCAATTGGGTTACGGTGTAGGAACCTCGTTTAAAATCAAAAAGAAATTACGAAGTGATATTACCGTTACCATGCACCATATTAGTGCTGGTGATTTTTATTTTGCAACAAATGATATTTATAAAGCATATTTAGGATTAGAATATAAGTTTGGAAAAAAGTTTTCTATTGCTGGTGGTCCAACATTTAATGTGTTGAGGAGCGACGCGCTTTTACCTGATTATCCTGTTTATCAGAACATCAGCCCTAATTATTTATTTGATCAAACTAACTCCAACAATTTTAATTTAAAAGGTTGGATAGGTGGTCGACTCGCATTAAGATTTTTGTAATAGGGGTATTCTTCTTTTATGTTGTCATAGATATAGACAACATAAAAACATGAAAAAGATAACAATAATTCTTGGAGCTCTAATCTTAACGGCTTCATTAAAATCGCAAACGGATTCGATCAAAGTAAAGTTAGAAGAATCTGAAAATGTAAAACCTTTCCAATTTACATTTGTTTCACCAGTTGGTACTAATGGAATAGCTTGTTTTAAAACGACAAACCGAGTTTCTCTTAATGTATTAGTAGGAGTTGCCAAAGAACTAAGAGGATTTGAAGCAGGTGGAATTGCTAACGTGATTCTTAAAGATATGGAGGGAGCGCAATTTGCCGGCGTTGCAAATGTGGTATTAGGTAATGTGCATGGTGGCCAGTTCGCTTCTTATTTTAATTACTGCGGCAAAGATTTTAGAGGTGTGGCTATTGCAGGTGTTGGGAATGTAAATTTAGGTGGGATGCACGGAACTCAAGTAGCAATGAGCTTTAATTTCAACAGAAAAGGCGGCAGTGGTTCGCAAATTGCCGGTTACACGAACGTTACGTTAGGTAATTTTAAAGGCGTTCAAATATCTTCAGCAGCAAATATAGTTGTAGGCGATATTAAAGGAGCGCAAATATGCGCTGGTGTAAACGTCGCTAAAAAGGTTAAAGGTGTTCAGATAGGTTTCGTAAACATTGCCGACTCCGTTGATGGAGCGACGATTGGTTTTTTAAATATTGTAAGAAAAGGAAAACACCAAATTGAAATTTCTGGCGATGAATTATTTTACGCGAATCTATCTTTTAGAACAGGGTCAAATGCATTCTATAATGTTTTTACCACGGGTTTCAGACCTGGATCTAAAGACAATATATGGCATTTTGGGTATGGTGCAGGAACTTCTTTTAAAATTAAAAATAAATTGTCAGGGGATCTAGCTCTAACTATACAGCATCTTAGTTTCGGGGGATTTTATTGGGGTACCAGCGAAATTATGCGTTTGTATATTGGAGTAGAATACAAATTAGCTAAAAAAGTAGCCATTGCAATCGGACCAACACTGAACATGTATGTTTCAGATGTTCTACTTAAAGATTCGAAAACAAACACCGAAAATGTTCTTCCATACCATAGTTACAATTATACTAACTCACAAGATTTTAATTTAAAAGGTTGGGTTGGGGGAAGAATCGCTTTGCGGTTTTTGTAATCGATAAAAAGAAATCAAATTAATTGCTAATGACTTGGAGAAAATATTTCCGAGTCATTTTTATTTTAAGAAATCAGGTTGAATATCTACGTTATTATTTCGTAGAAATATTTGAGGCAAAACAAATAAAAACCTAGTACCTTAGTAAAAAAGTAAATCTATTTTGAGCCGCACGTTATATATCCATTGCCCTATTTGCTAAATGTATGTATGAATGTGGCTTTACATTTTTTTTATAAAATAATTTTTAAAAATAGGGGTTGTTTGTGTGTGAGTTGTCTTAGGTATAGATAACACAAAAAAATAAAACAAAATATGAAAACGCTAAAATTAATTTCCAGTCTAGTAATCTTAAGTATATTTTTTCAATCATGCCAAAAAGGTGGGCCATGGGGGATTATGGGTAAAGGTGACAATATCACCGAAACAAAAGACATAGGTGAATTTGATAGAGTTCATTTATCTATAGATGCTGATGTTTTTTATACGCAAGATTCCGTCTATAAAGTTGAAGTCTCAGCTCAATCAAATATTCTGGCAGTTCTATCGACTGAAGTGAAAAGTGGTGTTCTTACTTTTGATTTTAAAAGAAATGTCTGGGATCATGAAAAGATAAAAATTACAGTTCACTCTCCTCGAATAAATGAAATAAACATAAGCGGAAGTGGTAATGTGACAACGCAAAACGCAATAACTACAAATGATTTAGAACTAAGTATAAGCGGTTCGGGGAGTGTTTATATTGCGTCATTAAACGCTGTTAGTTTAAAGGCGGATATTAGTGGCAGTGGGGATGTTACAATCTATAGCGGTTCTCTCATCAGTCAAAATCTTTCTTTAAGTGGCTTTGGAAAAATTGACGCTGAAAATATTATGGCGAAAATTTGTACTGCTGATATCAGTGGATCGGGTGATATTACAGTTAATGTTTCTGATAATTTGAATGCAACTATTTCTGGAAGCGGAAATATTAGTTATAAAGGTAATCCAACTCTTGAGGTTGATATTAGTGGCTCTGGTAAGCTTGTCAAGATAAATTAATCCATAAAATAAGTAATAAATAAAATAACGTTGATCGTAATTTAAAAGTTAACGATCAGTGTAAGGGATGAATTATGCCCAATAAAAAGTAAAACTATGAATAGATTTAATATTATTTTTTGCGCAATTGCATTTTTAGTACTTGTGTCTAATAAGAAAAAGGCTCAAACAGTTTCTCAAACAATACGAGGAACCGTTGTAGATAAAATATCTCAAACTCCCATACCTGGAGCTGTTATACAGGTTTTAAATTCAAATCCTTTGCAGGTTGTTAGCTCCGACATGAATGGAGATTTTAAACTAACAAATGTTTTGGTGGGCAAACAAAGTCTGAGAATTGCTTATTTGGGTTACAAGGAAATTTTTATGCAAAATCTTTCGCTCAATGCAGGAAAAGAACTAGTTCTTAATGTTAACATGGAAGAAGACGCTATGCAAATGCAAGAGGTTGAAATAACCGCAAAAGTTGAGAAAAACAAACCACTAAACGACATGTCGGCTGTGAGTACACGTGCTTTTTCTGTGGAGGAAACACAAAAGTTTGCAGCGGCGGCAAACGATCCTGCGCGCATGGCTCTGGCCTTTGCTGGCGTTGTAGCGGCTGGTGATGGCAATAATAATATTTCAATTCGTGGTAATTCTCCCAATGGCCTTTTATGGCGAATGGAGGGTGTAGAGATTCCTAATCCCAACCATTTTTCCAATGTCGGAACATCGGGAGGTGGAATCTCTATTTTAAGCGCACAACTATTAAATAATTCTGATTTTTCTACCGGAGCATTTGCAGCGGAGTATGGTAACGCACTGTCAGGAGTATTTGATTTAAAGCTAAGAAAAGGAAATAATCAAAAGCATGAGTACACTGTTCAACTCGGGGTGCTTGGTTTAGATTTGTCCACAGAAGGTCCTTTTAAGAAAGGCTACGGTGGTTCTTATCTCATCAATTACCGCTATTCCACTTTATCAGTTCTAGGTAAAATTGGAGTGCCGCTTGGTAATGCTATCACAAATTTTCAAGATCTTTCCTTTAATATTTCTCTCCCAACAAAAAAGTTTGGAAGCTTTGGCGTATTTGGTTTTGGCGGAATAAGTGATCAAACGGCTTACGCTAAAAAGGATTCTGCTTTATGGAATGAAGATAGTTTTTACAGAGCTGATTCAAAATTCTATGCTAATACTGGTGCAATTGGACTAACCAACACGCTTCTTCTGAAAAATCAATCTTACCTTAAAACAGCTCTTGTTTATTCAGGAACGCAAAACGGATATAAACAAGATAAATTAGAAAACGATTACACAACTTTTATACGCGACTATGAGCAAAAGTTTGTGCAAACGAAACTAACACTTTCAAGTGTTTACACTCAAAAAATAAGTGCAAAAAGTAATATCAGAACCGGAATCATTTTAAATCAACTCGGATATAGCCTTTCTCTGCGCGATATGACTGATACAACCGTACTCATTGATAAAATAAAAGTGGAAGGTAATACTCAAACCGCACAAGCCTTTTTTCAGTGGAATTATAAGTTGACTAAAAAATTGACTACAAATTTGGGTTTACATTATTTTCAATTGTTTCTTAATAATTCTAATTCTGTTGAACCACGCGCTTCTTTAAAATATGAATTAACTCCTAAAAATAATTTAAGTCTGGGTTATGGATTACATAGTCAATTACAACCAATAGGTGTTTATTTTGCTAAACAAAATCTAACCGACGATTCATACACTACACCAAATAAGAATTTAGGCTTGAGTAAAGCGCATCACTTGGTTGTTGGATACGACAGAGTTTTAAATGAATTCTCTCACATCAAAACAGAACTGTACTACCAACATTTATATAACATTCCTATTAGTAATGATCGAACAGGTACGTATTCCATTTTAAATGTCATGGATGGTTACAATACAGAGCCTCTTACAAATAAAGGTTTAGGAAGAAATTATGGTGCAGAATTGACTTACGAAAGATTCCTTCATAAAAATCTATACTATTTGTTGTCGGCATCGTTATACGATTCAAAATATAAAGCGGCTAATAATAAATGGTACAATACACGCTTTAATACAAATTTCGCACTCACCTTTACTGCCGGTAAGGAGTGGGTTTTAAGTGGTGGGACAAAGAATAGAATTATTGGTTTTAATATTAAATCTATTTATGTTGGAGGATTTAGATACACGCCAATTGATCTACAAGCTTCTATTGCTGCTGGTGAGCAAAAGATAGATGATACAAAAACATTTGCTGAACAAAACCCAGCTTATTATCGTTTAGACATTCGCATCAGTTTAAAACGAAATTATAAACACGTAACAAGCACATTAGCTTTGGATATTCAGAATACAACTAATCGTAAAAATGTTGGAGGGCAATATTTTGATTCCGGAACGGGAGAGGTAAAATATTGGTACCAAACGCCTTTGTTGCCTTTACTGAGTTATCGTTTGGAGTTTTAGCAATGGGATAACTAAGCTTTTTAATTTTTCGAGAGGCTTGTTTATTTAAGTTTTTAATCCATCATAGTAGCCTCAACGTCTTTTGGAAAAAGTCGGGGAAAAATATAAGGCGCATATTTAATCGGAAAATTTATTAAAACAGGCGAACGTAAATCAGAAGATTCATTTATTAGAAGTTCTTTATCAATTAAGTTTTTCATGATTCCTCTAGCGACATTTTCCGACTTTCCTGTAATACGCTCTAAATCCCCTTTTATTACTTTCCCCTTATATAAAGCTTCTTCCAAGAGATATCTGCTCTCTTTTCTCATTTCGTCACGAGCGGTCATAAGTGCAACAAACTCGTTTAAGCGAGCGCTTATTTTATTTGGTTCAAGAATCGACAACATAAAATTTGTTTGATCTACCGCGCTTTTTAGAAAAAACGCACAAAACTCAATAAGAAATTTATTAGATAAATTTCCGTGACCATCATAATCATTCCAGCGTTTCATGTCGGCATTAGCAAGAGCACTGTAGTAATCTTTATTATTAACGGCTAATCCACGTGAAATAGACCAAAGTCCGTCTCCATCAATTTTTTCAGTAATTGTAGCTGCTTCGCTAAATAAACGAACTACTCTGCCGTTTCCATCCAAAAAAGGGTGAATCCAAGCAAGTCGGTGATGCGATGCTGCTATAGCAATAATACGGTTAAGAGGATCAGAATTAGTTTCTCTCGTATAGCCTTTTTCAAAAAATGAAATAAAATCATTTAGTGCATCTGCTGCTGGAGCTATGTGTTTGCCTACTTCAACTTCGGTATTCCTTTTATGTCCTGGCTCAAGAATCAAATTAGTACCAGTCTTACTGGTAACAGTTCTGAATTCAGGAGGCATATTAGCGTAAAAGTTTTCATGAAGCCAACTTATAAATTTCCAGGAATAGGGATTATTTTCACTGAGTAATTTTATCTTCATGTTATGATTAACTATAACATGCGCTTGACTTTCAAGTTGAAGTATTTTTTTCTTTGGTTCTTTTGAATAGTTTTTTTTAAGTGCTTTTTCTATATCTAAAGGATGCGTGTAATGACCCTCAATAAGATTTGAATAATAACTATTCATTGGTTCAATAAGTTTGGCGACAGCTTGCCGAGTTATTGGATTAAACGCACCAGTAAGTTTGGCTGAATTTTTAATTAGTTCAGCAGCAAGCTCTCTCAATTCGCCGTCTTTCTCAGGAAATAACGGCGTCATAGAGCTTGGTGAATGATATAAATTAGCCTTTGACATACTGCAAATTTACGGAAAATTATGCGGAATATAATGCGGAATGTGATATCTGGTTAAATAATTGAATATCAGTATTTTAATATGATTTTTCTGTATTAATTTTTTATAAAATGCGGAATATAAATCGCCGCCAATTTATTTCGTAGCAACAATGGTAATCAAACCATTCAGCTCTTTATGATAAGTAACAGTCATATTGTTTTCTTCAAGCAAATCAATTATTTCATCGCCTGAAATTCTATATTTATTATAAGAACTCACTTTCTGCTCCCAGGTGTTTCCATTAAACTCGTGTAACAAATCTGTAACCACAACATGCGTTGGAGTGTAATCTAAAAAACAGGTTAATATACGATTTGCGTCACTTTTTACGGGAATAAAACGACTATCGCCGATACGTTTTTCAGAATAATTTCTAAATGAAAGAATAAACTTACTGCCTTCTGATAACAAATCGCACGAATACTCGATAAAACGTTCTATGTCGCTTTCGCTCTCCAAGTGTGTCAAAGTATCACCCCAACAAACAATCACTTCAGGATCTAAATCCTCGTATTTGGTTACTAATCGCATGTCCTGTTCAACGGCCGTAACGTCCAATCCTTCACAATTTATTATAAGTTCGTCTAATAATTGTTTATTAAAATCGATTGCCCACACTTTAAATCCAAGTTTTGCCAATGCTGCGCTTTGTATACCATGTCCGGCACCCAGATCTAGGGCCATTTTTGACGAAGAAGGAATAATTCCTTGTTCTTCTAAAAAAAACTGAAATTCCTTTTGTTTGGTTTCGAAATCGCCTGTCATCCAAGAATAAAAGTTGGCAAGGTGATTTTCGTAATGTTTTTTTGTTGTCATAATCTTTTGCCAAATGGCAGATATCAGCAAACTTAATAATAACTTAGCACTCATGAAAATTGATAAATACATTGCATATTATGGTTACACGTCACGTCGCAAAGCCTGTGATTTGATTGATGAAAAAAAAGTTATTGTAAATGGGAAGATAGCGAACTTTAGCACCAAATTTAATGAGGGTGATGTTGTTGAAATTAATGGCGAAGTATTGAAGCCGCGGACTTTTGTTCCAACATTTATTGCATACCACAAACCAAAGGGCGTTGTGTGTACCACAGAAAAAATATCTGGAAATATAATTGATGCCGTTAATCATACCGAAAAGATTTATCCTGTTGGACGTTTAGACAAAGAGTCTGAAGGCTTAATTTTATTAACCAATCAGGGAGAACTGATTGATAAAATTGCCAATGCCGCACACGGACACGAAAAAGAATATATTGTTACTGTGAATTTACCAGTGCGCAATCAATTTTTAAAAGAGATTTCTGACGGCATAAAACTGCAAGGCGAAATAACAAAACCCTGTGTAGTGAGTCTGGAGCCAAACGCCAAACGTATATTCAGAATTATTCTAACGCAGGGAATGAACCGTCAGATCAGACGGATGTGTAATGCTTACGATTATCAGGTTCTTAAATTACTGCGGGTGCGTGTGATGAATATTATACTTGGTAAATTAAAACCAGGTGAATGGAGAGATTTAACAAAAGAAGAACTAGAAACTTTGCTGGCTCAGATCGTTTAACGAGCAGAATAAATTCCTAAAAGATCTTGGTAACTTTTATTTTCAGGATCGAGTTCAATTGCTTTTTTCAAAAAGGCGATTCCTTGTGGAATTAGCTCGACGCCGAAATACAAACTGGAGTATTTAAAATATAGTTCAGCATTACGTGGTTCTTTTTGAATTTGTTTTTGGAGCCCTTCTAAAAGTTGAAACCATTTGTCCGTTAATTTCTTCTCAAAATCAGGTTTAATCAATTCCGGTGAGTGTTTTTTCAAAACACCAAAGTCGTGCATGGCATTTTCAATTTCATTGTTTTTAAAATAGGCTTGACATCTATTTAAATAATATAATTTATTAAAATCCGAATTCTCTATCGCTTTCGTGTAATCATCCGTGGCTTCTTTAAACTTTCCTAAACTAAAATAAGAAGAACCTCTATTGCTAAGTGCTTGAGGATAATTCGGCCTTATGTCAATAGCTGCATTATAGTATGCCAGAGAGGCTTGATATTCTCGTTTTTTATTTAAAATATCTGCTTTTTGTAAATGAAAAAGATAGTAGTCTGGACGTTCATTTATTCCCGCCTCAATGTAAGATAATTCGTTTTTATAAATATTCATCCGACTATGTGTTTTTAGACAGAAGATCAAACAAAAAAGACTAATACAGATTGGATATAATTTTGAGTCCGTATTAAATTTAACCTGACTTAAAAAAAGAATAATACCAATCATAGATCCGTAAATTCTTTGTTCGTAATGCTCACTTCCTGGCTTGGTTGCACCGAACCATACAGGAATTGCCAAAAGCATCAGGAAAATAAATAATCCTAGAAATGCTGTTTTTTTATTTTTTAGTCCTGGATAAAAGCAAAGAATCATAAAAATTAGAAAGGTTGCTATTCCTGGCACAAGAGAAGTATTAACGATGGATGGTAAAACAGATTGCTGAATAGGAAAGATAATTTTCCCAATAAAAATTAAGTAACCTTGAATGAAATTCAAAAAATCTGTAAGAAAATTATTTTGGCTTGTTATACTCTCACTTGTTATCGAATTACGTATTAAAAGCCAAATGGCAGATACTGCAATCCAAATAAATGTGAAAGTGATATTTCTTTTTAATGAGTCTTTCTTAAAACCAAAGTAGAGGATTATGTATACCAAGGGCAATATAATAGCACTTTCTTTTGTGAATAAGGCGCAGATGAAAAAGAGAAAATGAAACATGAGGTCTTTTCTTTTATTGTTATCAATAAATTTTTTAATATGAATAAGTGAAGCAAGAGTAAATACACAAAGTATTAAATCGTTTCGGCCAGGAACCCATGCAATGGCATGAAGTAACAAAGGATTAACTGAAAAAAGTAAAGAGAAAATGTAGGCTTGTTTCTTTTCAACGTTGAAACCAATCAAAAATTTAAAGAGCAGTATCACAGATAATAGATGCCAGCATAAATTAGTGAGATGATACATCATTGGATTTAATTTTGCAAGATGATAATCAAGAATTAATGAGATCATAAACAAAGGGCGATAGTACAAATTGGTGCTAGGTTCCGTAAAAGCAGATTTTACACTGAACCAGTCTTGTAAAAATGTAACGTCTTTTATAATCATCCATTGTTCATCCATGGATGTGAAACCGAAGCTAAGACTTTTGAAATAGAGAAATATTGCCGGGAGAATAAGGCCTATGAAGATCTGTGTTTTGCTTTTTAAAAAAAAAGGAGAATTTTTCTTCATTTTAGTCGTATCGCTAAAATATACTAATTAACTTAAAAATCACGGAAATAATTATTATTTGTAACAAGAGACCAAGGAAAATTTTCACTAAATGATTTAAAAATCCCCTAATAATACCGATATTAGAGCCTGTCAATTTATATTTATGGAGTATTTGTTTGAGATTTTAAAAGTAACCCTGCCTGCTGTTGCAGTTTTTGCAGCAGCCTATTTAATCGTAAAGAGTTTTTTAGAGAACGATCAAAAAAGAAGAGATGGTGAAGTCAAGAAATTAAATCAAGCATCCATCATTCCGCTGCGACTGCAAGCTTACGAACGAATTATTATTTTTTTGGAGCGAGTCAACCCAAGTTCTTTAGTGGTTCGTGTCAATAAAAACGGAATGAACGCACAGCAGTTTCATTTAGAGTTAATAAAGACTATTAAAGGCGAATACGAACACAACTTATCTCAACAAATGTATATGAGTGCTGGTGCTTGGGAACTGGTTAAAACGACCAAAGAAGAAATTATTAAATTGATTAATATCTCCTCAACTAAAGTACCACAAGAAAACAGCAGTAACGATTTGGCAATGATGATTATTAATATTGCATCTAACCTCGATAAAAAGCTACCAAACGATATTGCACTTACTTACATCAAAAAAGAAATAAGTCATCTTTTTTAGTTCGAATTTAAAACCGAATTCCCGTGCTGTTTTTCTTTCATTAGTATAGTGATCAGATTATTTTAGTCTGACTTAAATTAGAATTATTTTTCTACATTTATAATTGGATCTTCGTGCATTCTAGTTTTTACTCAATATTAACGATCCGCTTGTATATAAGAATGAGAAATATAGCATTAAAGAAAATCCTTTTTTTACTTGTATTGGTAATCCCTTGCTGCTCAATAATTAAGGCTCAAGAGAATGCACGAGCAATTGATTCTTTGAATCTCATTGTGAAAAGGGCGGCAAGCGACAGCTCTTTAGCTTTTGCATATTTAGGTCTAAGTGAAATTTTATACGTTTCTAATCTTGATACGATGAAATTTTTATGCAATAAGTCGAAAAACATTGCTGAAAAAAAATTGGCTCAGACTGGACTATCGAAACAGGAAATAAGAACTTATTCAAGAATTCTTTCGATGTCTCTTGCCAACATTGGTTACTATTATGGTGAGGTTGGGAATATTGAGGAGCAAAAAAGGTTGTACTTACAAAGTTTAGAACTTATTAAGAAGGTTGGAAGTAAATTAGAAATCGCTGAGATATTAAGTAATGTAGGTTATTTGTATGGTGAACTTGGTGACATTGAAAAACAAAAAGAGTATTATTTTGAAGGTCTCCGCATTAGAGAGGAAGAAGCGGATAAAAAAAGCCTGCACGTTTCTTATAGTAATATAGGACATGTTTATTTTAATCAAGGCAATTTACCTGTTGCCCTCGATTATTTATTTAAAGCACTAAAAATACAAGAGGAACTTGATTCTAAAGAAGATATTTCTAATACTTTAAATTCTATTGGTTATATACATGGTCAACAAGGTGAAATCGAAAAACAAAAAGAGTATTATTTAAAAGGTTTAGCTATTAGTGAATCGATTAACGATTACCGAGGTATGGCTCGTTCAAGCAATGGCTTGGGAGCAATCTATAAGGGACAGAATGATTTTAAAAAAGCTTTATTTTATCTTAACAAATGCCTTAAGATATCTGAACAAATAAAAAGTAAAGTTGGATATTCTGCTGCACTTAATAATATTGGAACAATTTATGAAGCCGAAAATAATTTAAGTAAAGCCTTCGAATGCTATCAAAAGTCCTTAGCTATTAGAGAGCAAATAAGTGATAAAACAGGAATAGTTAGTTCACTATTGTCTGTTGCAGGAATAAATATTAAACAGAATAAGCTAGTAGAAGCAAATAAAAATGCTTTAAGAGCATTACAGTTGTCACAAAACTTGGGCTTTACAGATGAAATTCAAAGGTCAGCCAACATTCTTCAAAAAACGTATAAAAAAATGGGTAATTATCAAAAGGGTTGGGAAGCGTATGAACTTTATATTACCACAAGGGATAGTATGAACAAATTAGAAAATCATAAAGAAACTGTAAAGAGAGGACTTCAATATGAGTTTGAAAAAAATGAAGCGAATAGACTTGCAGAGCAGGAGAAGAAAGACGCGCTGGCTTCGGTTGAGAGGCATAAACAGGTAATTGTAAGAAATGCATTTATTTGCGGATTTATTCTTATTCTCGTTGTAGCCGCTTTAATTTTCAGAGGTTATAGACAAAAACAAAAAACAAATAGCATTCTTGTTGTTAAGAATGATACAATTGAAAAACAAAAACAACTGGTTGAAGAGAAGCACAAAGAAATAACAGATAGTATAAATTATGCCGAACGAATTCAAAGAAGTTTTTTAGCAACAACTCAACTGTTAGATGATAACCTAAAAGACTATTTTATTTTCTTTCAACCAAAAGATATTGTAAGTGGCGACTTTTACTGGGCTGGAAAATTAAGTAATGGAAATTTCGCGCTTGTAACTGCAGATAGTACAGGACATGGAGTTCCTGGTGCTATTATGAGTATTCTCAATATTTCCTGTCTTGAAAAGGCTATGCAAGCTGATTGTCTTACTGAACCAGCAAAAATATTAAACCATACAAGGGTAAATATCATTGAACGATTAAAAAACGATGGAAGTGCTGAGGGTGGTAAAGATGGAATGGACTGCAGCTTGGTTAGTTTTGATTTTGAAAATGCAAAGCTTACGTATTCTTCTGCTAATAATCCGGTGTGGATAATAAGAGAAAATAATATAATTGAACTTTTAGCAGATAATATGCCGGTTGGTAAACACGATAGGGATTTAGTTTCTTTTAATCAAAGTACGGTCGATTTACAAAAAAATGATATGGTCTATACTTTGACAGATGGATTTCCAGATCAATTTGGCGGACCAAAAGGAAAAAAATTCATGTATAGAAAATTGAAAGAACTTTTGATTTCGATGGCTGGCTTACCTCCAATAGATCAGGAGAAAATTCTTTCTGATACTTTATCAGAATGGAGAGGAAGCCTTGAACAGGTGGATGATATCTGTGTTATAGGCGTTCGTATTTAGATTTATTTTCTTGAATCGTTCTATTTTCGAACAAAAAATACAGAATTGCAAAGGTAATTAATACCTTTTTTATAATTAACTTGCGGGTCGTTAATGATGTAATACATGCAAAAATTATTCACAGATTTTAAACCAAGTACAGCCGAAGAGTGGAAGAACCGACTTGTAAAAGATCTTAAAGGAGAACCTTACGAAAGCCTTATCTGGCATAATGAAAACGGTTTCGATATACAACCTTTTTACGCGGCTGAAGATTTAAAACAGGTTTACGAACCGGCATTCACGCACGCACAATGGGAAATTTGTGTTTCTCCTCAATTAAATGATTCTAAAGAATTGAATAAACAACTCTTACAACATTTAAACAGCGGTGCAACTTCTATTTCAATTAACTGTAAAGAACCGGATTTAGAAATTGCTTTAAAAGACATTCAATTAAATTATATTCATTCTACTTTTTTTGTAAACGAAAAAAATAGTTTAGTATTAAAAAAATATTTGGAAGCAAACTATGATCTCAATCGACTGAACTGTTCTCTATTTCCTGAAAAATTAGCTAATACACAAGATTTTGAAAACTGGTTGAAAGTAGTCTCTCTTTTTAAATCTTACGATGGAATAAAAATACTCGCGGCAAATGCGCTTCCTTACCATGACCAAAGTTGTTTGGCCTATTACGAAGTAGCATTGGTTCTGTCTCAAATCACAGAGTATCTCGAGTTTTTTTCAGATAAAAAATCTGAATTGCCAACGTCAGATATTGTTATCAAAACAGGTGTCAGCTCTGATTATTTTATTCAAATGGCTAAATTAAGGGCTATTAGACGGTTGTGGACTATTCTAAAAAAGGAATACGCAGTTGAGAATGATTTTCATGTGATCGTTGAAACAAGTTTAACCAACAAATCTATTTCTGATAGTTATAATAATTTATTGCGCACAACTGTGGAATCTATGGCAGCAGTTTCTGGTGGTTGCAACGAATTAATTGTGACCGATTTTGATGTTTTGTTCGAAACGAATAAAGTATTAGCAGAAAGAATGGCCGTAAATCAACAACTCATTTTAAAAGAAGAAAGTTATTTTGATAAAATGGCTGACGTAGCTTGTGGTTCTTTTTACATTGAAACCATTACCGATTTACTTGCTAGCAAAGCCCTTGAAACCTTTAAACGTTTTGAAAAAGAAGGCGGCTATTTTAAGTGTTTAGAGAAAAACATTTTCTCAACTGAAATAGCTACCCAAGCGAAAGAACGTGGAGAGCTTGTGAATGCTAAAAAACAAATTTCAATTGGTGTGAATAAATTTAAAAATGAAAAAGAAAAAATTGAAATCACTGCCAAAGCCATAAACGAACTTAAGAACTTAGATATTCATAATCCGGTTTTAAATTTTGAATTGGAACATTATTTTAATTTAAAAAATGCGTAGACCTTTAGATAACCTTCAATACATAGCGAAAGGCGTAAATAAAGTGCCTACTTCTGAAAACTATGTCACAGCCGAACAAATAGAGATCGCGCCTAATTATCAGGCTTCCGATTTAAAGGATTTGGAACATGTAAATTTCGCTGCGGGTCTGCCTCCTTATTTACGTGGACCATACAGTAGCATGTATGTTAAGAATCCGTGGACGATCCGCCAATATGCAGGATTTAGTACTGCTGAAGATAGCAACGCGTTTTACCGTCGTAATTTAGCTGCAGGACAGAAAGGTTTGTCGGTTGCATTTGATTTGGCTACGCACCGCGGTTACGACAGTGACAATGAAAGAGTAGAGGGAGACGTTGGAAAAGCAGGTGTGGCGATTGATAGCATTTTAGACATGAAAATTTTATTCGATCAAATTCCTTTGGATGAAATGAGTGTCTCTATGACCATGAATGGCGCCGTGTTACCGATTTTAGCATTTTATATTGTGGCTGGAAAAGAACAAGGTGTGAGTCCTGATAAATTAACCGGAACCATTCAAAACGATATTTTAAAAGAATTTATGGTGCGGAATACTTATATCTATCCGCCTGCACCAAGCATGAGAATCATAGCAGACATATTTGAATACACTTCTAAAAATATGCCTAAGTTTAATTCTATTTCTATTAGTGGTTATCACATGCAAGAAGCAGGTGCAACTGCAGACATTGAATTAGCATACACTTTAGCGGATGGTTTGGAATACATTCGTACTGGAATTAATTCGGGTTTAGACATTGATACTTTTGCACCACGCCTCTCTTTTTTCTGGGCTATTGGTATGAATCATTTTATGGAGATCGCGAAGATGCGTGCAGCGCGGATGTTGTGGGCGAAAATTGTAAAGCAGTTTAATGCTAAAAATGAAAAATCACTTGCCTTAAGAACACATTGTCAAACAAGTGGCTGGAGTTTAACAGAACAAGATCCGTTCAATAATATTACCCGTACTTGCGTTGAGGCTATGGCAGCAGCGATGGGACATACACAAAGTTTGCATACAAATGCTTTAGACGAAGCCATTGCATTACCTACCGATTTTAGTGCACGTATTGCTCGTAACACACAATTGGTTTTGCAAAACGAGACAAACATCACTAAGGTGGTTGATCCTTGGGGTGGAAGCTATCACGTTGAAAAACTGACCCATGAGATTGCTCACAAAGCTTGGGCTTTGATTGAAGAAGTTGAAAAATTGGGAGGTATGGCTAAAGCTATTGAAACTGGCATCCCTAAAATGCGTATTGAAGAAGCCGCAGCCCGCAAACAAGCACGTATTGATGGTGGAAAAGATATTATTGTTGGTGTAAATCAATACAAGGTTGAAGATACTACCCAGATGGATATTTTGGATGTTGATAATACCAAAGTAAGAACGCAACAAATAGAACGACTAAAAAAATTAAAAGCAGAACGCGATTCTAAAAAAGCTAAAGCGGCTTTAGCCGCTTTAACGGAAGCTGCTCGTAATGGAAATGGAAATTTATTAGAATTAGCAGTTACTGCAGCAGAATGCAGATGTACGCTTGGTGAAATTTCGTCTGCGCTTGAAGCAGTTTATGGGCGATACAAAGCGCAAATTCGTTCTATAGCTGGTGTTTATAGTAAAGAAATTAAAATGGATAAGAATTTTATCAAAGCCAAAGAACTGGCAGATCAGTTTGCGAAAATGGATGGAAGACGCCCGCGTATTATGGTAGCGAAGATGGGACAAGATGGTCACGATCGTGGTGCCAAAGTTATTGCCACGAGTTTTGCAGACATGGGTTTTGATGTGGACATTGGTCCTTTGTTCCAAACTCCTAATGAAGCAGCGAAACAAGCTGTGGAAAATGACGTACACATTCTTGGTATCTCTAGTTTAGCAGCGGGACATAAAACCTTAGTGCCAAAAGTAATTGCTGAACTTAGAAAATTCGGGCGTGAAGATATTATGGTAGTTGCTGGTGGTGTTATTCCGCAGCAGGATTACGATTTTTTATTTAAATCTGGCGTCTCTTTTATATTTGGACCAGGCACTGTTATTAGTAAGAGTGCGATAGATATTTTAGAGAAATTGATTAAAAAGATTCAGTAATATTAGATGTTAATAAAAATCCTCGTACAATAAATCTTTCACTATTTTCAATTCATAATCGGTTTTAATCTCAATACACGATTCAAACAATTGCTGTCGCACAGCTTTTGCACTTGGAGGGAGTTTTGTTCCTGAACTTTCCCAGGATTTTCTATTTGGCCATTGCGCATAGGCAATGTAAAAATTGTCATAAGCTTTATGAAGTCTCGCACCGTAGCTGCCTTCGTATTCATAAATTAACTGAGTCATTTCTGACCATGAGTCTATAAAGGCTTCTTCTTTACCTTCTTTAATTCTAAAGGAATAGAGAACTGTGAATTTGTCACTAGTCATGGCGGTGATGAAACAAAATTTTGTAAAACGTTTTATTAGCAAATAGAATCTTGCCTAAATATAATATTTGTAAATTAAATTTAATCTGAACTAATTCAAAACCAATTTCCCAAAACGAGAGTCAGTCTTATTACTGGAGAGTTTATAAAAATAAACACCTTTTGTTTTTTCGTTTAAGTCAAGTTCAAGAACGGTGTCAGTGGAAACTCTATGATAGATAAGATTTCCTATAACATCATAAATTTCAAGACTTACTCCTTTTTCTAATTTTGAGAAGGTGAATATACCTGAACTGGGATTGGGAAATATTTTAACTTGCGACAAAGTGTTTGGTCCAGAAATTCCTGAACACGGGCTAACCATAACAGTTTTCGAAACATTAAATGTGCATCCCGAAGAATTATAATTACAACTATTCGGTGAATCTGAAAAAGAATAAGTAATGGTATGTGTGCCAGCACTAGCATTAGCGGGATTGAATGTATTACCACTAATTCCATTTCCACCAAATGTTCCTCCAGAAGGGAGGCCAATTAAATTACTTGGAAGAGAAAAATTACAATATACAGAATCAAGTCCGCTGAAAGAGGCCTGTGGAATTACGACAACTGTATTTGAAACTGCTGAACAAGTTCCGTTGGAAACAGTGACGTATAAAGTAGCCGGAGAATTATTATGAAGGGCAGTTATGACACGCCCATTCTGCGTGGTCGTATACGTCCAGTTACCTGAGCCAATAACCACCCAACCGTAAGTAAGGCCTGTTCCATTTATCGCTTCTAAAGTAACTTGATTTCCAGCGCAGGTATAAAGTGTGTCGGGAGCATTTATGTAAGCTGTTGGTGCACATGCTGTGTCACTTATTTTGTAAATTTTTCCCGAAGCAACTCCTGATAAATAAAGTTCCCCGTAAACATCTTCTCCCCATGAACTGTAATTGTTATTTATTTGCGGTGTTGTTTGAGGAAGTTGACTGGTTGTCCAACCACCAGTACCATTCGGTTCTGTTGCCCAAATTCTTCCTTGGCAATAATCGGTAAATAGATATTTTCCAAACAATGCACCTTCTTGTCCCCCACGATACACATAGCCTCCGGTCACTGAACAGCCAAGTGAATGAGCATAATCATAAATGGGTGAAATATAACTTGATTGTGATTGACAACCCGCAGTATTGTAGGAAGAATTTCCTTCGTAACAGCGCCAACCATAATTGTGTCCAATAGTATCGCATTTTGGCCTAAAATTAATTTCTTCAACAACACTCTGACCGACATCAGCAACCCACATATCATGTTTCATTCTGTCAAAACTACAACGCCAATGATTTCTTAAACCCCAATCAAATATTTCATCGCGTCCTGGTGTACTGCCATAAAAGGGGTTTCCTGGAGCTGAAAAATAATAGGGTGCTGCAGGATTATTTACATCTATACGTAAAGTTTTTCCAAGGAGGGAATCAATATTCTGAGCGCGATTACCAGGATCACCTCCATTACCACCATCTCCCATGCTAATGTATAAATAACCGTCTTCGGGACCAAACATCAAATTACCACCATTGTGATTTGTATAAGGTTGAAAAATGGTCATAATGATTTGTTCACTGTATTTAAAAGCCGTGTCAGCAAAGGGACTAACTTGATAACGCGCGATAACTGTTTTTCCATTTGTATTCACATAATCTACGTAGAAGTATCCGTTGTTAACGTAATCTGGATGAAATGCCAAACCTAACAATCCACGTTCATCTCCAGCAGTAGTTGCAGGATACACTCTACTATAAATATCAAGAAATGGAGTAGGGGTAATGGCGCCAGTTAAGCGATCAACTATTTTAATCCTCCCCCTTTTTTCGAGAACAAATAAACGGGTATCATTTGGTAGACCAGTATTGTGAATACCTACCGGAAGAAGTAAACCTGAGCTAAGTGTTTCAATCTTCACCGCTTGCGAAAAAACAAGCTTAGGCAGAAGTACAGAAAGTATAACTAAATAAGTAAATTTTTTCATGTGAATTTGGATTGGTACTATTAAAGATAAGAAAATAAAAAGATTTAATCTTTAATAGAACTATTAAGTAAATTAATCAAATATTATTAATAGGAGTGTAACAAGAAAAGAAGATTTATCAGTTTAATGATTCACTACTAGTTTCGATCTGAATTGGTAATTATCTTTTTCTCCAGCAATGTAATAAACAGCTTCTGACAAGTCTGAAATTCTTAATTCAAAATTATTTGAAGCACTAAGATAAATTTCTTTTATAACGCGACCTAAACCATCAAAAATTCTCAAATTAATTTCTGTGTCTGAGTGAATTGTAAATATCCCTGCACTAGGATTAGGGTATATTAAGATTCCATTTAACTGCCTCTCAAATTTTTGTAAACCAGCACAATTAGAAACTTTCACTAGAACGGTGGCTGTACCTGTGCAACCGTTGACATCAGTGCCAGTTACCGAATAAACTGTTTGAATTCCTATTGGTGTTACTTGAATAGTTGAACCACCTGTTAAACCGGTCCATAGATAAGTGGATGCACCATTTCCGGAAAGGATTGCCGGTTCACCTTTACATACTATTGATTTACTTGCGCTAGCGGAAACCGTTGGATCTGGAGCAATGCTTACGAATACGCTTGCTGAACTTACACAGTTAACACTAAGAGAGCTTGAAGTAGCACTAACGACATACATAGTCGCTACGGTAGGAGTAGCGGTGAAATTTTGCGATGGAGAAGCTCCGGCCCAAGTATAGGAATTTGCGCCACTTGCGGATAGGATCACACTTCCTCCCTGACATACTGCTGTATTTCCGCTTACACTAAAACTTGGCGTAAATATAGAGACGGCTACCGTTTTGCTAACAGGACAATTATATAAAGTAGAATATCCCGTTACAGTGTATACTGTTGATACAAGTGGGTTAACTGTTATTGTAGAATTTTGAGAGCCTACACTCCAACTATAAGTATTCGCACCTGTTACTGTTAGTGTTGAAGGTGCCCCAGAACAGACAAGTGGTTTGGTTGCACCCGCTGTAATCGTTGGTGTTTGACTCACTATAATTACCTCAGATGTACCCGACGTACAACCGAAGTTATTTTCACCAGTTACAGAATACAAGGAAGTAACATTGGGACTAACGGTTGGATTCGTGCCGCTTAAATTTCCTGGTACCCAGGTATAACTACTAGCACCAGATATAGTGAGTGTTGAAATGTCTCCAGGACATATTGTGAGAGGACTTGCGGAGATTACAAGTGTTGGATTTGGGTTTACATTGAGCGCGAGTAGTGTGCTGGTTGAGCAAATACCATCAGATGCATTTATTGTATAGATAATTGATGAAGCAGGGCTTACAGTTATATTCGAACCGTTAAGATTGCCTGGAAGCCATGTATAAGTTAATGCTCCCGCTGCAGCTAAAGTTGCAACGTGATTTGCGCAAATACTCGTGTTCGAAGCAATTGCTGCAACCACAAGGGCAGGATTTACCACAAGGCTTATGGTTTTTATTTCCGCGCAACTAGCATTAGATTGTGTAACTGTGTATATGGTTGTAATAGACGGACTGACAGAAATACTGGCTGTGTTTAAATTTCCGGGTGACCAGGAGTAATTCGTAGCACCAAAGGCTGTGAGTATAGCTGATGAACCAAGGCATATAGTGTTTTGATTTAAGGTTGGTGGTATGCTAGGAGAATTATAAACGGTGATGGTTGTTATAGCAATGCCAGAACAGTTTAAGGTACTAGTACCCGTAACAGTGTAAGCATTAGTTACTGATGGAATAAAAGCAGACCCATTTGCTATATTTCCAGTCCAAGTGTATGAACTAGCTCCACTTGCTGTTAACATAACAGAGTTGCCAGAGCAGACTGATGGTGTACTTGCTGTAATATTAATTACAGGAGCGGGACTTATAAATAATGAAGTAGCTGCTGTAGCTGTTCCACAACTGTTAGAACCACTAACAGTGTAAATTGCCGAAGAAAAAAGTGGAAAAGGAGTACCGTTTTGGATACCGCCCGACCAGGTATAGCTTGCTGCGCCAAGGGCAGTTAAGGCAACTGTGTTTCCGGGACAGACAGAATTTGCGCTCGCTGAAATCCCAATTGTCGGACCGCTTCCATCTACAGAAACATTAAATACGGTAGTGCTGTTGCAACCTAATAAATTAGTCCCAATAACAGTGTAGCTAGCAGAAAGACTTGGTGCAATGGTAATGCTGCTGGCAAAGGAGCCAGTGCTCCAAGTGTAGGAGACTTGTCCGCTTGCAATTAAATTTATAGAACCGCCAACGCACATGGATGCAGCGGTGGATATAGTTCCAGGGCCAGTTGAATAAGCAATTGTAGCAATGCCATCTCCGGAACTAGCTCCTACAACTGTTGTTCCGTTTGTTAAAGTTCCAGTATAACTCGAGCCACCGGCACCACTCATTCCGGTCCAGTTTCCCGTTGCTTCATTGCCACCGCCACCAACCCCAACGTATTGACCTGGAGCCCCAAATAAGCCGCCACCAGCACCACCAGGTACTCCTGCAGCAGTTCCCGCCTGATTGGATGCGATTTCGCAACCTCCATTACCACCACTGCCTTGTGTTCCTGGAGCACCGTTACTACCGGGACTAGAAATAGTGTAAACTGATGTTCCCGCAAGCCCCCCGCTAATTTGGGTGCCACCAGTAGACATTGTCCATCCGGTTCCACCAGGCCAGGCTGAACCACCACCACCACCGTAATAGCCGCCGCCGCCGCCGCCGCCATTTCCACGCCCACAAAATTGTATTCTATTTCCGCTCGCGCCACCGCCACCGCCACCAACAATTACACGATCAGTCAAACTTATTCCGTTTAAACGAATGTCAGTAGCCCCACCACCACAACCGGCAAGAGCAGCTGTGCATGTTGAAAATCCTGCTAAACCGCCTCCATTATAACCTGTACTACTACCAACATAAATGTGAATAACATCTCCGGGAATTACTGATAAAACACCAGAAGCCGAACCTCCCAGCCCACCTGGTATGCTTCCTGCACTAGCACCTCCTTTTGCACCAGATACATTAAGAGTTAAATTAAATACGCAGGAAGGAACAGTGAAGGTTTGTACTGAGCCTGTATAACTGTACGTTTGCGTGGTTACCTGAGCTGAATAAGAAAAATAGGAAAATAAAAATAAAGTAGTCGCAATTTTTTTTATGTTTATCGCCAGAAAAGATTTCTTTTTTGGGGTGAGTTTCATGTTGTGTATGTTATCTAGAATGAAATTAGAAAATATATTGACAATCAACAATTTTCATCTGTTAAATTGCATATTTAACAGATGAAGTTTAAGACTGATTTTATTGCATTCGTTTTTCTTGCTCACTTATATTGATTGTTTTTTCAAGCCGTGACAATCTTGTTTTTTCTTGCTTCGCTGTCATAATCCAATGAATCATTACTTTTTTATAAGAAGGAGCTTGCGCAGTAAAATAATTCCAAGCTGTTTTATTTTTTTTAAATTCTTTTTTAAATTTTTTGTCAAGTACTGCGGGTTCTTTTTCGTGCGAATAAATTTTAGATTTAGTTTCAGTGCGTAAACTAAATGCTTTTTGTCCTTCCGGCCTCATTAGTCCGGCCTTTATGAGCTCTTCAATTTTTTTAATATTGACTGCGCTCCAAATACTCGTGCTTCTTCTGGGTGTAAAACGAATGCTGTAACTGTCTTCATCAATCGATCTTCTCACACCATCAATCCAACCAAAACACAAAGCCTGATCAACTGATTGAGGCCAAGTCATGGAAGCTTTATTAGTGCCTATTTTGTAAAAGCCGACTAATAATTCTGTTTCTTTTTTATAGTTTTTTTCTAACCATTTCCTGAAGAGTTCTTGTGTTGCAAAAAAAGTTGGTTTCATTTGGTTGTGGAGTGATTTGTTATTGGTTGACTGCGGCACAATTGCATCCTGCTTTAGCATTATGTAAATTTTAATTTTTCATTATTATTCTGGAAATGAAATTTCTCCACATGGTATGATGTAACTATTAACAAGCTCTAGAGCAAGGTACATGGTTGATGAATTCTCTGATTTATTTGAAACGCTTGTAATACTGTCATGCCTGTTTAAATGAAATTTAGAGTTACTTGTGATCAATTCCATGCGCATAAACTCTCCGTCTATTACGTTAGTGAGTACACCAAAGGTCATAACAAGTCTTTCGTTTGGATTTATGATTTTGTCTAAAGAAACCGGCTTATCTACATCTTTGTCTAAAAATGTTTTTAACTCTACGGACATACTATTATCAAAATGTTGTCTGTCTGGCGTTAATTCTCGCGGCAAAAGCAAGATCTTAGCTTTCAGACTATTAGTTGAGCGTAGAGAATTATATTCTTTTGAGAAAGAAATTTTTAAACGAATAGGAACTACACTATCGTTAGTGATAGTTGTTGTAATATATCTATAATTAAACGCTGTCCCCGCAGTGTCATAATATTGAAAACCTTGTCTTGGTCCATTTTCAATGGATATATTAGAATATTTTTTGGAATAACTGCCATAGTATTTTTCCGATTTATGCTCTTTACACAGATCCTCCGAACAAGAATAAAACCCACATAATAATCCAAATGCGATAATATGTTTTTTCATTTAAGATATCCTGAAGTATAGTTATAACGTTTTGCAGCCTTGCGCCGTTTTTTGTTATGTCAAGTTACACATTTGAGCGTTAACCCGCAAAAAATGGTCGCAAGACTGTTGTTATGCAGCGTTGTGAACGTACTGCTTTATTGAATTTAAGTCTTTTTGCTTATGGGTCTTTTCGTCTTCAATGTCAAAATCGTCTTGGAGTCCGAGCCAAAATTTAGCGGAGTTGCCGAAAAATTTGGAAAGCCTTAACGCTGTGTCCGCTGTGATTCGTCTCTTACCTTTAATAATTTCAGAAATGCGCGTCTGCGGGATTGAGATTTCTTTTGAAAGTCTATATGCAGTTATTTCAAGCGGAATTAAAAATTCTTCTGATAAAATTTCTCCTGGGTGAATATTTTTCAATTTTTTCATTGTCTTTGTTTTTAGTGATAATCTATTAATTCAACGTTAAAAGAATTTCCTTTTGTCCATTGAAAAATTAAGCGCCATTGGTCATTTACTCGAATAGAATAAAAGTCTTTGCGATTGCCTTTAAGTTTTTCGAATCTGTTAGAAGGCGGAATCATAAGATCTTTAATGTCGAAAGAGTTATTCAGCATTCTTAATTTTCTTCGGGCAGTTTCTTGTATGTCTGTCGAGAAACCTTTAACCCATTCACCGTCCCAGATTTTTTGGGTTGTCTTGTCGCCAAACGATACGATCATACTGTCTTTTTACGTTACTAACGTCAAAGGTAAGCATTTGTTTTATTGTCTGCAAGTTTATTTTTGGAAGAATATTGTCCGATTGTCGGTCTGTACAATACGGCATAACTACTGGCTTGGCGCATAAACAACCGCTTACAAATATTTACAAACGTTTATTATTGACTAAGTAAAGATAAATGTAATCCTGTATACTCCAAATTGATATTTGCGAATAGTTTTTTAGATTTTTATACCAATCACACACACATCATCTACTTGCTCTAACTCTCCTTTCCATTCAGAGAACACTTTGTCAATGAGTAAAGTTTGTTGTTCTGGGTCTAAATTAGAGTGTTGTAATAACAAATCTGAAAATTGTTTGTACTTAAATTTTTTGCCATTTGGCCCGCCGAATTGATCTGCAAGACCATCTGTAAATAAATAGAAGGTGGTGTTTTCTTTGTATTCTAGTTCGTGCGTGGTAAATGGTTTTGCATGATCAGTTTTACCAATAGGTTGTTTATCGGCTTTAATTTCTTTGAGTTCATTGTTTTGAATATACCAAAGCGGATTGTTTGCGCCACTCCAATACACTTTTTGATTTTGTCTATCAATGCAAAGCAGCGAAATATCCATGCCGTCTTTTACTTCGCTGGTGCTTTTTTCAAAGGTTTCTAAAACTAAATCTCTGGTGCGGTCTAGGATTTTGCCCGTTTCAGTTTCTTTAAATTCTTTCACTGAGCGGTTTAACGCATTTGAACAAACCACAGAAACCATCGCGCCAGGAACACCATGACCAGTGCTATCTGCGGCTGCAATAAAGAATTTGCTTCCAACACATTCAGCCCAATAAAAATCACCGGCGACAATATCCTTTGGTCTATAAAGAATAAAATTATCTGGCACATGTTTATTCACAAATTCTTTTGGTGGTAGAATGGCTTCCTGTAAACGTTTGGCGTAGGTGATGCTATCGGTTATTTCTTTTTGTTTTTCTTCGACGAGATGCTTTTGACTTGCGATGGTTGCATTTTTAATAGATAACTCCTTATTTGCTTTCTGTTTCTGCTTATAACTTCTGAAAATGAAAAGAGAAAGTATAATCACGAAAAATAAACCAAAACCGATAATGTAAATTATTGTCTTTTGTTTTTCCTTTTCTGCTTTTGACAATTCATCTTTTTTTCTTTGTTGTTCTAACAACCTCGATTCATTTCTGTCATTTTCATAATTCATTTCTCTAAATAATAGTTCCTGACTATTTTCATGTTTCAAAATTGAATCATTTAGTATATAATATTTTAGATGATATTCTGTTGTTTTATATTTATCTCCTTTTACAGCGTAAGCTTCATATAACCTTTTGCTTATTGCTCTTTCATTGTAAATGTCTAATCTTTTACTTGCTATATCTTCTGCCATAAGATTGTATTTTAAAGAAAGATCAATTCTATTTTGTTTAAGATAAATTTCTCCAATTGCTAAAAGTGTACCGACTAAAGCGTTTTTCGCTCGTATATGAACCATTAATTTTAATCCTTCGAGATGATATTCTAAAGCTTTGTCTAAATTATTTTCATCTAGATATATATCCCCGATTCCACTAATTACCTGGCCCATTATAATTGTATCTTGCAGGTTTTTACCTATCTCTAACGCTAGAAATTTATATTCTCTAGCCTCTGGGTATTTTCCAACTTTACTATAACAATAGGATATGTGGTATAATAATTTAACCTTTTGGCGCCCCTCAAGAATATTTTGTAATTGATTATAACCTTTTAAACAGTATGTTAAAGCTTGATTATAATCTTTGAGGTCTGCGTAATTTATTCCAATATTGAAAAGTATCCATGGAGTAGATTCTTTATCATTAATTTCCTCTAAAATTTTTAAAGCTTTTAAATTATAGCTTAGCGATTTTTTTGTATTCCTAATCCTTGCATATACTGTGGCAATTTTTTTCAATGTATTAGCCTCCTCTTTTTTGTCACCAACAATTTCTTGTTTTTTCAATCTTTGCATCAGAATTTCCATTGCTTTTGTAATATTTTTCTGCGTAATATAGCATTCAACAATATCATCAATAACACCTTTTACTCCTTCCTTGTCTTTTAATTTGTAATTTATTTGAAGGCATATTTGATTGTACTCTTGCAGTTTTGTTAAGTTCGATTTCGAATTGTAATAAACTTTAAAGTAGAGGTAAACTTCAAGTTTTTTTCTTAAATATTTTTGCTGTTCTGATGGTACATTTGCTTGTGACAGTAGTCGATTTACAATATCCAATGCAGGCGTGGCATATTTCAAATTTTCTTCAATATTACATGATTCACATAGCTTTAAGTATAGGTTTAACCGGGAAGAATCTGACGATGTTCTATTGAGTAAAAAATTAAGTGAATCCATTGTTCTATTCTGACCAAATATATTTTGGCTAAAACATAATAGGCAAATTATTAAAAAAAAGTTTTTCATTAAGGGTGGAGAATATATAATAAATATACCTAAATTTTTATACCAATCACACACACATCATCTACTTGCTCTAACTCTCCTTTCCATTCAGAGAACACTTTGTCAATGAGTAAAGTTTGTTGTTCTGGGTCTAAATTAGAGTGTTGTAATAACAAATCTGAAAATTGTTTGTACTTAAATTTTTTGCCATTTGGCCCGCCGAATTGATCTGCAAGACCATCTGTAAATAAATAGAAGATGGTGTTTTCTTTGTATTCTAGTTCGTGCGTGGTAAATGGTTTTGCATGATCAGTTTTACCAATAGGTTGTTTATCGGCTTTAATTTCTTTGAGTTCATTGTTTTGAATATACCAAAGCGGATTATTTGCGCCACTCCAATACACTTTTTGATTTTGTCTATCAATGCAAAGCAGCGAAATATCCATGCCGTCTTTTACTTCGCTGGTGCTTTTTTCAAAGGTTTCTATGACAAGTTCTCGTGTTTTATCAAGAATTTTTCCAGTTTCTCTTAATCCAAATTCCTTTACGCTTCGGTTTAAAGCGTTACTGCAAACTACAGAAACCATGGCGCCAGGAACACCGTGCCCAGTGCTGTCTGCGGCTGCAATAAAGAATTTGCTTCCGACACATTCAGCCCAATAAAAATCACCGGCGACAATATCCTTTGGTCTATAAAGAATAAAATTATCTGGCACATGTTTATTCACAAATTCTTTTGGTGGTAGAATGGCTTCCTGTAAACGTTTGGCGTAGGTGATGCTATCGGTTATTTCTTTTTGTTTTTCTTCGACGAGATGCTTTTGCTGGACAATGACTTCATTTTTTTGTAGTAATTCTTTATTAGCTTTTTGTTTTTGTCTCAAGCCTCTAAAAATAAACACAACCAATAGTAGAAGCAATAATAATCCTAGGCTCACAGAATAAAGTATAATGCGCTGTTTTTTCTTATCCTCATTATACTTCATTTCTTGTTTCTCTTGCGTCATTTGACCCATCATTTTTTGCATCTCCAAATCGCTCTGAAATTTTTCACGCGCCGCTGCTTTATGAACATCTTCATTGTTGAGTTTTGCATCTAGTTTTTTAAAATTTTGATAATGTAAAAAAGCACCTTTAAAATCCTTAGTTGTAGAGTCAATACGATAAGCAAGTTTTTCTGATTTCATTAAATTTTGTGCTCCGGCATTGTTCTTAATCATAATCTGCAGAGAGCGATCTGAATATAATTTTGCCTGAGCATAATTTTTTTGTCCAAAGTAATCGTTGGCAAGCATTCCACAGATTATGGCAATTGGGTCTTCAGCTCCTAAGCGCTCTACTATTTTTAATGTACTGAGATGAATTTTGAGTGCGTTTACATAATCATTTTGCATCGCATATATTTCTCCTTTTGTTACAAGACTCCAAAATATGGTACGAAAATCATCGGCTTCTTCTGCCAAACGATTCGCTTTTTCGGCGTTCTGTAAAGCCAAAATGTAATCGTGTTTTTCAACATAAACGTCAGCTTTTTTCATATATATTTGAGGTAAAGCATTTTTGTTTTGCTCTTTTTCGTAACGTTCGATGGACTTGTTATAATATTCGATTGCTTTATCAAAATGAAAAATCCCTGCGTAAAATTTTCCAATTAGAAAATAGCCTCGTGCCCAGCGGGTAGAGTCGTTAATTTCTTTTTCTAAAACAGAAGCTTTTTCAAGATAATTTAAGGCTTGCGCAGTATCACCTTGTGCGGCATAGAGAAACATAATTTGAACCAAGAACTGAGACATTCCTTTTTTATAGTCTGCTTTTTTTGCAATCTGCAACCCTTCTTGTAAACATTCTAATTGCATAATAATGTTTCCTTGATCTTTGTACATATTAGCAATAGCAACTCTTGTTCTTATAATGTTTTCCCAATCTTTAAGTTCTTCATATGTAGTAAGAGCTTGTTGACTATATTCTAAAGACTTGTCATTGCCAATTCTGCCTTCACAGAAAGAGACTAGTGCTGAAGCCTTATAGTGTAATAATTCTTTTCTCTGGACTGTGTCCTTAATTGTGGATAAAAGTCGATTAGTCATTTCTAACATGGGCGTTGCGTATTTTATAACGTCGTCGCTGTGACATATTTCACAAATTGAGTTATACAAGCGCAATTTTATACTGTCGTGTGATGCAGCTTTTACAGCTAGCAACATGGAGTCAATTCTTTTATTGGTTTCTTTAACTTTTTGATTGATTATGGCGTCAATGGATTTTACTTGCCCGTATAAACTGAGTTTGCATAGCATGAAAGTGCAAATGAATAACAAAATGAATATTAAATTTTTCATAGTTGGGTCAAAGGTGTTTTATATCAAATGTATATATAAATTTTTGCCTATTCAATGATGCTGAAAAATGGGAGAATGAAAGAATAGAATAAAACGCTTATTATAAAGGACACTTGTTTTTAGTGTGTTGCTTTTTTTTAAAATAAAAATACTTAGTCTTTGTATATTTTGTTTTACGGGAGTTGTTTTTTTGCTAGCATAAAACTCTAATTGTTATTTATTGTTTCCGATTCTAATAGAGACTTAACTTTATTTACTTTATATTTTCCTACCCAGTAAGCAATTAATGGTAGACAGATAAGATATGGGACTATCCAAGACAGCCATTTAATATCTTTGTATGGAAGTAAATCAGAAAGTCGTAGTGCTATCCCGCTTATAAGTGAAATATAAGTAAAGAGCATTTTTTCCATGTGATTGTAAAGCCACGATTTTTTGTCTTGACCTTTATTTCTCAAATATCGAAAATCTTTTATGGTAAAGTAGAAAATGAGCCCTGCAAAAAATGCACGAACAATACTCCATTTATAACCGTGTTCATAAAAGTCGTCATCAATTCTCAGTGCTCCTGCAAGTAAGAGTAAGCCGCCACAAAATAAGATTGTCAGTGTTGCCCAAACTGTCCAATTTGCTTTTGAATGTTTGTTTTTTAAAATCCAGAATCCCATAAATAAAAGGTAAGAATTGAGTATGGTGAACCCTAAAAATAAGTCCTTGTATTTAATGCAGTTCATAATGATGGCTGTAACTAGAATTCCAGTAAAAGAATATAAATAAACCAATCCTGAATTTTTATGGAGCTTATTTCCTTTTGGGGATGCAACCATTGCCAGTATTCCAGAAAGTAAAGCAACTCCTGTAAAAATAACATGTATTATTGTAAGCGTTGCGTATATCATAATAAAAAGTTATAAGTTAATACTAAATGTATTTTAAATTTTAATTCTAATTGTACGCACATTCCTTCTGCAAGCCAAGACAATCTCCTCCGTTTGCGTTATATCTTTATCCCAATCACACACACATCATCTACTTGCTCTAACTCTCCTTTCCATTCAGAGAACACCTTGTCAATGAGTAAAGTTTGTTGTTCTGGGTCTAAATTAGAGTGTTGTAATAACAAATCTGAAAATTGTTTGTACTTAAATTTTTTGCCATTTGGTCCGCCAAACTGATCTGCAAGACCATCTGTAAATAAATAGAAGGTGGTGTTTTCTTTATATTCTAGTTCGTGCGTGGTAAATGGTTTTGCATGATCAGTTTTACCAATAGGTTGTTTATCGGCTTTAATTTCTTTGAGTTCATTGTTTTGAATATACCAAAGCGGATTGTTTGCGCCACTCCAATACACTTTTTGATTTTGTCTATCAATGCAAAGCAGCGAAATATCCATGCCGTCTTTTACTTCGCTGGTGCTTTTTTCAAAGGTTTCTATGACAAGTTCTCGTGTTTTATCGAGAATTTTTCCAGTTTCTCTTAATCCAAATTCCTTTACGCTTCGGTTTAAAGCGTTACTGCAAACTACAGAAACCATGGCGCCAGGAACACCGTGCCCAGTGCTGTCTGCGGCTGCAATAAAGAATTTGCTTCCAACACATTCAGCCCAATAAAAATCACCGGCGACAATATCCTTTGGTCTATAAAGAATAAAATTATCTGGCACATGTTTATTCACAAATTCTTTTGGTGGTAGAATGGCTTCCTGTAAACGTTTGGCGTAGGTAATGCTTTCTAAAATTTCTTTTTGTTTGTCTTCAATTAGATGTTTTTGCAGTTGGGTTTCTTTTTCTTTGGCTTCAATAATTGATTTTTGTTTTTGTGTAATGTGTAAAGAACGGAAAATGAAGCCCGCAAACACTATAACAAACAACAATCCACTTGCAATTGACCAAATGATAATTTTTTGCTTTTTCTTTTCTGTTTCCGAAATTGCTATTTGTTTGGCGTGTTCAACTTTTGCTAATTCTTCTTTTCTGTCAAAATCAAATTGTAATTCTACTTGACTTGCTTTTTTTGTATCAATGCTGTCCTTTTCCATAATGTAAGCTTTGTAATACTCAAATGCTCTATCGCTATTGTGTCCAGTAAAATCATCAGCGCTATAAATTTGACTGAGCCAATTGTTTGCTTTAGCAATGTATTCAAGGTAACCAACTTTTTTGCCTAGCGCTATGCTTTTGTTACAATATTCGATTGACTTGTCATACTTTTTTTGCTTAAAATATATAATTCCAATGGTTCCTAGTGCTTTAATAGTAGTTCTCTTATGCCCTAATTCTTCTGATAATTTTAAAGCTCTGAAAAGATATTCAAGAGCGGTAGGATAGTTTTCTTGTTTTAAATAAAGTTTTCCAATATTAACGAATGTTGTAGACAAATTTATTTTATCGCCAATGCGTTCTCTTATTTTTACTGCTTTGAAATAATAGTCTAATGCAGAAGAATAATTTTCTTGCTCTCTATAGCTGTTTCCGATGCAATTAAACGTATTTGCTACACTTTTCTCGTTTCCAGCTTCTTCTGCGATTTGTAATGCTTTGAAAAATTGCTCTAAAGCTTTGCTATTGTAATCTTCTTTTGAGGAAGTTTTTTCAGATAAATCACTCTGGCCAAAATAAATATCGCCTATGTAATGAATAGAATAAGAAATTCCCGATTTATCGCCAATTTCTTCTCTTATTTTTAATGCTGCAATCTGCGCATTTAAAGCTTCGAAATAATCCCCTTGAGTTTCATAAGCAATACCTAAATATGATAATGAATTTGCAACTCCTTTTTTAAAGGCAAGTTTTCGGGCTAATTGTTCCGCTTTGTTTAAGTAAAATTTTGCTTTAGAAAAGTTCTGGACACTGTATTCAAATCCTAAACTGGTTAAAATGTTTACTTGATTCGTGTCTTCCTTTTCAGTTTTAATAAGAGTGAGAAGAGAGTCTATTTTGTTTTCATCGCCAGTTGCAGTAAGCTGTCCAAACATTACACACTGGTATAAGCATAGTGTCAGTAAAAGAAAAACGTATTTTGTTGTTTGTAACAAGTTGGCACAAATTATATGTGAAATGTGGTCTTCATAACATTGAACCTAACTACTGGCTTGGCGCGAAAATAAAAGCTTACAAATCTTTACAGCGTTTATTACCGCTCAAGTAAAGATAATTGTAATTCTTTCAATTCCAAATAGGCTTGATAAGGGTGTGAAATTCCATCTTGATTTTAGCTTAAAATAACAGCAGTTTCTCTTTATTTTTCACTGTTTTCTGGCTTCCCATACTTATCTTTGCGCCACAAAATTAGGGGTATGAAAACAGCAAAAGGCAATTTGGTTGCCAATATTCTTACTGAAAAATGTCCAAGATGTGGAGAAGGGCATGTGTTTGAGAAAAAGAAATTCTTTCAGTTTCCGGTAATGAAAAAGAACTGTAATGTGTGCGACTATCAATTCGATCGTGAGCCGGGTTATTTTTTAGGAGCCATGTATTTGAGTTATGGTTTGGCGGTTTTGCAAGGACTTATAACTTTCCTCACCTTTTATTTTTTCTTTCCCTCTGTTCCAATACTTTATGTAGCGTTCACAATAGTTGGGGTGATTTTTTTATTTTCTCTCAAGAACTTTAAACTATCACGTATTATTTACATTCATATATTTCCCTGGTAGCAAGGGTTTGGAGGGTAATTTCTAAAGTATAACTTTTACAAGATTTTGTAACACTTAACTTTTAACTTTCTAACCTTTAACCTCTAACCCTTACTGCGCGTTCCAACCGCCGTCAATAGAAATAGCTGTTCCTGTAATTGTATTAGAATGTTCTGCCGCTAATAATAAAGCCATTTGCCCTAAAGTTTCTACACTTACAAATTCTTTTACAGCTTGTTTTAAGAGCATTACTTTATTTACCACATCGCTTTCGCTCATGTTATGTGCTTTAGCCTGATCGCCAATTTGTTTTTCAACTAAAGGAGTTTTTACATAACCTGGACAAATTGCATTACAAGTAATATTAAAAGGCGCACCTTCTAAACCTAATGTTTTGGTAAGACCAACGATACCATGTTTACTGGCTACATAGGCACTTTTAAATTCGGAGGCGTTTAATCCGTGCGCTGAAGCGATATTAATGATTCTACCAAATTTATTTGTTTTCATTCCAGGCCAAACGGCTTTGCTTAAGTGAAAGGCAGAGGTTAAATTAATCGCAATAATAGCATTCCATTTTTCATCAGGAAATTCATCAATAGGAGAAACGTACTGAATACCGGCATTATTAATGAGTATATCAATCTTTCCAAACTTAGCAATACCATCGGTTACCATTTTACGTAGTTCTTCAGGCTTCAACATGTTAGCACCACTGTATAGGGTTTCTATGCCATATTCTTTACCGACCGATGCTGCAATTTCAGCTCCGTTAGTTTCCAATCCGTTAAAAATAATGTTGTACTGTTTTGTTTTTGCAAATTCTGTTGCAATTCCAAGACCAATGCCGCTTGTACTTCCGGTAATTAATGCTGTTTTCATGCCGTAAAGTTACAGCTATTTTTAAAACATCATTAAAAGGAATGTTACAAGTTTGTATCTTTTAAATCAGAAACTAGAAATCAGAAACCAAAAACCAGAAATCTTATATCTTAAATCTGTAAATAGGGTCAATGTCTTCTGAACCATCGTGGATTACACTTAAGTCTGTTATTAAACCGCTATTAATGCCATAAACCCAGCCATGAAGGTGTAATTCTCTTGTTTTCCAAGCGTTTTGAACGATTCCGGTTTTTGCAAGATTTCTCACCTGTTCAATCACGTTTAATTCAGTTAAGCGATCAGCGCGCTTGTCAAAATCTGGAATCGCCTCAAGTTCCTTCATGTTTTCGTGATAAACATCTTTAATATTTCTAAGCCAGTTATCCACGAAACCATGCATGTCATTCCCCATAGAAGCTCTTACACCCCCACAACCGTAGTGACCGCAAACAATCACATGTTTTACACCAAGAACATTAACTGCGTATTCTAAAACGCTTAATAAATTAAGGTCCGTGTGAACTACTAAGTTTGCAATGTTTCGGTGAACAAACATTTCACCACTTTCAGTATTGGTAACTTCATTAGCCGGAACACGACTGTCGCTGCAACCTATCCATAAGTAATCGGGTTTTTGTCCTAAAGAAAGTTTTTTAAAATATTCCGGATCGTTAATTTTTTTTGACATAGAGAACAATCTGTTCCCGTCAATAAGTCGTTTATATGATTCTTCCATTTGCATGTGTATTAAAGTATTTTATATTTTACGAGTTGTATTTCTATATTGTTTTCTTTTGCTTTTTCGGCAAAGTCGTGAAAAACTTCCTGCACATCTTTGTCTGTTGTTCTGTTGATTGAACCGTCAATGATAACACGACTTTCCGTTTTAACTTTATTAAGATAAGTAATAATAAACCCCTTATTAAAAAAGGTAATGTATTGCGGCAATTTAATTAAGTAGTTTCGTTTTCCATCTATAATATCTTCAGCTATTTCGAAGGAAGATTTTATATTGTAACGGATAATAAAAAAAAGAGAAACCGCAACTCCAGCACCAACTCCTTTTAGAAGATCTGTCGTAAGCATCACTACAATAGTAACCAAAAACGGTAAAAATTGATCAATTCCTTTTTTGAAATGCTCTTTAAATAAATCAAGTTTGGTGAGTTTATAACCTGTAATTACTAGTATGGCAGCCAAGGAAGCGTTGGGAATAAGCATGAGTACGTTTGGTATTAGAAATATAGCCAACAATAATAGTGCGCCATGAATGATGGAAGATAACTTAGAAGTTGCTCCTGCATGTATATTTGCCGAACTTCTTACAATCACTGCGGTAACAGGAAGCGCACCAATGAGTCCACAAGCCATATTGCCAATGCCTTGTGCAATGAGTTCTTTATTTGAATTTGAATAACGTTTTTCTGGATCAAGTTTATCGGTTGCTTCAAGACTTAATAATGATTCTAAACTTGCAACAGCAGCCAGTGTGATCACTACACCCCAGAATCCAGGTTTATAAATTGAACTGAAATCTGGAAAAATGAGTGTGTTGCTCAAATCACCAAAGTTTTTAATTACAGGAAGCGCAACCATATGTTCTGGTGAAATTAATAGGGATCCATATTTGTTGAAAGAAATATTGAGCAAAGCACCCACAACAACTACTAAGAGTGGAGTAGGGATCAATGATAAAATTTTATCATTTTTATAAAAGGCTCTTTCTCCCATTAGTAGTATGAGAATGGAAACAATCCCAATAATTACAGCACCAGGTGATATGTAATCAAACATATAGTAAAGGTCAGTAAAGGTGTTGTGACCATCTTGCTGAAAAAAATCAAAGTTACCTTCAGGGTCGCGGTCGTAGCCTACTAAGTGAGGTATTTGTTTCATGATTAGAATAATACCGATTCCAGCAAGCATGCCCTTAATAACTGCACTGGGAACAAAGTTTCCAACGCCACCTGCCTTAATTAAGCCTAGTACTATTTGAAACGCTCCCGCAAATAATACGGCTGCAAGAAAAATCTCGAAAGAGCCAAGAGCTGAAACAGCTACTAGAATAATTGAAGTGAGCCCTGCCGCAGGACCACTTACACTTAGTGTTGAACCGCTGAATAAAGTAACAAGAATACCTCCAACAATTCCTGCAAGAATTCCAGAGAATAATGGAACGTTGCAAGCAAGTGCAATACCTAAACATAATGGTAGAGCAACTAAAAAGACAACAATTCCTGATCTTAAATTTGTGATGTTTGATTTCATAAAAGTTTAATAAATTAAAAAAATAAAAGAATGGCTAATGATATATTAGACCATATTTTTTTAATTAAACTTTTGGTGGTGGGGTATCCTTTTGTTCTAAAAGATATTTATAGAAGGAATCTGTAGAAGTGTAAAAGGGTTTTGTAAGTGTTTGAAAGGATCCAAAATTCTCGTAGAAATAATAATTGTAATCTTCCTGAGAGTCATCATCATTATCCATGTCATCTCCAGTGCAATCTGAGTCACCGCCTTCTAAATCATTCTGTTTCGCTTTTTTTGTCAACTCAACTCTATGTCCTGGTGTTTCTTCTTCCAAAATTGGCACGTACTGAAATACAGTAAATAGCATTCCTGAAAGGAAAATAAAAATGAATATAAAACGAAGCCTTTTCAAAGTCGGGTGACAAATCTAGCTAAAAAAGAAATGCGAGTACATTAAAATTTCATTAAACAATTAAAATAAACGACAACTCTTGTTAAAATCACTCGCTTCTAATGCTCAGAGGAGTGAGAGTTAGTTATCCATTAATTTTTTACGAGTTGCCCAATAATGAACATCAGTTTTGGTTTTGTCTATTTTTTTTGAGTCTTTAAATAAAACTTTGTTATGTTTAGGTTTATCAAAACTGTTTTTGAAAATTGAATGATTCAAAATCAAAAAATTAAAAAGAAAGCGAATCATTAAATCTCGTGCATACATGTAGGACTAACAACTTATGAGATTCAATTGCAGATAAAAACCTTAATACCTGTATAGACATCGCTTTCTTTAATTTTTTTAAAAATAAATTTGATACTGTAAAGTAATACTGCTCTTGCGAGAACCAGCAACCACATCTTTATTTATATCGTTATAAAAAGTGGGACGGTTTTGATAATCCAATGAGATTTTTGAATTGTGACCTTTAATAAACCAATTTAAACCTGCATTGTAAATAATCATTCCTTTGTTTTGTAAAGCCGCATAGTCAGCATATTGTCCACTTATGTAAGGCATTAACCGACCTTTGGTTTCACCTAAAATGTTTTTAGGAAGCATAAACCCAAGTTGGGCATAAACAATTTGGCCTGTACCAAACATGGGTACAGCATTTCCATAAGCGCTGCCTTGGATAAGATTTGTTGCAGTTGAGCCAGTTCCAGGGTTCATTAAACCATTGTAACGTAAATAATTGTGTCCGTAGTTCATGTTGTAGTAGCCTGCAAATGCACTTATCATTGTTCCTTTTTCTTTATTCAAGGGCATATCTAAAAACGTTTCAACACACAGATGTAACATGTTGTTATATGAGGTATCAATAAGAGCTCCAACATCATTTGCTTTTAAATTCCAGGTTGCCGCTTTTTGATAAACGCCACCTACAGCAATGTTCCACACTTTTTTTGAACCTAAATATGTGCCTGTCATGTAAGGCGTTGTGTGTCCCTCATTTTCAAAAAAATTGTAAGCAAAATAGCCGCCAAGTTGATTGTGAATTCCAGGGCCGTTACCTTGCTTAAATGTAGCTGGGTTTACGAAATTAGCGTTGGTACTTAACGCGGGTGCCCCGTTTCCGTTAGAATTAATTGGAAATGGATTGGATAAATAAACTCTGTAATCTAATTTTCCGACTTGACCGCGCGCATACACTGCAAGCCTTCTGTCAAATTGATCAATCTGATCAACTGAGTATTGCAGAAAGACCGGAACATCCATTGTCATAATCGTTCCCACAGATGGTTGTGAAAATCGTGAAAGACCATTCAGTACTGTTAAACCACCACCGATTTTTAATTGATTTTTTTTGGTAATTCTGTATTCACATAAAGCATCATGAAAAAACGCAGCTATCTTGCGGTTTCCAGAACTGCTGTAAGCTGCAGTATTATTGAAATTATTTTGTCCAAACTGAAAATAAACAAAAGTTCTGTCAGTTATTTGACCAAACAATTGAATGCGAGTTCTTCTTAAACCAATGTCAAAAATATCAGGGGAGTTTTTTTGAAAAAGCGTGGTGCCATCATTACTTTGGGTATATCTTAGCCATGTTTGATTCATAAAAGTTGCTTGAAAATAATGTGACCCGTCTTCATTTAAATTAAATTTTAAGGCGGTTTTATCCGTTGTTTTCTTTGGTATACTATCGGCTTGCTGTGCCAATAAAGTCGAAAATGAAATGCTGGATAATAAGACAATTAAAATGGATGTTTTCATTTTGTTTCTTTTTAGAATGAGTGTTTTAATAATCTTGCCAGCTCCGACTGAAAGATGTAATAGAAAACTATGAAATAAACTATTACTCAATCAGCCGGTTGGCAAGTTCTTTGCCTCAAAAATAGAAGCAAAATTTTAATTTGTCTTGCCGGCTCTGTTAAACAATCTAAACAAACTCTATGAAGAACTATGTTTTTTTACAGATTACCGGCAAGTTTCTTATGAGTCTAGCTCAGTTTTAAAATACGTGTTGACGTTGGATCCTTAGATAATTGACGATGATTTTCAAAACCAAGAACCAATACTTTTCCACCTCCGTCTTTATATTCCTCTACTAAGCCGTTCATGGTTACAATAGAAGAGTGATCTACAATATTAGCTTCCGAAACGTTTATCGTAATGTATTTTCCTTGCGGTATCGCTTGGAATTTCTTTTTGAAGCCCAATAAATTAGAGAATACTAAATCGTCTTTAACATTCAGGGTGTAATTTTCTCCTTCTTCAACCAAAGTAATATTTGTTTTAAAAGTATTCTTTAAGGAAGCACCGTTAACAAGATTGATAATTAACTCTAATAAAATTCCAGATCCAACGCCCATTAGAAGATCAGTAGAAATAGTGATAAGAATAGTCACCAGAAATACGATTAATTGTTCTCTTCCAATATATAATGTGTGTAAAATTTGTTTTGGATGTGCTAATCTGAAACCTACAAAAATAAGCATGGCTGCAAGTGCCACGTTAGGAATCATTTCAATAAATTGAACACCAACAAGAACCGCGATTAACAGAAACAAACCGTGAAAAAAATTAGCCCAGCGCGTTCTTGCGCCATAACCAATGTTAGCAGAACTCCGCGCAACTTCACTAATCATAGGAAGTCCACCTAGAATTCCACAAATAGTATTTCCAATACCCACACCAATTAAATCTTTATCGTAATCGGTTTTACGTTTAAAAGGATCCATGCCGTCAACGGCTTTGGCAGTGAGCAGTGATTCTAAACTTCCAATTAGTGAATATAGAATAACGTATTGAATAAATATTCCAGTGTGCGTTGTTATTCCTGAAAAATCAACGTTTATCAAACCATTTTTAAAAGCTTCGGAGATACTTCCTATTTTTACCAAAGCGAAACCAGCAATTTCTCCATCGGTTTTAATATGCAAAGCAAATCCTAAAGGAATAGCAACAGCTAATACAATAAGCGGTGCGGGTATTTTTTTTATTTTTTCATGTTTAACAAAACTCATTAAAATCATAATGAGCAAACAGGCTAGACCAATCTCTGCCAGATGCGCATTTTCATGCATGATACTGGAAGGAAGCATGCCAAGCAATTCAAGCGGTTCTTTACCTTTTAGTTCTGAAGGATTGATGCCCAGTACAAGGTGCAATTGTTTTGTCATAATTATAATACCAATAGCGGCGAGCATTCCATGTATAGCTGCGCTTGGAAAAAAATCGGCAAGTTTACCAAGTTTAAACACACCAAAAAGAATTTGCAAAAGGGAGGCAACCACCACCACACCTAGTGCCAGGTGCCATCCAATTTCACCATCTCCCATTGCTATTACTGAACCGCTTGCAATTACAATTAATCCAGCAGCCGGCCCTTTGATAGATAAACGAGATCCCATAATAAAACTTACAACAACGCCACCAACGATGGCTGTTACAAGTCCAAATATCATTGGGAAGCCTGAGGCTTTTGCAATACCTAAACTCAAAGGCATTGCTAGTAAAAATACTAGAAAGCCGGATAAAGCATCTTTTGTAAAGTTTTGTTTTAATCCTGCTAATCCGTCTGCAGGTATAAATCTTTTTTGTTTGGTTGACATAGTTTTAATTTTTTATAGTTTTTTTTATTTTAATTTATTTTAATTCTGATTAAAAATCCCGGTCTACAAACGGAGTGATCTGAAATTTATATACAAGCTTTCTTTTTCAATTTTCTTCTCAATTAAAGTATTTGCCCCAGCTACTAGTGTGTTTGGCTCTGAATGAATAAAGGCAAAAAGAAACTGAGCTAGCGGAATAGCAGTTAAAATATTGTTATTCGTTGATTCATCAATATCTTCGGTTAACAATGCAATAGTTAATCCACTGTTTTGATTACCAGTAGAAATTTCAGTAAACTTTTTAATCGAACGCATGCCTCCAAATTCAATACTGGCAGCACCTACAAATGCCAACAATATTGCAATACAAGTGAAGGATTTTAGTGTTTTTTTTATTTTCTGCATTTCTCTTTTTATTACGATGATTTATATGGTGTTTCGTGATATGTTTTTATATGCGGACCTAAAAATACACGTGCGTAAATTCTTACTAAGGCTAAACCATCAATAATAAAGCTTACAGAAATTATGATGGCCAAAGCATACTGACTTTCTTTAATGTGACTGAAAATAAGATCTTCTCCAATAAACGTTGGACTTATCGGAAAGCCTGTTAAACCAAGACATGCGAGCAAAAATATTAAGGCCGTTTTTGGGTGTTCGTAAACGTGACCGTGAAAACGACTCAAATCCAAATGATGTTCAAATGATTTTATTCTTCTTAAAAAGAACAGGCCAACAATCCCTGCAACTACTATCCCACTTAGGTAAACATGTACGTCGCCATAATTAAAGGTTTCATTAAAAGACACTGCAAGAGCAACCCAAAAGTGATTCATGATAATTAGTATCCAACTCATGGTTACATTTTTTGTCTCTGAGAAGGCTTTTAAAACCATCATCAATCCAATAATTGCAAATAATACTGGTAAGTATTCGTGAATTTCCTCCGCGATATGAGCCTTTGTATAAAGCAGCGTTAGTCCAATAAGGTATGCCGGTAAGAAAAAAAGAAACAAACTTTTTAAGGTGAAGAAATTGAGTTTTCTACCAAGATTTTTTAACGGATTCCATAAAAAACGCGCCATAAATAAATCGAGGTTAAACTCTTTAAGACTTAATAGATAAACACTATACTCTATTTTTTTCGGCCAAGAATCTTCTATTGTTCTTGTACGTGGAATGTAATTGTAAAACTGCTCGCGTATAAGATAACTCGCTACCGATGGAGAAACCAATAATTGATACGTTCTTAAAAAAGCGTTTCCAGCAAAATGCACAAGCGCAACATTGTCTAATCCTAAAGCGACTTCAATAAATATCAACCCTATTTGTGCTGCAGACGAATAAGCAATTTGACTTTTTACAGATGACTGAACCCTTGCAATTAATGTGGCTACGATGCTGGTGCTCAAGCCTAATAAGCCAATCAAAATTCTTACTGAATATTGATTTTCCCATAAATTATACGTTCTTAAAAGCAGAAATACACCAAAATGCACAGATAAGGAACCGTAAAAAATGGCACTCGATGGAGTTGGTCCTTCCATAGCCCTTGGTAACCAAGATGAGAATGGAAGCTGCGCAGATTTAGCCGCTGCTGTTATTAAGATCATTAAAGAAATAAAAACACCCACTAAACTGTGCGAGGTGAGTTGCTCGTGCACCAATTGGTTATTACTTAAATCAAAAAACGTAATGTTTCTATGCCATAGATGATGCCCCATCCACATAGCAAGAATGAGGCCAATATCACCAACCCTGTAAACCGTGTAAACTTTTAATGCATTTCTAACCGGTAAAAAACGATCACGGTAAAAAGCAATAAGTAAGAAAGAACAAATGCCTAAAATTTCCCAACCAATAAATAGCGTTTCTAAATTCCCTGAAAAAATAGTGATGTTATAACCCAAATAGAAAAATAATAAGGTGTTAAAGAAACGCTTATAACCTTCTTCACGGTGCATGTAATAACGGCTATAGATAGTTATTAAAAGTGTTAGTGAAGAGCCAACAAATAAATACACTGCCGTAATCTTGTCAAAATAAAAATCAAGATAAAATTCATAACCAGTCGTTCTAAAAAGAACAAAGTCTTTCAGATTAACAATCTCGTGACCGTGTGTTAACCAATAAATAAAGAATACAAGAAATAAAAGAAAGTGCGATCCTACAGTAACGTATGTAGCAACAGATATGAGTGCTTCTTTTGATTTATTAATAAGAAGACTAACAATAAACCCAATTAGAGGAATAAGTAGAAATATATGAAGTATGAATGTCGTTGACATATTAGTTTATAAGATAAACGGGAATATTTTCTGTGTTCGTTTCTAAAATAGGGGTTATATCATTCACTGTAGGTGTCTCCTTTTTAAGTGGCACATAGTTTTCGAATTGTCCATTTTTAAAAACAAAAAGTTCTTTTGTTTTTGGATTAATTGACACTAATTGAACCCATTCATTAATAAACCATTCATACATAGCGTCCACAGATTGAATTGTTTTTAAAACTACCTCAGGAAAATGTTCAACAATAACCAATAAACGCACAGGATCATGTACCTCTATCATTTGACTTGGAAGCCCTGGTCTTAAATCGCCATCAAAACCATTTGCAACACCAAATAACCCCATTACATTATGTGGCAGTTTGGTACCAGCACCTAATTTTTGATTGTCAACGCGGGAGAAAAAATACTCAAGATTAATGCCACCACACACTGGTCCAATGGGCTTCATAATATTAACCAGAATTGTTCCTTCCGGATCTATTCTGTAATCGTATGAATTGGTAAATGCTCTGCGATCAAGGAAAACATTTTTAGTCAAATCTCTACTTCCAATAATACACAAAGCATTTGACGCATGATTTAATTCAGGACGAGGCTCAAATAAAGACACTGATCGGTTCAAAACAGTTTTATGAATATCCTTTGCACTTTTGCAAGTATCTATTAATGCAAAACGACGAGAACGTTCTTTTGCATTTAAATCAAGTGCAGTATTAAACGCAATTTTATTGTTTTCATGTGCCTTACGATTCTCTTCGCTTAAAACGTTCTCATCATAAAAAACAATTTCATCGCGGGTGGTATCGTGCAAACCTCCTACAAACTGAGTGGTTGAAGGAATATCAATTCCTCTTGTAGTAAGAATTTGTCTTACTTCACTATTATTGGCCATAAAAGCTAATACTCTTGCATTTACGGACCCTGGTCTACCACAGCAAGCGCCACAATTGTATGCGGCATAATGCGGATTGTTAGTGCTACTCGAACCATGACCAATAGTATAAAAGATAGGTGCAAAATCTTTTACCAAACCAATACTTTTTAAAACAGCCTCTACACGATCAACCATTTGTTCTATAGTAAATCCAATTTGAAGCCCATTTTCATCCACATGTGAAATGTCATTAAGAATCGTCAACTCTGAGAACTTGTCCATATGACTAAAGGATAAAGACGTTGCTGGTGATAAGGATGGTTTAAAAATACTGAACAGTAATTTTAAAGCGGACCAAAAACCAAGGGTTGGCGCCATAAATAACCCTCTTATTAGTCCATGGGTTTGTTTTGCAAAGTGCAGATCTTTTTTGCGTTTATCTTTCGAGCCAATTTCTTTGATTAGAAATTTTGGTGTTACTGGTGCTGGACATTGTTTTGTATACGATTTTCCGTGTTCAGGCTGAAAATAAAATTCAACACCAAAAAAACCTGGAGTAGCAAATGTTTCACAGTCCTTGTCTGATTTTTCAAGATGATCACGTAAAGAAGTTTCTCGATCGTCAATACAAAAGGCGGCCTGAAAACTTTTTTGTTCAACGTTTGTTGTTTCTTGTTTCTTATTAAGTAGGCCAGCTAAAACATCGTCGTAGTAACTCCATTCATATGCATCTTGCCACAGTTCCATTACCATATCGTATTCTGTTTGAGCTATTTCTGCAAACAAATCTTCTGGTTTTTCTTTCAGCTTAAGGCCAAGTGGAGACCATATTTCACCAAACCTGGAATCAAGAGCATCTATTTCTAATAACAGTTCAAAGATGATCACATCTTTAAGACTAATTCTTTTCTCATCTAAAAGTGTTTCTTTAGAATCTTCAACAACCGATACCATACCCGACCAGCCCTGGTGTGCAAACTGTTGGTCATATAAATATTGCTCGTAAAGAGATTCGTCGCCAACAACAATTCTAAGAAGTTCAACAATTTTTACGCGACTGCTTAGTAGGTTTTTTACACGTTTGCTAGTGAAAAAACTGCTATAGGTTTGTTTTTCCATTTCGCGAATCGAGTTTAGAAACCCTTTATCTTGAACAGGGAAATTCCAAATTGAAATACCTTGATCTAAGTAACTGCAAATAGTTCGAAAAAGAATAGGGTGGGTGAGTACATCTAAATCAAGTCCAAAATGCTTTTTCCAGTTTCTACGAAGCATGCCAACTCTTGGTGTACAAGACATATCGTATTTTTTGGAAGTCAATTTGACTTGCCATTCCGAAAGGTGTTCAGTACCCATTTTATCACTAATTACTTTTTCAAGTATATCTTCTCTAATGCGCCCTGACTCTATAAAAGATCTGAACTCATTTAACGAAAGTGAAACCTTATAACCAAACATGCCCGACGCTTCCCTTAGTGCTTTATAGAATTTTAAATTTTGAAAAGCATGTAAGGTATTGTGATGTATGAAATCCTTTAGAGGAGCCTGCGCAGGTAAATAATGTTTAAGTTTATGGAGAACATCATGTTCGTTGAACAGCGTAGTGTTTGATTCCATTTTTTTTGATCGATTTGATTATTTTTTAATTTGTTTTGTAAACAAAAAACAGGCTTACAGAAAGCCGTCATTCACCTCAGCAGGAGATGAGTTAAAAAATAATCAAACTCGGAAATTACAAACCGAAAGATAAATCGGATTTGTGTGTGTAACCGCAACAGATTGCGCAGTGATATAATTTGATGTGGATAATTGTAATTGAAGTTGAGAAATTACGAATGGTAATAGAAGCACTTGCATTTGCATGCTATCTTCATTCTCGTTTTCATTCTCATTTTTTTCTAAAACTACTTGAGAACAACTTCCTCCATCAGTATCCTGTTTGGCTATGAATTGTTTTTGAATAGAATTAGTGATTTGCGAACTAGGTTTAGACGCAAATACGCTAAATGAACTCACGCAAAATGAACCTATAAAAAGGAGTAAATTAAATAAACTAAATATTTTACGCGTGGTTTTCAAATCTGGGTCAAATTTAAGCTTTAAATCTGTTGAGAAACATTTTTTTATTTAGTTTAACTAAAAATCAATACCTAACCTTTAAAATATTAAAAATATCAATCCGTTCTTTCTGCATATTCTACCCTTCCATCGTCATATCTGGTAGCGATTCTATTTATTTTACCAATGAAATTCTTAAAGAATTCCACCGTAAATGTGTCGTTTCCTTTTACACGCATCATGCTTGAGGTCATTGGAATTAAAGGAAATTTAGCCTTACCTGTTTTTTGATAATAGAGAACACCGGTATTGTAACTTATTGCGTAAGCTCCAAATAACCCTGTAAATCCTTTAAAAGTTGAAGTATCGAGTTGAATTGGATGATTAACCGATTGAACCAACTCTAACTGCCATTTTAAGCGCTTAATTTCTAAAGAGTCTTTAGCCTTATCAAAAGCTTCTTCAAATATTTTGGTTTCTGCAATCTCTAAAGCTCTATCTGCAGGAACTTTAATATCTGGTATCACACCAATTTTCTCCCAATTCCTCTTAGTTATCGGACTTATAGCTCTTCCAAATGGAATGTCACAAATAAAACCACTACTTAAAGGTCGGTAGGTTACAGTATGTGCACCACCACGAGTCGTCTCGCCTACAATGGTTGCTCGTTTTAAAGCTTGTAATTCATAAGATAAGCCCTCAGCGGCAGAAAATGTTTTGTAGCTTGTTAGAATGTATAAAGGTATCTCCGTAAGCACACCATAGGATGAGTCTGGAACTGTCCAATAGGGAAGCGTGGCATTTTCGCTTCTAATATATATGTCAATAACATGAGTTGGCGATTTAAAAAAATGACTGATAATGTGATTTACCATATCAGGCGATCCACCAACACCGTATCTCAGATCAATGATAATAGCGCGTGAATTGGAAAGTAATTTTAGGGCTGCATCAGCCGTTGTCTTCGAAAATTTATTAAGTCGAGAGAATCCGCTAAGTTCCAAATAACCTATGTTGCCGCTTATTATTTCTACTTTTTTAAAACCAAAATTCTTTTCTTTTTCTAATCGTAATTTTTCGGCTACCATTTTCGGAACGTCTTCAATATTACCTAACAACTCATCCGTCATTTGTGGATTGTATTCCATATGAAAATGCTCATCATGGTTAATAAAAAGAATATCTGAAGTCAAAGCGCCTGCCAAGGCATGAGGATCTTTAATGTTATTATAATGTCCCTCTTTGTACCGTTTTTTTATGTAGCTGTTCATTTTTATGGCGGCTTCTTTATTGACGTAATATTTTATAATTTGATTAGTTAAACTGTCTACTAAGGTTTTTGTTGCCAATGGACTTAAGGGAAAAACGTTGGAAGCAACTTGAGAATAAGTTGCAACAGTCATAAATGAGAAAATAATAAAAAGTGTATTCGAAACAATTCTATTATAAAAGTTTATTGCATCAAGTTTCTTAAAAATATACTTTAACATACTAGCAATGTTTTTCTAAAAGAATAAAAATTTGCGTTTTATAAAGATAATAATAGTTTGTAAGGGAACAAATGTCTTAGGTTCATCTTATTCAGAATACCCTGTTAAAAACAAGTATTTTCGGTTAATATTTTATAATAATGATCATATCGCAGAGCTTTTACTGGCCTTTAGCAGATTAGGATATTCGGTTACTGGGTAGAAACACCCTAGTTCGATAACTTAATATGCGATATTCTTAATTGCCCAAATACAGTTGTTATGTTAATCACACTTTAATACTTTTGCTTACTGTTTAAATCCCTTTTATGAAGCAAGCAATATTTTTTTTGATAATTTCAATTGGTATCTCCAGTTCTTCCTGTAAAAAAAATAATTCGTCAAGTAGCTATTCTCCCGATTGTACAGGTACAACACCAACGTACAAAACAGAAGTAAGTCCGCTGTTTTCTACCTATTGTGCAACTTCGGGTTGTCACACTTCAGGAAGTAGTCAAGGACCAGGTGCCCTTACAACTTATGCTGAGATTAAAAACGCTTCTTTTTCCATTCGAACTTCAATTGTATCCGGCAGAATGCCACAAGGAACCACATTAACAACAACGCAAAAAAACACCATTGTTTGTTGGATTGATGCAGGAGTAATAAATAATTAAGTCTTTTTTTTACTCAAATTCAGTGTAAACCAATTCTTCGTTGGTCGACAATTCAGAGATGTGCCTGCATTCGGCAATAGAACCTAATGGAGTGAAGTTATCCGCAAAAAGAATGGTTACTTCTTTTCCCTTTAATTTGGCAAGTAAGCCACTCAGACTAAATGTTCCTTCTAAACCACGGTTAATATAAAATTTTGATTTTTGCCCTGCTATCTTAAACACTGCATCCTTAGTCCCGTCCTCATATATTGCAGTTACAATACCTGAAACATGTCCGCACTTGTTTTTATTTCTAAACACTTCATTAAATCCAATAAAAATGAATAAAATGCTAAAAAGAATAAAAGGAATTGAAATAAATACCGTTTTTTTCATTGGACTTATTTTTTAATATCATACCGAATATAAAAAATAAAAGAACCTTAACAAAATTAGAGAGGTTAAAACTCTGTTTCAGTTGGTGAAGGTGTAGTTTCCTTTTTTACAGACATCAAACCCAGCATCATAATCAAGGCAGTAAAAATAATTACCTGTATAATGAGTGAGTTATTTACAAGAGGAATACTTTGTTCCGGCTCAATTGATAAATACAAAAGAATGGTAATTAAACCTCTTGGTGCTACAAATAATAGTGGGGTCAACGGCAGGAATGAAAGTTTTAATTGAATAGTTCTTAGGATAAATATTCCAGCAACAATACCAGTTGCCCATACAAGAGTTTCACTGTTTAGGATTTCTGCATTTTCTAAAAGGTAACCAAATACAAGAAAAAAAAGCGCTCTCACTAAAAATGTAGCTTCAGATGTTAACTCTTTAAATTTTTGAACCTCTTTATTTAGTTCATCCGGTTTAAATTTTTCTACCCACTTAAACCCTTTGAGTTCATCTAAATTCCCTATAAACAAACCGAAGAGGAGTATAAAAATTAGTCCTGGCAAATCAAATTCTTTCGAAACTTCATAAATAAGTATCACCAATAAAATAATCGGAACAAATTTAATATGATGATCTATTTTATTTAGGAGATAAGAAAGTGAAATGGTTGCAATAAAAGAAACAACAATAATTATTAGTAATTGAATTCCGAACTCACCGAAAGAATGACTATCGTAACTCTCGTTAAGCGCAATAAAATTAAAAAATAAAACACCGATGATATCAGACAAACTACTCTCGTAGATGACAAACTCTTTGGAAGCATTTCCTAGATTTCTGGCACTTGGAATGGCAATAGCACTGCTTATGATTGAAAAAGGAATGGCATTAATAAGACAATTTCTTAAAGAATAATCTCCAAAACTATTAAACAACCAGGCAAGTAATAAAGCACTCGCCACCAACGTAAACATAGCACCAAAAAAAGATTTAATAATAAGCCAAAGTTTTGAGCGGTTAAGTTCGAGTTCCAGTGAACCTTCTAGGACTATAAGAATTAAACCTATGGTTCCCAGAATTGGTAGAATAGGATCGAAGTGTGGTAACTGGATCTCGAAAAAATCTGTAAACTGTCTTACAGACCAGCCTAAAATTAAAAGAAGAATAACGGAAGGAATCTTCGTTCTAAAAGAGGTGAGATCAAATAAATAGGCAACTAATAATAATGAGCAAAACGTAATAATAATAGCAGTGGTCATAATAATAGCAATAATGCCTGTTTTAGATTAGTTGAATGTAATAAAAAAAAGCTGCGTAATACTACGCAGCTTAAACGATTTGTTAGCTTTATTTTTATTCAGCTTCCATAGGGTATCCCTTAGCTACCCAGTCTGGCTTAATGCCTTCTGGCAATTCTAATACTTTAACATTCTTAAAACCCTGTGCTACCAGAGCATCATATGCAGGCTTAATATTGGGACAACTAGCATAGGAGCAGCAACCACAGTAAACTACTAATGCCTTTGTTTTGTTTTCCATCGAAAGTGTGGATTTCATTTTTTCAATACAAGTAGCACTTGTTGCCTTGCCAACAAAAACGGCAGTTTTAATGTTCTCCATTGGACCAACATTAAAAATAATTGGCTTATCTTTTGCGTTGGTGTTAATTTTTTCCGACAATTCCTGCGTTGGCATTAATTGTTCTTTTTTCCATAGAGGAGTCTGACCAAAGGCATTGATTACGCCTAAGAAGGAAAGAGCAAGGATCAATATTTTTTTCATAGAATTTTTGTTGTTGTTTATCAAATGTATGCAAAATGGATGCCGATAAATTCTAAAAAAAGCTAAAAGTATATCGACTTCGCATTCAATGTAAATATATTAAATAGAAAAACCGATTAAAACGAATGCCCCATTTTATCTTTTTTTGTTTGAAGATATTTTACGTTATGAGGATTAGATTTTACTATGATGGGCACATTCTCAACTATCTCTAAGCCATATCCGATAAGTCCTGCACGTTTCTTAGGGTTGTTAGTCATTAGTTTTATTTTGCGTACACCGAGATCACGTAAAATTTGAGCGCCTACACCATAATCACGTTCATCCATTTTAAAACCAAGTTCAACATTGGCTTCTACTGTATCTAATCCTTCTTCTTGTAATTTATAGGCCTTTAATTTATTCAACAAACCAATACCGCGACCTTCTTGATTAAGGTATACAACAACACCCTTACCTTCTTTTTCAATCATTTGCATAGATTGATGAAGTTGTCCACCGCAATCACAACGACAACTACCAAAAATATCGCCAGTTACACAAGAAGAGTGCATTCTTACCAAAACAGCTTCATCTTTTTTCCATTCTCCCTTAACCAAAACAAGATGCTCTTGTCCATTGGTTTCTACAGCATAATCAATTAGTTTAAAATCGCCCCATTCGGTTGGCATATTTACTTCTACTTGTCTTTTAACAATACTTTCTTTTGCCAATCGATAAGCAATAAGGTCTTCAATACTAATAATTTTAAGATCGAAGCGTTCGGCAATTTTCACCAATTGTGGTAAACGAGCCATTGTACCATCTTCATTTAAAATTTCTACCAACACGCCACAAGGTTCAAACCCTGCAAGTACAGAAATATCAACAGTGGCTTCCGTGTGGCCAGTTCTGCGAAGTACTCCTCCGGGCTTTGATTTTAAAGGAAAAATATGGCCAGGTCTTCCAAAATCAGAAGGTTTAATACTAGGATCTATTAGAGCTTTCACCGTTTTAGATCTGTCTGATGCTGAAATACCGGTACTGCAACCAAACCCTAATAAATCTACAGAAACAGTAAAGGGTGTTTCGTGCAAAGATGTGTTGGCTGGCACCATCATGTCGAGTTTTAACTCATGTGCTCTTTCTTCGGTAAGCGGAGCGCAAATTAACCCACGGCCATGGGTAGCCATAAAATTAATTACCTCTGGGGTAGCATTTCTAGCTGCAGTTATAAAATCTCCTTCATTTTCACGATCCTCATCATCCACCACAATAATCACTTTTCCCTGACGAATATCTTCTAGGGCTTCTTCAATACTATTTAATTTAAATTCACTCATAATTCGCCACAAATTTAGGTAATTTAAGGCTTTGAAATAGCATTTTGTTTTGGAACAATTGATAAATAGACTTAAAACAGCCCTCGCTCAAACACTTCCAGGTGCAGAAGCCCAATATCTAATGGCACCTACTCACCGTCAACGTTATGAATTAAGAAGTTTAAAGGCAGAGGAATACAAGCCAAGTGCAGTAATGATCCTGTTTTGTGAAGATAATTCAGGAAACATGTTTATCCCTCTAACCGAAAGAATGACTTATAACGGTGTTCACAGTGGTCAAATTAGCTTGCCAGGTGGAAAATTTGATAAGAATGACGGTGATCTTTCAAGTACTGCGCTGCGTGAATGTTATGAGGAAATTGGTGTCAAAGAGATTGAGATGATCGGCAAACTCACCCCTTTATTTATTCCTGTAAGTAATTTTTTAGTTCATCCTTTTATTGGTGTTTCAAAAATTAAGAATCCCCAAATGAAAAATCAGGAGAGGGAAGTGAAAACAATCTTGAAAATTGGATTACAAAATCTACTGGATGACAGCATTGTTAAACACGGTTCTATAACTGTTGGTGACGTAGTAATTAAATCTCCCTGGTTTGAAGTAGAAAACCTTAAGGTGTGGGGAGCAACTGCAATGATTTTGAGCGAACTAAAGCAAATAATAAAAATTACTTCTTAAACTCCGTTAAAACATTATCATAACATAAATAGTACTGACCTTTACCAAGATTATCAATGGTTAGTTGTTTTCCAAAACCTTTTTTCACAATAACACCATAAGCATCGTAAATTTCAAATGCAGTCTCTTCACTAAAATCAATACTGGAATTATTTCTTGATATCGCGTAAGTAGGCTTGTTAACTGAAGAAGCTACAGTTACGTCTTTAGACATTTTTGTAAGCGCATTTAAGCCTTTTTGCTTAATTCGATATTTGTTTTCTCCACTATGCATGGCAACTTGAAAAGAATAGTCATGTTGATCGGGTGTACCTAATCCGTCCACAATACCAACCGGAACCCATTTATTCCACTTAAACTGCTCAATAACGTAAGGCAATGCTCCCATTTCATTTTTACTAGTCCATTTAAGTAAACCACTTGGAGCTATGTTAATTGTTAATACCTCAAAAGTAGGTTTTGGCTTAAGATCTTCCATGTTTAACACCTTAGGGGTGCAACCTTCATGGTGAGAAATCTCAATAGTTACGTTTTCTCCATATTTTAAATGGAGGGCTTTTAAATCTATTTCAAAGGCACTTGAATTTATTTCATCTGTAGTGATATTTCCGTTTACCCTGATTTCTTTTGCACAAAAACCAACACCACCTACGCCAAAACCATTGTGCACATATACATTTTTGTTCTGATATTTCCCCTCAATAACAAGTGTGGCAGCTCCCGCTAAAAAGCAAGTAGTTAACGCACTCAAAACCAGTAAAAATCGTTTCATAATTAAAAATTTATCAAAACCAAGATTCCGAAACAGCAAAGTTCGAAAAGTGACTAAGGCAAATATACGATAAAATGCCAAAAACTACCTTTAAAGGCATTAAAATCAGAGAAATTTTCTGATTTTAACAATTATAAACTGCAAAATGAAGAAGAGTATTAAAGCTATCAAAACCTTATAGGTTTTGTTAAAGTGAATTTTATTCAGTTTTTTTTCCTTCCCGTAACTCCAAATTAACATAATAATAAAGGCTATAACGAAAAGTGAAACAAAAACAATTCTACCTGTGCTAAACATAATGCAAATATAGACATTCCAAAAGGAGTTTCTTTTTTATAATCACGTTAGCAAATAATTTTAATCGCTAATTGTCAATAGATCCATCCTTCCAATTTTAGCCCTTTTATTATAGTTAAATCTCATTGGAAGCGGACTGTTAGGCTTTATGCAATGTGCGTTAAATTTCATAAGGTGTGTGTTTGATTCTGCTGGTCTAACAACCTCACGAACCATTTTTCCAGAACTATTAATGGTTACACATAGTGTTAAAGTAGCCTTTCCCATACCGCCTGTAGGTTCCCACCTTTTAATGTCGTAATTGGTTATATCTGGAAATCTGCTGAGGTTTTTTTGAAGATCCGAATAAAATAAATGAATTTTATTCGTACAAATTACGTGCAATATGTTGGCATCCTTTGCAACATTTCTGGGAATTATCTGCATCCACTTTAGTCTACCGTCTTGTCCATATTTCAAAACAACAATTTCCTTACCATATTGAATGGACGAAGAATAATAGTAATAATAATTATAGACATTAAGTGTGTGAAAAGTAACCTCGTAAATCTCGTTATTGATAATATATGTTCTATGGTGTTTGAATACAGGTCTGGTATTGCCTAACTTTTCATACAATTCTGAACTGAAATAATCAAAACTCGATTGGCTGAGCTCAAACTTAGCCATGTCAAACTTTAAAAGAAAAAAACCTATCGTTTTTGGATCTGCCTTGTCTAGGCTTTTATTTACACCATCTACAAATTGTCCGTTACAAATTAGTTGATTCTCTACAAATTCGAGGTTGGAATAAATTACGGTCTTATTCTCAGTAGGAAACTTAATGTTATAAAGTGATACATTGTCAGGAGGACTAACACATAATGCGTAACCAATATCTTTCTCAGAAACGTTTCTATAATAAGCAATTTGATAAATGAAGTTGCCTAAATTGTCAACATGGAAGTCGAAAGGGTAGGTGTTGGATTTTTCGAATGTTTCGTGAAACTGTTTATCCCATATTTTTTTAAATGACTCGGTTTCATATAATTTCACCTCAGGTTTACCTTGTATATTATTTTTATTATTTAAAATGAGTAACATTTTTTTTGAATCGGGCGAAAACTGTGCGTCAAATTCAATGGGTTTAATGTCTTCATTTTGCATTTGAAACTCCTGAATTACCATCGTTTCCATAAGATATGCTCCTGTAGAGGCGTTTAATATTCTTATTAGGAATAAGGTTCTTGATGGGTTTGTTTTTTTTGCTTTGGTGAACAGTATAATTTTATTAGACGCGATGGCTTGAGAAACTAAGATCTCATCTTTATCAAGTTCAATGTTTTTCTCGTAATTTAATTCAGAAGTTATATTGTTAAAGCTGCAGAGTTTAAATTCACGGGTCTTATGCCTGGCGTGTCTAAGTAAGTAATTAGTTTTGTCATCTGAGCCAATAAAAATCGGTTCAAGTTGTATTTGAGGATCAGAAAAATTTTTACCTTGAGTAAGTACAATATTTTGCGCCTGGAAGCCTTGTATAACAAAAATAAATAGCGTTATAAAACGAAAAGCCATAGATGCTGGGAAAATCTGATAGGTTCTAAAGATACTATTTTTCTAAATCTCTTTTATTCTATCAAAAAAAAAGTAAAAAGATTGTGTTAATGAAAAAAAAATACGAAACTTCACACTCTCATTTGATGCTGCAACAACTTAAAATATTTGTACTCTTTGGTTTTTTTCTTTTTTCTGGTTTTGTTGCAAAGTCTTCAAAGTTGGAAAAAGGATATGAAGCCTTAAGAATTTACAACTATTTTCAAGCGCGTAAATTATTTTATGAAATTCAAAATAAAAAACCAAATGCATATTCTTCTTTTGGCCTAGCAGTTATATTTAGTCGGCACGACAATCCGTTTCACAACATAGATAGTGCTGGTAAATACATAAAGCTAAGTTTTCATACGTACATAGCTGCTGTGCAATCTCAAACATTGTCTGGTTTTGTTATTGATAGTACCGCAATTTTAAAACTAGCTGATACCATTTCACAAAAGATGTACCGAAATATTAGCGGGTTAAATTCAATTAATGCATATGAGTTTTTTCTGCAGAATTATTATCTCGCAAATTCAAAATTAATTAAAGAGGTTGTTTACGCCAGAGATGAGTTTGAATTTAATCATGTACATGAAACTAACAACAGCGATTCTACAAAGCAGTTCATGGTCTTGCATCCTCAAAGCCCTTTTTACCGTGAAGCTTTTTTGTTATTGGAAAGCCAGTTATACAATGAAAATACTTTTATTGGAACTGCTGAGGCTTATATATCTTTTTTAAAAATGTATCCAAATAATAACATGGTAAAAACCGCACACGAAAAATTGTTCAGCATTTACCGCCAACAAAAAGATAGTGCAGGTTTGGCTTTTTTTGTAAAAAATTACCCAAGCGCATACCAAACCATCGAAGCGTGGAAGCTTCTTTTTTCTTTAAGCGTAAAAGCATTTTCATTTGATGAATTAAAAAGTTTTGTAAACAAATACCCTAACTTCCCTCTAAAAACATCGATACTGCATGAATTGGAACTGAATAAAATTATACTCTACCCATACCAACTAAATGATTTTGTAGGATTTATAGATACCAAGGGTAAGTTTGTCATTAAACCTAAATACGATGCGGCAAGCGATTTTTATGAAGGACTATCAGTGGTTTCAAAAGACGATTCGGTATTTTTTATAAATAAACAAAACGTAAATCCGTTTTCAAAAATATATTCAGAAGCAGCAGTTTTTAAAAATGGAATAGCACCTGTAAAACAAAACAATAAATGGGTTTTTATTAATAGGCAAGGTCAAACTATTTCGCGATTTTACGATGAAATTAATGAGTTGTCTGATAATGTATATGTAGTAAAAACGGATTCTAAATATGGAGCTTTAGACCATTTTGGTCAAAATATAATAGAACCTAAATTTGATAAACTAGGCGATTTTAAAAATGGCTATGCGTATTTTATGGATAAAGGTTTATATGGGTTTATCTCAAAAAGCGGCACGGTACACAGAGCAGAGTTCGAATGGATTTCTGATTTTAGTGCAGCGCAAATCGCAATTGTGAAGCAACAAAATAAATATGGTTTAATAAATGTTTTTGGAAAAAAAATACTTGAACCGCTCTACGATCAAATACTTAGAACCGATACAAATGTGTTTATAGTTATTTTAAATAATCAATACGGTTTTTTTACTTCCGCAGGTTGTTTCTTAACTCCAATAGCGTATGATTATACTATTGAAAATACGCCACAGTATTACACAAACGGATCCTTATTTAAATTGATAAAAAAAGATGAGCAATCTTTCGTAGATGCTAACGGTCGTACTTATATTAATTTTGGAGCTTATCAGGAAATTAATTTTCCGGTGAATGGTTTATTGCGTGTAAAACTAAAAAACAAATATGGGTACGTCGATCGCAAACTGACAAATGTAATTCCTTATAAATTCAGCCAGGCGCAGGATTTTTCAGACAGTTTAGCTCTTGTTAAGTTAAAAGAAAATAATGCAATTATAACAATAAAAGGTGTTGAGGTTTTTTTTACCGGTGCAGAAATCGTAAAAATATCATCACATTATTTTAGTGTGAACGACGACGCTAGATCTATTATAAATCAGAGGGGAGACCTCATTTATACTGAGGTGGATAATGTTCAGAAAATAAATAATCTGCTAATTGTTACTCTAAATACAGGAGAAATAAAATTGATATACGATTAAACATTATTACATTTATACCTTAAAATTCAATTTATGAGTAAAGTTCACAATTTTAGCGCGGGCCCAGGAATTTTGCCTGCAGAAGTATTAAAGCAAGCATCTGAAGCCTGTATTAATTTTGATAATCTTAATTTGTCATTACTAGAAATTTCGCACAGAAGCAAAAATTTCGAAGCGGTAATGGACGAAGCAAGATCAACTGTAAAAGAATTATTAGGAGTAGGGGATGAGTACGAGGTTGTTTATTTAGGAGGAGGTGCAAGTTTGCAATTCGCAATGGTTCCATACAATCTTTTAAAAACAGATGGCTACGCAGCTTACGTAAACACAGGCGTTTGGGCAAACAAAGCCATTAAAGAAGCAAAAATAATTGGTAATACAAAAGTGATCGCTTCTTCTGAAGATAAGAACTATAACTACATTCCTAAAGGATATGAAATTCCTAAGGACGCAGATTATGTGCACATTACAAGTAACAATACCATCTATGGCACACAAATTAAAGAGTTTCCTAATTCGTCAATACCAGTAGTATGCGACATGAGTTCTGACATTTTTAGCCGCAAAGTAGATGCTAAAAAGTTTGCTCTTATTTATGCAGGCGCTCAAAAAAACATGGGTCCTGCCGGAAGCACCATGGTTATGGTAAAAAAAGATTCACTTGGAAAAACAGGAAGAAAAATGCTTTCGATGTTAGATTACCAAGTTCACATCAAGGGCGGTTCTATGTACAACACGCCACCCGTGTTTCCAATTTATGTTACTCTGTTAACCATGCAGTGGCTTAAGAAAAATGGGGGCATTGCTTGGATCGAAAAACTAAATCAACAAAAATCAGACGCCATTTATAACGAAATAGATAGAAACTCTTTGTTTTATGGTAGCACAGCGGTAGAAGATCGCAGCCAAATGAACGTATGTTTCTTAATGAACAAACCCGAATTAGAACCCGAATTTGATAAGTTCTGGAAAGATGCCGGAATCAGCGGTATTCGTGGACACAGGGATGTAGGCGGTTACAGAGCATCCTTATACAACGCTTTACCTCTAGAAAGTGTAAATGTTCTGGTTGATGTAATGAAAGCTTTTGAAAAGAAGTTTGCTTAAAAAGTCTTAATACAAATTATTAATAGGCTGCTCATTTCGAGCAGCCTATTTTGTTTTGGGGTGTATTTATTTTAAGAGGCATAAAAAAAAGGCTTCCGAAACGGAAGCCTTTTTAGAATGGTTTTTACCAGAAATTAATCAGCAATAAAACTATTGTAAGAGAAGTGGTTTGCGTTTCTAATATTGCTATTGAAAACACCATTTTGATTTAATGTTTGCATTTGAAACACGCCCATTTTACCTGGTTTAACTGTGCTGTTTGACATAATAGTGTCGCGAGTTGCAGCATAATCGGCAACCCAAATAGTTGCGTTTTGGTTAAACCCAGATGTACCAGATGGCACAGTAGCGACATTAAAACTGTAATTACCGTTCGCGTCGGTTGTAGTTTCGTATGACTTATTAGCCAAAGTACTAGGGTCTTTGTCAAAAGTCAAATAAACTTTATGACTTGCCAAAGGAACATTAGTTGTAGTGATAGAAACCACAGTACCCGTTAAAACTTGTTTAAATAAATTAACCGCAACTGAACCCGTAATAGTAGCTGACCCAATTTTAATTGTATTTGGATTAGAAGAAACATTATTAGCAAAGAAATCATAATTAAACACAGAATTTTGTCCCATGAACAATGTTCTGTTTTGGTTAGTTCCTGCAAATGTTGAATAGAAACCACGTTTGGTTACACCGTTAATTAAAGTGTCAAGTGTTCCAGAATAACCATCTATTGTAATCTGAGCACTGACACCAGTAGCATTAGATTTAACAGAGATTTGGTAGTTACCGGTACTGTCTGTAGTCGCTGAATAAACATCTGCTCCTTGCGCTGTTGAATTCGGATATAAAGAATTCTTGTTTACTTTAATAGAAACATTAATTCCTTTTACGGGAATTCTTGAACCATTTGTCCAGTTACCACTTCCGTTAGGAGTGATGATGTTTTTAGTAATTGTACCTTTTACAAGAGTAGTTCCTGTTACGTCTGTTGCCGTAAATTCTTTTGGTTCGTCTTTCTTACATGAGAATAAAATAACTGTAAGAGAAAGGGCTAATATTGATTTTTTCATGATATTAAATTTTAATTTTTTTATAATTTGTTGGATAGATTAAAAGTGAATTAAGAGTGTTAAGGCGCCAGCACCTCCATAAAGAGAGGTATTTCCACCTAAAGTATTATTCAATGAGAAAATAGAACCATTGTTGTTATCTATAGAAAACCCTTTGGTAAGTTCTTTAGAATCTACTTCAACTTCCTCAATGAGTACTTCTGGACCATTTTGACCATTGTTATATACTTCACGTTTAGATGTTGCTGCTCTACGAGTGGTTATTGCATATCCCCAGCCATATTCAGCAGCAATAGATATTTTAGCAAAAATAAAATACTCAACACCTACAAAACCACGCGCTCCAATTCTAAATCCTCCACGGTGACTTGTTTCAAGCGCTCTGGTAACTCTACCAAAAGGAGTAGGGTTTTGAGTTGCAACTTGTGAAGTATTAAAATTGCTAGTGTAATCCACCTGAAATTGATCAGAAAAAGCGTTACCGTAACTTACACTTTCTGTTGATCCAGTGTTTCCAACACCTAATTCAATACCGTAAAAGCCTTGCAGTCTGCGATAACCTCTTCTTTTCTCAATACCAATTGAAATTAACCAGTTATTCTTTTTAAAGGTTAATTTATCATCAACACGAATTAAGGAAGCTGCATTAATGTCATCCTGAGTTCCTAGTGAAGCAGCATGCATGGCAACAGCATCTTGAACCTGATTGGTCATTGAACCTGATAAAGTATTAAAGCCAAATCTTACGCGAAGCGCAGTTTTCGCATCAAGAAAATACTTCCCAGTAATTTGATTGTTTGAATTTGAAGTGTACTGCACCACATTTCCAGCACCAGAAAATGGTGTTGCTTTGTTTAGTGTACCTAAAATCATATCCAAAACTGGAATTGTGTTAAACCCTAAACCGATATCACCTGCTTTGGGTAAGATTTCATTGCCTTTTTTATTCTTGGGGATTTGATCGTCCCCGAGATCTTGGGCTGTTGCTAACATTGTACCGAACAGTGTTAACATAATTGTTAATCGTTTCTTCATAGATTGTTGTTTAATTTTAAGCAAAGGTAAAGCTTTTACTCCTTCACTTAGAATAAACATTTAACAATTGTGTGTTAATCAATTGAAACTAAAAAGAGAATTTATTAATAAGAGTAGTTTAAATATTTGATTTTCAGATATTTATATCTAACTTTTTTCAGTAACACTCTACGGTTTTGGGATTTTAGACGAGATCGATATCTTCTAAAACGTTGTAAATAACAGCTTGATGCTTGCAAAAAACTAAAATTATACAATATTAAATGCTAAGGTTAGTAGTATCTAAACAAAAAACCCCAACATTGCTGTCAGGGTTTTTAATTTATCATTTAGTTCCGATAGCTATCGGAATTATCAATTTAACATTCTACTAAGCTTCCTCTTCAACTTCTTCTTTAGAAGCCATTAAGCGTTCGTATTCTTCTTTACTTCCAACTACTAGTTTTTCGTATTGACGTAAACCGGTACCAGCAGGAATTAAATGTCCAACAATTACGTTTTCTTTTAATCCTAATAAAGTATCCACTTTACCGTTAACTGCAGCTTCGTTCAATACTTTTGTAGTTTCTTGGAAAGATGCAGCTGAAATCCAGCTATTAGTTTGTAAGGAAGCACGGGTAATACCTTGAAGAATTGGATTTGCCGTTGCAGGAACTGCATCTCTAGCTTCTATCAGTTGTTTATCCTTACGTCTTAATACGGAGTTCTCATCACGCAATCTACGTGCAGTGATTATTTGTCCGCGTTTCAATTCAGAACTGTCTCCTGGCTCAATAACAACTTTTTTACCAAAAATTTCGTCGTTTTGAGTCATAAAGTCGCCTTTATTGATTAACTGTTGCTCTAAGAACATAGTATCACCTGGATCAACAATCTCAACCTTACGCATCATTTGACGAACAATAGTTTCAAAATGTTTATCATTAAGTTTTTGACCTTGTAAACGGTAAACCTCTTGGATTTCATTTACTAAGTATTCCTGAACGGCAGTTGGCCCTTTAATTGCTAAAATATCTCCAGGGCTTACAGCACCATCAGATAAAGCATCACCAGCTTTTACAAAATCATTTTCCTGAACCAAGATGTGTTTACTTAAGTTCACTAAATAACGACGTTGTTCGCCTGTTTTTGCTTCAACAACTACTTCACGGTTACCGCGTTTAATTTTACCAAAAGTCACAATTCCATCAATCTCACTTACAACAGCTGGATTACTAGGATTACGAGCTTCAAATAACTCAGTTACACGAGGTAAACCACCGGTGATATCACCTGTTTTACCTGTAACACGAGGAATCTTAACTAACACTTGTCCTGGTTCAATCTTCGCACCTTCATTTACAATGATGTGTGCACTTACCGGAATATTATATGATTTAAGAGATTCACCTTTTTTATCCACGATACGAATCAATGGACTCATTGTTTTATCTCTACTTTCGATAATTACTTTTTCACGGAAACCTGTTTGTTCATCACTTTCTTCACGGAACGTAACGTTTTCTTTGATATGCTCAAATTCAACACTACCTCCAAATTCAGAAACGATAACTGCGTTATACGGATCCCAATCACAAATCAAATCACCTTTCTTAACCTTAGCACCTGGCTTAACATACAAGCTTGAACCGTAAGGTACATTACCTGTTGTTAAAGTAATACCGGTATTTGAATCAGTAATACGCATTTCAGTAGAACGTCCGATAACAATGTTAGATTTTACTCCTTCGTTATTTAAACGCTCAACAGTACGTAACTCATCAATTTCAAGAACACCATCATGTTTAGCAATCAATGCACTCGATGCAGCAGTATTCGATGCCGTACCACCCACGTGGAAAGTACGTAATGTTAACTGTGTACCTGGTTCACCAATAGACTGTGCAGCAATTACACCTACAGCTTCACCTAACTGAACTAAACGTCCGTTAGATAAGTTACGGCCGTAACATTTTGCACAAACACCTGAACGTGATTCACATGTTAATACCGAACGAATATCAACCGTTTCAATTGGCGATTTGTCAATTGTCACAGCGATATCTTCCGTAATTACTTCTCCACCACCAATGATTAAATCACCAGTTGTTGGATGGTAAATATCACTAACAGTTGTACGTCCTAAAATACGGTCATATAATGCTTCAACGATATCATCATTATTTTTCAATGCTGTCATGCTTAATCCACGAAGGGTTCCGCAATCTGCTTCATTGATAATAACATCTTGCGCCACGTCAACTAAACGACGGGTTAAGTAACCAGCATCGGCAGTTTTTAAAGCCGTATCCGCTAAACCTTTACGCGCACCGTGAGTTGAAATAAAGTACTCTAAAATCGAAAGACCTTCACGGAAATTCGATAATACTGGGTTTTCAATAATTGAAGTTGTAGTATCACCCGCTTTTTGAGGCTTAGCCATCAAACCACGCATTCCACTCAACTGTTTAATTTGTTCTTTAGATCCACGAGCACCTGAGTCTAGCATCATAAACACCGGATTAAATCCTTGGCGATCTGTGCTTAAGTTATCAAGTACTTTTTTAGTAACTTTTGAGTTGGTGTGCGTCCAGATGTCAATGATCTGATTGTAACGCTCATTGTTGGTAATGAAACCCATGTTGTAGTTGCTGATTACCTCATCAACCTGAACTTGCGCTTCACCAATAATTTTCATTTTCTCAATCGGAGTTTGAATATCTCCTAAGTTAAATGATAATCCACCTCTGAAAGCCGTTTTGAAACCTAATTCTTTAATATCATCAAGAAACTTAGCTGTTTTAGCCATACCTGTTTTCTTAACAATCATACCAATGATGTCACGTAACGATTTCTTAGTTAATAACTCGTTAATGAAACCAACTTCATGAGGCACTACGATGTTAAATAACACACGGCCTGCAGTTGTTTCAATTATTTTAGTTACTAATTTATCACCATCAAGTGCATTGGTAATTTTAATTTTAATTTGTGCGTGAAGATCAACTGCTTTTTCATTAACAGCAATTACTACTTCATCAGCGCTATAGAAAGTTTTACCTTCTCCTTTAACAACGTCGTTAGGTAAATTCTTTTTAGATTTAGTCAAATAATATAAACCTAACACCATATCCTGAGATGGAACCGCTACCGGTGCACCATTAGATGGATTAAGAATATTATGTGACGCTAACATCAAAATTTGAGCTTCCAAAATTGCTGCATGTCCCAACGGAACGTGAACAGCCATTTGATCCCCATCAAAATCGGCGTTAAATGCAGTACAAACCAAAGGATGTAATTGAATAGCCTTTCCTTCAATTAATTTTGGTTGGAAAGCTTGAATACCTAGTCTGTGTAATGTTGGGGCACGGTTTAACATTACCGGATGCCCTTTTAAAGCGTTTTCTAAAATATCCCAAACAATCGGTTCTTTTTTATCTACAATTTTTTTAGCAGATTTTACTGTCTTAACAATACCACGCTCAATCATTTTACGAATGATAAACGGTTTGAATAATTCAGCTGCCATTTCTTTTGGCAATCCACACTCATGTAATTTTAATTCTGGCCCTACAACAATTACCGAACGAGCAGAATAATCCACACGTTTACCTAATAAGTTTTGACGGAAACGGCCTTGTTTACCTTTTAATGAATCAGATAATGATTTTAAAGGACGGTTGCTATCAGTTTTAACTGCATTAGATTTACGAGAGTTATCGAATAATGAATCTACTGACTCTTGTAACATACGTTTTTCATTACGTAAGATTACATCTGGAGCTTTAATTTCAATTAAACGCTTTAAACGGTTATTACGAATAATAACACGACGGTATAAGTCATTTAAATCGGAAGTAGCGAAACGACCACCATCCAATGGAACTAAAGGACGTAATTCTGGTGGAATAACTGGAACAACTTTAACGATCATCCACTCAGGACGATTCACTACGTTTTGGTTAGCTTGTCGGAAAGCCTCAATAACTTGTAAACGTTTTAGTGCTTCGTTTTTACGTTGTTGTGATGTTTCTGTATTTGCTTTGTGACGAAGATCGTAAGATAAATCGTCAAGATTTAAACGTGATAACAAGTCAGCAATTGACTCAGCTCCCATTTTAGCAATAAATTTATTAGGATCTGCATCATCTAATAAAGCATTTTCTTTTGGAAGAGTATCAACAACGTTTAGATATTCTTCTTCCGTTAAGAAGTCAAGGTAGTTGATACCATTTTCTGCCGCAGCACCTGCATTAATTACTACATAACGTTCGTAGTAAATAATCATATCTAATTTCTTAGTAGGTAAACCTAATAAGTAACCAATTTTATTTGGTAACGAACGGAAGTACCAGATGTGAGCAACAGGCACAACTAAATTGATGTGTCCCATACGTTCACGACGTACTTTCTTTTCAGTAACCTCAACACCACAACGGTCGCAAACAATCCCTTTGTAACGGATACGTTTGTATTTACCGCAATGGCACTCGTAATCCTTAACCGGGCCAAAAATACGTTCGCAGAACAAACCGTCTCTTTCAGGTTTGTAAGTCCGGTAATTAATGGTTTCAGGTTTTAAGACCTCACCGCTTGAGCGACGCAGAATAGTTTCAGGAGAAGCTAAACTGATGGTGATTTTCGAAAAATTTGACTTTTGTTTGTTATCTCTTCTTAACGCCATGTTATTTATTTACAATTTATTTATTTACAATTTACGATTTTACCTTGTTAACGAATTTGAATTTACAATTTCAGATTTTTCAATCATCAATTGTAAATTCGTCAATCGTCAATTGATTAATCCATCGTAATATCTAACGCCAGACCTCTTAATTCATGCAACAATACGTTGAATGACTCAGGAATACCTGGAGTAGGGATGTTTTCACCTTTTACAATTGCTTCGTAAGCTTTTGCACGACCGGTAACATCATCCGACTTAACAGTTAATAATTCTTGTAACACATTTGCTGCACCGTATGCTTCGAGTGCCCAAACTTCCATCTCACCAAAACGCTGACCACCAAATTGAGCTTTACCACCCAAAGGTTGTTGTGTAATTAATGAATATGGTCCGATTGAACGAGCGTGCATCTTATCATCCACCATGTGACCTAATTTCAACATGTAAATGATACCTACCGTTGCAGGTTGGTCAAAGCGCTCACCAGTTCCACCGTCATACAAGTAGGTACGACCGAATTGAGGTAAGCCAGCTTTTTTAGTGTATTCGTCAATTTGTTCAACAGTTGCACCGTCAAAAATTGGAGTTGAGAATTTCATATTCAATTTCTCACCAGCCCAAGCTAACACAGTTTCGTAAATCTGTCCAAGGTTCATACGCGAAGGTACACCTAGTGGATTTAACACGATGTCAACAGGAGTTCCGTCTTCTAAGAATGGCATGTCTTCTTCTTTCACGATACGAGCAACAATACCCTTGTTACCGTGACGTCCAGCCATCTTATCACCAACTTTTAATTTACGTTTTTGTGCAATGTAAACTTTTGCTAACTGAACAATTCCATTTGGTAACTCGTCACCAACAGTAATCTGGAATTTCTCACGTTTGTATTTTCCTAAATAATCGTTGAATTGGATTAAGAAGTTATGTAACAAACGCTCAATTTGTTCGTTTTTATCTTTGTCAGTAGTCCAATTGCTTGGATTTACTTCGCTGTAATCGATACGCTCTAATAATTTTTGAGTGAACTTAGTACCGCGTGGTACAACTTCTTCTCCTAAAATATTAGTAACACCTTGTGAAGTACGACCGTTAACCAGAACAAATAATTTGTCAACTAATTTTAATTTTAAGTTGTAATTATTTTTTTCGTGATCCGAATCTAACTTTTCTACTAAAGGTTTTTCTTCAGCTTTAGCTTTTTTATCTTTAATTACACGTGAGAATAATTTTTTATCAACGATAACACCTTTGATAGATGGAGATACACGTAAAGACGCATCTTTCACATCACCAGCTTTGTCACCAAAGATTGCACGTAATAATTTTTCTTCCGGTGAAGGATCAGTTTCTCCTTTAGGAGTAATTTTTCCAATTAAGATATCACCTTCTTTTACTTCAGCACCAATACGAATAATACCTTTTTCGTCAAGGTCTTTAGTAGCATCTTCACTTACGTTAGGAATATCTGGAGTTAACTCTTCCATTCCACGTTTTGTGTCACGTACTTCTAAAGTATACTCATCGATGTGAATCGAAGTAAAGATATCTTCACGAACAATTTTTTCATTGATAACGATAGCATCCTCAAAGTTGTAACCTTTCCATGGCATGAAAGCCACTTTTAAGTTACGACCTAAAGCTAATTCACCGTCTTGAGTTGCATAACCTTCGCAAAGAACTTGTCCTCTTGAAACTTTATCACCTTTCTTAACGATTGGTTTTAAGTTGATACAAGTGCTTTGATTGGTTTTTTGAAACTTGGTTAATTTGTATGTTTTTACATCGCCTTCGAAGCTGATTAATTTCTCTTCGTCGTTGCGGTTGTAACGGATAGTGATAGATTGAGCATCTACGTACTCAACAATTCCTTCACCTTCAGCGTTAATTAATACACGGCTATCTTCAGCAACACGTGCTTCAATACCAGTACCAACGATAGGAGCTTGTGGACGCAATAAAGGTACCGCTTGACGTTGCATGTTCGAACCCATTAAGGCACGGTTAGCATCATCATGCTCTAAGAAAGGAATTAAAGAAGCTGCAATCGAAGCAATTTGATTCGGAGCAATGTCCATCAAATGCACTGCATTCGGCTCAAGAATAGGGAAGTCACCTTCGTAACGTGCTGTTACTTTTTTAGTAGTGATGTTTCCTTTATCATCTAAATCAACGTTAGCTTGCGCAATGTTTTTTAGATCTTCTTCTTCTGCAGTTAAATAAATAATAGGTTTGTTAGAGTCCAATTTACCGTTTGTAACCGTACGGTATGGAGTTTCAATAAATCCTAATTTATTCACTTTTGCATAAACACAAAGAGAAGAAATTAAACCAATATTTGGTCCCTCTGGAGTTTCGATTGTACAAAGACGACCATAGTGAGTATAGTGAACGTCACGCACCTCAAAACCTGCACGCTCACGAGATAAACCCCCTGGCCCTAGTGCCGAAAGACGACGCTTGTGCGTAATCTCCGATAAAGGATTGGTTTGATCCATGAACTGTGATAATTGATTGGTTCCGAAGAACGAATTAATTACAGAGCTTAATGTTTTTGCGTTAATTAAGTCAGTTGGAGTGAACACCTCGTTATCACGTACATTCATACGTTCACGAATAGTACGCGCCATACGGGCTAAACCTACACCAAATTGAGAGAATAATTGCTCACCAACAGTACGTACACGACGGTTAGACAAGTGATCGATATCATCTACATCTGTTTTTGAGTTAATTAACTCAATAAGATACTTAATGATTAAGATCATGTCTTCTTTAGTCAATACACGAATTTCAGGAGGAATGTTTAATCCCAACTTCTTGTTAATTCTATAACGACCAACTTCACCTAAATCGTAACGTTTATCAGAGAAAAATAATTTATCAATTACGCCACGAGCAGTTTCCTCATCAGGTGGTTCTGCGTTACGTAATAAACGGTAAATAAATTCAATTGCTTCTTTTTCAGAGTTGGTTGAATCTTTTTGTAAAGTGTTATAGATGATTGCGAAATCAGCAGTATTTACATCTTGTTTGTGAAGAATGATGGATTTAACACCAGCATCTGCAATGATATCAATATGCTCATCTTCTAAAATGGTTTCACGGTCTAAAATAACTTCGTTACGTTCGATAGAAACTACCTCTCCGGTATCTTCATCAACGAAATCTTCTAACCAGGTTTTAAGAACACGGGCAGCTAATCTACGACCAACTTCACGTTTTAAACCTGCTTTGCTAACTTTTACTTCGTCAGCTAAACCAAAAATTTCTAAAATTTGTTTATCACTTTCAAAACCGATAGCGCGCAATAAAGTAGTAACAGGTAATTTTTTCTTACGATCGATGTAAGCGTACATTACATTGTTAATATCTGTTGCAAATTCTATCCAGCTTCCTTTGAAAGGAATAACGCGGGCGCTGTATAATTTGGTACCGTTCGCATGGCGACTTTGACCAAAGAATACACCAGGAGAACGGTGTAATTGAGAAACAATTACACGCTCAGCTCCATTTATAATAAATGAACCTTTAGGCGTCATGTATGGGATTGTACCCAAATACACGTCCTGCATAATCGGCTCAAAATCTTCGTGTTCAGGATCTGTACAATAAAGGTACAATTTAGCCTTTAATGGAACAGAGTAGGTGAGTCCACGTTCAATACACTCATCAAGAGCATAGCGAGGCGGATCGATATAATAATCCTTAAATTCTAATACGAAGTTGTTACGTGCATCAGAAATAGGAAAGTTTTCGGCAAACACGCGGAATAACCCTTCTTTTTTACGGTTTTCCGGCGTTGTTTCTAACTGGAAAAAATCCTGAAAGGATTTCACCTGAATATCTAAGAAATCCGGATATTCGATCGGAAATTTATTCGACGAGAAATTAACTCGTTTTTGAATTTTTGTACTTGCAGCCAATGTTATTTAGATATTAAATTATTACAATTTTGACTTTTTCAAAGCTCTCTGTTTTCTATGACAAAAAACAGGAAAATGACCCCGCGTTTAAACAGGATCATTTTCTAGTAATAGATGCAGAATTACTTAATTTCTGCTTTGGCACCAGCTTCTTCTAAAGCTTTTTTAATTGCTTCAGCTTCTTCTTTACCAACACCTTCTTTTACAGCTTTAGGAGCTCCGTCAACTAAGTCTTTAGCTTCTTTTAAGCCTAAACCAGTTAAGTCTTTTACAACTTTAACAACTCCTAATTTAGCTCCACCAGCTTCTAATAACATAACATCAAAAGATGTTTTTACAGCAGCAGCTTCTCCAGCACCTGCACCACCACCAACGGCTACGGCAACAGCAGCTGGCTCAATACCATGCTCATCTTTTAATACTTTTGCTAATTCTTGAACTTCTTTTACTGTTAAGCTAACTAATGTGTCAGCTAATGATTTAATATCTGCCATTTTATTTTTTATTTGTGCTGAAAGATTTTAATTTTTTCAGCGTTGTTAATTTATTTATTTACTTGTTTTTTTTTCGGACTATTTTATCAATCCGCCAGATTGTTTTTCTTGTAATGAAGCGAGTTGTACTCTGCTTCATCTAACAGTTTATGCAGCTTCTTCGCTACCGCCTTTGTTTTCCAAAGCACCCATAACGCGTTGAATTGGAGATTGTAATAATGCAATCACTTCACCAATTAATTCGTTTTTAGATTTTAATCCTACTAAGGCATCCAATTGCTCATCGCCAATGAAGATCATATCTTCAACGTAAGCAGCTCTTAAAGCTGGTTTTTTACCACCTTTACGGAATTCTTTCATAATTTTCGCAGGCACATTAGATGTATCTGTAAAAATTAAAGCAGTTTCGCCTTTTAAAGCTGGAATTAACTCTGCTAATTTACTGTCGTTTGCTCTTTCAATTGCTTTTTTAAGCAAAGTGTTCTTAATAACTTGTACCGATACTTTTTTCTCGAAACATTGTTTACGGAACGCATTTACTTTTTCAACTGTTAAAGTAGAACAATCTGCTAAATAGATTTTGTTGTTGGCATTTAATTTCTCTACCAACTCCTCTATTACCTGTGTTTTTTCGGTTTTATTCATTTTTTAGCAGTTTTTTAAGAGAATAATTTAGGATCTACAGTTACACCAGGACTCATTGTGCTACTCAAAGTAATTGATTTCACATAAGTTCCTTTAGCGCTCGACGGCTTTAATTTTAAAACAGTTTGTAACAGTTCATTCGCGTTCTCAGTTAATTTGGCCGCATCAAACGACGCTTTACCAACACCTGCATGAATAATTCCTGCTTTATCTACTTTAAAATCAATTTTACCACCTTTTGAATCTGTTACCGCTTTACCAATGTCCATGGTTACAGTTCCTGTTTTAGGGTTTGGCATTAAACCACGAGGGCCTAACACACGTCCTAATGCACCAACTTTTCCCATAACAGAAGGCATAGTGATGATAACATCAACATCTGTCCATCCACCTTTGATTTTTTCAATGTATTCGTCTAATCCAACGAAATCCGCGCCAGCTGCTCTTGCTTCTGCTTCCTTATCAGGAGTTACAATAGCCAAAACACGCATGGTTTTACCTGTACCGTGAGGTAAGGTAACAGTACCGCGTACCATTTGATTAGCTTTACGAGGGTCAACTCCTAAACGGATCGCAAGATCCACAGAAGCGTCGAATTTTGTAGAGGTAATGTCCTTTACAATTTTAGCCGCTTCAGCTACGGAGTAAGACTTACTAGCGTCGAATTTCGCGTTAGCAGCCTTTCTTTTTTTAGTCAACGTTGCCATTTCTTAAGCTTGTTTTTAATAATTAATAATTGATTAATACGGTTTTTCACCGCTAACAGTAACACCCATACTACGAGCCGTACCTACAACCATGTTCATTGCAGATTCAATTGTAAAACAGTTCATGTCTACAATTTTATCTTCAGCAATTTTACGAACCTGATCCCATGTTAGGGCACCTACTTTTTTACGGTTACTGGTTGGCGAGCCTGCTTTAATTTTAGTCACCTCTAATATTTGTATTGCAACAGGTGGACGTTTGATTACGAAATCGAACGACTTATCAGTGTAAACATTAATGATAACCGGTAATACTTTACCAGCTTGTTCTTGAGTTCTAGCATTAAATTGCTTACAGAACTCCATAATGTTAACACCTTTGGCACCCAATGCAGGACCAATAGGAGGCGAGGGGTTAGCAGCTCCACCTTTGATTTGCAATTTTACAATTGCCGATAACTCTTTTGCCATTTTTTATTTGTTTTTTTGTTTTATGATAACCTTTCGTTTTAGAAGCAATTTACTTTGAGTTGGAAGCAGCAAAGCGCTCATTTCATTCTAAAACTAATTAACCATCAATTCGTTTATATATTTAGTCTAAAGTCGCTGGTCTTATAGTCGTTAGTCAGTATTGACTTGGGACTAGAGACTTTCGACTCGACTCTATTTTTTCTATTCTAATTCAACCTCTCCAAAGTTAAGCTCAACAGGTGTTTTACGTCCGAAGATCTTAACCGTAACTTTAATTTTACGTTTATCGTCCATTACTTCTTCAATTACACCATTAAAGCCATTGAATGGTCCGTTAATTACTTTAACAGATTCTCCAACAGTATAATTTGTTGAAACAGTTCCTTCACTTTCAACTAATTCATCAACCTTACCTAAAATACGGTTAACTTCACTAATACGCATTGGAACAGCATTACCGCCTTTAGTTTCACCTAAAAAGCCAATAACACCAGTTATATTTTTAATTACGTGAGGTACTTCACCAGCTAAAACAGCTTCGATTAACACATAACCTGGATAAAACGAACGCTCTTTTGTTGTTTTCTTTCCGTTACGAATCTGGATAACCTTTTCTGTTGGAATTAAAACTTGTGAAACATAATCGTTTAATTTTAAACGAGAAATTTCCACCTCAATATATTGTTTTACCTTTTTTTCCTGCCCGCTAATAGCACGTACAACGTACCATTTTTTCTGCGACAGGTCGGTTTTAACTACATCAGCCATTTACTTATTAATTTTTTTATTAATACAATTATTTAATAATATCGTAGGCTTGGTTCATTAATATTTCAAAAACCTTATCCATTCCAAAAACAACCAAAGCAATAATAATAGAAGAAATCATTACCACAATTGCACTGCTTTGCAACTCAGGCCATGTTGGCCAGCTTACTTTGTTTACTAATTCGTTTTTCGTTTCTGAAATATAAGTCCCTATTTTGCTCATGTTTTTCTAAGTTTATAGTTTAAAGTTGATAGTTAATGGTCGCTATAAACTATCGACTATTAGCTTCTCTACTGGCACGGGTGGAGAGATTCGAACTCCCATCAACGGTTTTGGAGACCGGTATGCTACCATTGCACCACACCCGTTTTTTAAAGTGAAGAAATCAATGATTTACTTCGCTTTTTTTGTGCTTTATTAACACTTTTAGAGGCCTGACTAAAAATGGCAAAATGGCTACCCCGTTAAGGGAGCCATTTTGCCTATATTTATGACTATGGCTTAGTCTAAAATTTCAGTTACTTGACCAGCTCCTACAGTACGGCCACCTTCACGAATCGCGAAACGTAAACCTTTATCCATAGCAATTGGGTTAATTAAATTAACAGTAATTGTTACGTTATCACCAGGAAGAACCATTTCACGTCCTGCTTCTAACTCGATTTCTCCAGTTACGTCAGTTGTACGGAAATAGAACTGTGGACGATATTTGTTTTGGAATGGAGTATGACGTCCACCTTCTTCTTTTTTCAAGATATACACCTCAGCTTTAAATTTAGCGTGTGGTTTAACAGTACCTGGCTTAATAATAACCATACCACGTTTGATGTCTTTTTTCTCAACACCACGTAATAATAAACCTACGTTATCTCCAGCCTCACCGTAATCTAAAATTTTACGGAACATCTCAACACCTGTTACAGTAGAATTTAATTTTTCAGCACCCATACCAATGATCTCAACTGGATCAGCAGAGTTGATAACACCAGTCTCGATACGACCAGTAGCAACAGTACCACGACCAGTGATCGTGAACACGTCTTCAACCGGCATTAAAAATGGCTTATCTTTTTCACGTGGAGGAATTGGAATGTAAGTATCTACAGCTTCCATTAATTCCATGATTTTATCAACCCATTTAGGATCGTTGTTTAATCCACCTAAAGCAGAACCACGGATAATAGGTGTGTTATCACCATCAAACTTGTAGAAAGTTAATAATTCACGAATTTCCATTTCAACCAAGTCTAATAACTCAGCATCTTCAACCATGTCAACTTTATTCATAAACACAACTAATTTAGGCACACCAACCTGGCGAGCTAAAAGGATATGTTCACGAGTCTGCGGCATTGGTCCATCAGTAGAAGCAACTACTAAAATTGCACCGTCCATTTGAGCAGCACCTGTAACCATGTTTTTTACATAATCGGCGTGACCTGGACAGTCAACGTGAGCGTAGTGACGGTTAGCTGTAGCGTACTCAACGTGAGATGTGTTAATTGTAATACCACGTTCTTTTTCTTCAGGAGCGTTATCAATTGAAGAGAAATCACGGATTTCACATAAGCCTTTAGAAGCTAATACTGTTGTAATAGCAGCGGTTAAAGTAGTTTTACCGTGATCTACGTGACCAATAGTTCCAATGTTTACGTGTGGTTTGGAACGGTCGAATTTTTCTTTTGCCATAGTTGTTATTTTTACTTTTGTTGTTTATATTTTATTTTAAATTAGTTTTTAAGTCTAATTGAGCTGTTGAGCAGTCCCGATAGCTATCGGGAGAGCTGCCGACTTCCCTATTGAGCACCCTGTCAATGCTCAACATCTTAATTGAGCTGTTGAGCAGGATTGAACTGCCGACCTCCTCCTTACCAAGGAGGTGCTCTACCACTGAGCTACAACAGCTTATACTCTGTTCGCTTAGAGTTAAAGCTGCTCAAATCTTCAATATTTTAAAGAACAATCGTCCTCACATGCCAAAAGTCCCGCTTTTTGGGACTTTCAAAAATTCTTGAAACTGATACCAGTTTCTCGTCTCTTTGTCACCTCTTTTCCTAACAAAACCAGGAAGGCGTATTTTCCAACTTCACTTTTCTTAACCTTTTTAATTAAAAAGACCGAAAGTTTTTTTGAGTCTAAGAAGGGTCTTCCCGATATTCATCGGGATAAACTTTTCGACCCGTCGAGCGGTCTATTTTTTGAGCGAAAGACGGGTCTCGAACCCGCAACCTCCAGCTTGGAAGGCTGGAGCTCTACCAATTGAGCTACTTTCGCTTTTTTTAACCTCATAACCAAAGTTACTCAGTGGGGACAGGAGGATTCGAACCTCCGAAGTCGAAACAACAGATTTACAGTCTGTCCCATTTGGCCACTCTGGTATATCCCCGTTCAAAAAAAAACAGAGCCGAAGAAGGGACTCGAACCCCCGACCTACTGATTACAAATCAGTGGCTCTACCAGCTGAGCTACTTCGGCTTTTTTAGTATTTTAAAGAACTACCCCTCAAAATGGGATTGCAAATGTACACAAACTTTTTATCTCCGCAAATAATTATTGAAATATTTTATCAAATATTTTGGAAATAATTTCCGACTTCTCACTTTAAAATTCGGAGTGAATTTGGGAGGTAGTTATTAATTCGATTTGGTAGTATTTTCGCCCATCCTAAGCCTTGTTCTTTATAACGCAATAAAACCAATCCACTTACATTTTTTGGAGGATTAAAGTTTTCTTTTCGTAGAAATTTTAAAGAAGTTTCTTTATCAAGTTCAATAATGGGTGTATTCATATTAAGTTCTGTAAACCAAGCTAGCTCTTGATTCGGAACCATATCACGCCCTTTAATTTCACCTATAACCATCCCTGCCTTTTTAAAATAAAAGGTTTTTTCGAACTTTGTTAGAAAACCCATGCCTTCTGCATTCAGTAAATGAAATTGGTTGTTTTTTTTTGTAATATGCGCTCTGTCTGAGTTAATAAAACGCCCTAGTATTTCTAGTTCGACTTTATTTGTCTCTACATTATTTTTTTTCCTGATATGAACCGGATTCTCTAAACATTCCTTTTTACGAAGTACGGCGCAAAAGAAACCTTCACTTTTTAATAAGTGCGGATAAAAACGGTAGCCAAACTGGGTTTCTAATATCCCCCAATCTTTGTCAATTGGAAGTCTAACGAATTCTAAATTATGTTCATTTACTAAGCTAGACACAATTTTTTCATTTTCTTCTTCAGAATAGGAACAGGTACTGTAAATGAGGATACCATCTTCCTTTAGTGCTGGCAGTACATCACTAACAATTTTCTTTTGCCTGATGCCACAAGCTTTTACATGATCAACGCTCCATTCATCAATCGCATCGGGTTGTTTTCTGAACAATCCACTGCCACTGCAGGGCGCGTCAATCACTACCGCGTCAAAAAAACTTGGTAATTCAGCAAATCGCTGCGGGTCATTATTGGTAACAATAGTGTTACAGGTACCCCATTTGGAAAGATTTTGGACTAAGACATCTGCTCTAGATTTGATTAATTCATTAGCAACTAATAAACTCTCTTTGTTTAATAACGAGTTAATCAGCGTGCTTTTTCCACCTGGAGCGGCACATACATCCAATATTTTTAGAGTTTCAGTGAAATCCAGCGTTTGCTTTAAGCAAAATTCAATAAACATACTACCGGCTTCCTGCGGGTAATAGCAGCCAGCTTGAAACAGTGGGTCAAGCGTAAAAGACGGGCGTTCATTTAAATAATAACCTTGTGAATTCCATTTTACAGACTCATCTAATTTGAAATCCAAGGATACTTTTTTAAAAGGATTCAAGCGGATTGAAGTAACCTTATTTTCTTCTTCGTGAACTGCAGTAAATGCTTTTTCATTGAAGTGTTCAAGTTTATTAAGGCTTTGTATTAGTTGAGAAGGTAATTTTGGCATTTTAAAATTAAAAGGTTTCTTTGTTGAGCCTGTTTATGAACTACAAAGTAAGTCAAATAAAACTTTCTGCCGAAGTGGCGCAGCAAAAAATAATGACTTGGTGTGCATATCAGGAGCGATCTCAACATGAAACAAGAAACAAGCTGTTCGAATACGGTTTAAGTTCGGAAGAAACGGAAGCAATTATTTCAAATTTAATTTCCGAAAATTTTCTGAGTGAAGAAAGGTTTGCAGTAGCGTTTGCAAGTGGAAAATTTAGAATCAAACATTGGGGGAAAAACAAAATAAAAATAGAACTTAAAAAGCATAGAGTTTCTGAATATTGTTTAAATAAGGCTTTGAAGTTGATTGATATGGTTGAGTATCAAATAGTAATAGGAAAAGTAATTGAAAAAAGAAGAAAATTATTTAAGGGTAGCGATAAAACAAAGGAGTTCTATAATGTTTTAAATTATTTAATATCTAGGGGTTTTGAGAGCGACCTTGTAAGGGAAAATTTAGGTAAATTGCGTAACGAAAATGATTAAATATTGAACTAAATAAACTATGAATTTAGATTTACATTATAAAAGAGCTATCGTTTGTGGGAGTACACAAGGTATTGGGAAAGCAGTGGCGATGGAGTTAGCGCAAATGGGCGCCAATGTTACGCTTGTGGCAAGAAACGAACAAAGTTTAAAACAGGTAAAAAGTGAACTATCTAATAACGGTTCGCAATTACACTCCTATTTGTGTGTAGATTTTAGTAATCCAGATCAATTGAAAGTACTTGTAGAACAATTTATTCAACGAACCGGCCCTGTTAACATATTGGTGAATAATACGGGTGGTCCTCCATCAGGACCGATAATTAACGCACAAGTGGATGAGTTTATCATAGCTTTTAATAATCATTTAATATGCAATCATATATTAGTTCAAGCCTGTGTTGAAGGTATGAAAAATAATGGTTACGGTAGAATAGTAAACGTAATATCTACTTCCGTAAAACAAGCATTACCGAACTTGGGTGTAAGTAATACGATTAGAGCGGCTGTTGGTAATTGGGCTAAAACGCTTGCAAACGAGTTAGGTAAGTTTGGTATAACTGTAAATAATGTATTGCCGGGAGCTACAGCTACTCAAAGGCTGTCGAGTATCATCGAAAACAAAGCCTTAAAGACAAATGTAAATAACGACGCGGTAAAAAAGGAAATGTTACACGAAATTCCTTTAGGTAGGTTTGCAGAAGCTTCAGAAATAGCCAATGCGGTTGCTTTTTTAGTTTCACCAGCTGCAGCATACATTAACGGTGTGAATTTACCTGTTGATGGTGGACGAACTTCCTCACTATAGAAGTTAACAAATAACTGTTATTAAAAGAATTTACCCATATCAAAAGACTACACTTAATTAGGGTATTTTAGAGCCATGGTTAAATACCTTTTTATTGTCATCAATTCATTTTGCCTTTTTATTTTCGGCCTGTTTTCAGGTGATAATGGTATTACGGTTACAAGCAATATTCCTTCTAGGATGGTTGCTGGACAAGATGTTTCGATTGAGATAAAAGTTGTGAAAGGGGGAATGGGTGGTTTTGCTAAACTACAACTCGAATTACCTGAAGGAATTATTCTTAAGGAAGCCGACGAAATGGGAGCAAATTACAGTTATAATAACGGTTTAGCCAAGTGGGTGTGGGCAGCATTGCCAATGGAGAGTGAGATAATTGTAAAAATAACTTTGTTTGTAGAATCCTCAGCACTCGGCGCTAAAACAATATCATCAAAGTATTCTTATGTCGAAAATAATGTAAAGCAAGTTGTGGAAATGCTTCCTGCTGAGGTTACAGTGCTTCCGCCTGGATCAGATATTAATGATACTCCGATTGTATCTACATCAAGGCCAGACTCACTACCACCCACTACTATTGCACAAGTGCCAACTGTTAGTTCGGGAATTGAGCCAGCAAGTACAATTACCGTTGATAGATCTATTTCAGCTGGCGCAGAACAAAATGAATTTTTAATAACGCTTAAAATTAAAAAGAACGCAACAAGGGGTTTTGCAAGGTATAGCGATGACATAGCAGACGGAATAATTGTAAAGGCTGCAAAAACCGATGGTGGTTCTTTTTCTGTAGCAGATGGTAAGATTAAGTTCGTTTGGGTTAATGTTCCAGAAAAGGACGAGTTAGAAATTTCGTACACAATCAGCGGATCCACGTCTGATGCAGTAATGCTTGGTGGTGAATATTCTTATTTGGAGGATAACCAAAGTAAAAAAGTTAAAGTACCCATGGAAACTATTGCTTTTCAAGCTCAGCAAACTAAGAATGAAGCAAAAAATAATGAAAGTATAGTTGAAAAACTATCAACTTCTAATGAAAATAGTGAATCTGAAAAAATAACTAAGATTGCAGAAAAAGCAGTTGAAGAAACGGTAACTGAAAAAATTGCTGAGTCTACGGTTCAGAAAAAAGAAAGTAGTATGAAATTTGTCGTTCAAGTTGGAGCATTTGCAAACGCTAAAGTTACCGCACAACGCTTAAAAAAGAAATTTAATATAAAAGAATCTATTAAAAGTGAAATGCAAGGTGGATTTTCTAAGTTTATGGTTGGTTCACATGAGGGTTACAAAGAGGCCCGTAATCAACGAGAATCAATGAAAACAATCAATGGAATTAAAAGCGCATTTGTTGTTGCCTATAATCAAGGATCAAGAATAACAGTTCAAGAAGCATTAATGATTACAAATCAAAAATGGTTTAAATAAAAAAAAAGCCTATTTTTACCACAATTTAATACCTTATGAAGAAGTTTTTTCTTCTTGCAATAATTTTAGTTTCATTGTCTGTTAAGGCTCAAACGGGTATATCCAAGACCGATAGTTTGGCTCGCGTACAATATATTCAAGATAGTATTCGTGATAAAGAATTGCTTGATTTTCTGATGCCTCTCGAGCACCAGCAAAGTTCGGATGAAGTTACTCCTCCTGCAATTATTGAGAAAACAGTTGCGCCGGAACCAGTTATTCCGGTGGAAATTAAGACTGAACCAAATCCGATTCCTTTAGCACCTACTGACACTACAAAAAACGATGCACCAAAAGTAATCTCGCCGAATCAAAATCAAGATACTTTATTACCTCCTGAAGCCCCCTTAGACACGTTAAGACCGAAGGAAGTAGAAGAGGTAATTAAAACTACCCTAAGCGCACCAGATAGCTTAAAACCAAAAAGTCAAAATGATACATTAACGATACAAACGATTCCTCCTGATACTATTAATCCTGCTGCAAAACAGCAAGACTCTCTGTTTGTAAATCCAAGTCCTCCAGATAGTCTCGTCCCAAATGTAACACATAATGCCGCGGAGCTGAGATTATTGCCTATTGATAGTTTAACTTCTGATCAATTACTACTGTATTATCAAACAGAACCGTATCCGGAACAGTTCTATATAGGCCCAAAACAAGGAGATTCCTTATATTATATTCTTAATCCACTAACAATTCCTACGACTACTTTGGAAGGAGAGCCTTTAAGCAGACATATGACTGGTTTGGGTGATGACTTAAATCAGAATTTAGATTCTAGTAGCGCTGCAGAACAACGTCTAAAACCAAAAATTAGTATTGGAGTTGGTAGAATGGGGTTTCATGGAGATTTGTATAATAAGCATTTTCAAACCCTATCTATGGGACGACCAGCATTTGACTTATCTATATCCCATAGAATTACGCGTTACTTGCAATTAGATTTTAATGTACTGTTCGGAAAGGTGGGAGCAAATGAAAGAATTGATAATCGAAACGAAAACTTCAGATCAGAGATTAGAGCTGGAGGCGTAAATCTTATTTATGATTTCGGAAACTTTATTCCGAGTAAATATAAGGTAAGGCCGTTTGTAAGTTTTGGCGTGTACGGTTTTGAGTTTTTAAGTAAAACTGATTTAAAGGATAAAAATGGCAATACTTATTATTATTGGAATGACGGAAGTATTAAAAGTATGCCAGAGGGATCGCCTGGAGCGCAAAATGCGATTGATTTGCAAAGAGATTATACATATGAAAGTGATATTCGCGAATTGAACAAGGATGGCTTCGGTAAATACCAAGAAAGAGCTTTCGCTTTTCCCTTAGGTTTGGGTTTCATAATGAAAGTAACCGACAGGGTGGATCTTAAATTAAATTTCCAATATTATCTTACCACAACGGATTACATCGATGGGGTTTCTAATAAAAGTGTAGGAGATCGCGCTGGAACCAAGGGTAAAGATAAATTAACATACACATCATTTTCATTACAATATGATTTGATTGCAAAAAAGAAATCAAGAACCAACAAGTATATTGATACTCTGAGCAATGCGTTTTGGGCTACTTTTGATAATGAAGACGGCGACGACGATGGAGTAATTGATTTACAGGATGATTGTTTGGGCACTGAAAAAGATGCAAAAGTTGATTTAAAAGGGTGTCCGCTTGATGAAGATAATGATGGCATTCCTAGCCATCGCGATGATGAATTGGCATCTGCGGCAGGAGCTCCGGTTAATTCAAGAGGTGTTACTCAAGACGATGCGTATTGGCAGAATTGGTACGATAATTATTTGAATGATTCTTTAGTAACAAATAGAAGTACTGTAACAGTAGGAAATATTTTTGCAGCACCTGTTAAAGCCCCAAAGGTTAAAAAGGATAATTTCACTGTTGAGTTAGTTAGATATGCTGGTCCGATACCTTCTGACGAGCTTGCGTTTTTATTGAGTATAGGAGATATTAACTCGGTAACACTTGATGATGGTACAACTGTTGTTTATACAAGTGGAAATTATGATAAGTTAAGTACTGCTATTAAACGTAGGGATGAGTTTAGGACTACAGGTAATAAAGGAGCTGGAATTTCAAGAATCACAGGCAACGGGAAAGAAATTGTTCAAGTGGGTGACGAAGAATTGCAGAGGTTATTAGAAACAGAAATTGCTGATTTACTTAATATAAGTGTAGGGGATAGTGTTTTAGGTACTATTCTTCCTGAGGAAGTTGGCGTTTTTACTAAAGAAGACATTGTTTATCGTGTACAGTTAGGGGCTTTTAAAAATAAAATTTCAACTAAAGTGTTTAATACAAGCGCAGGCGTATTAGAATTAAAAACTGGAGAAAGCATTTACAGATACGTAACAAAAGGTTATAAGTCTATTGGTGAAGCTGCGGGAGTGAGGGCTGACTTAGTGGTACAAGGATATAGTGATGCTTTTGTTACTGCTTATAAGGGAGGTAAACGTATTCCAATGAACCAGACCGGTGCTACAATGGATAAGGATTTTAAAGAGGATTTAAACGAAGAAAAAACGTTTAATTCTATTGATAAAAAATTATTGGTCTTCAAAATACAATTAGGTCCAACAAAAAAACCTGCGCAGGAACAAGCAATGGATGAAAAAGTAAAAGATATTACAACAATCGAAAAACAGACCACTGCTACTGGAAATATCCGTTACACTGCTGGTGGAGAGTTTTCTCGCCTTGATACCGCTGAGAAATTAAGAAAAGATTTAGAGGATAAAGGTTATACTGATGCGTTTATTATCGCTACGTTTAAAAACGAAATCATTTCTATTCAAGAAGCGATGGAGTTACTTAAATAACACGATACCATTAAAACAAAAAATCCAATGCACTGCATTGGATTTTTTGTTTTAATCTTCTTCGTAATAATCAATTATAAGGCCATCAAGTGGATTTATGGATACAATTCTTTTTTCTTTCCCGAAAACAAGTAGTACTGAACCTGCTTTGTGATAATCGCCTTCTTTAATAATTCTAACGCTTTCTAAAGTTAATCCTATCACATCTTCCCACATTTTTGTTGATGAAGCGTTTACACCAAATAACTTAATTTTTCCTTCAAATTCTTTTTCTAATTCTGCAGCTGCTTCCTTAGCATTAAAATTGATAGCATCTAAACCGTCTCCATTCTCATTACAAGAAATAGTAAGTTTTTGTTTATCAGTAAAGTGTAGTTCAAGGTTATCGATAAGTTCGACTGACCCATTTTTATCTACGCTGTTTTGCCACAAGTAACAGGCGATTTTTTCAACTGTTTTACCTTGAGCACTCACAAAGCGAGCCAAGGCTTCATCACTAAAATATGTATTCGGATCCATGTTACGAAGTTAAGGATGTTCTGCTTCCTAATTCAATTATTGCAAGGTTTTTTATTTCAGCACCTTCTATTTCAAATTTTACAATGGTTTTAACGGTATGAAAACCGTGAACACCACAAGCGCCTGGATTAATATGCAGGAGCTCTAATTCTTTATCGTACATAACTTTTAGGATGTGTGAGTGACCGCAGATAAATAGTTTCGGTTTGTGTTGCAATATGAGTTGTTTGATTTTAGTTGGATACTTTCCCGGATAGCCGCCAATGTGTGTGATAAAAACTTTGACATTTTCGCAGTCAAAAAAAAGATTTTCTGAATATGCAACGCGAATATCGTTTCCATCTACATTTCCAAACACAGCTTTTAAAGGTTTTAATTTTTCGATAGCATCACAAATTTCAATGGTGCCAATATCTCCGGCGTGCCATATTTCATCTGCGGCCTCAATATGTTTAATCAGACCTTTATCTAGGTAGTTATGAGTGTCAGATATTAACAGAATTTTTTTCAAGGTGTTTGGTGTTAAAGAAAAGGCTCTGTGTTTTACAGAGCCTTGAATTTAAGAATGTGTCGCGGTATCTTATTCAATTCCAAAAAATGAAATAATATGTTGAAGTTCTGTATCGTTACTAAAATTAAGCGTAATGTTTCCGCCACCTTTGGCGTTACGTTTAAACTGATATGATTTATTAAAAATTTTATCTAAGCTTTTTGCAATTTCTTTGTCTTCGATACTAAGTGGTTTTTCTACGCGGGTTGTTTTTGGTGTAACCTTTACTTTTTCTCCACGTGCCAGGTCTTCAATTTGACGCACTGAAAAATCTTGTTCAAGAGCCATTGCAAAGATTGCTAACTGACGGTCTTCGTTATCAATATTGATCAGAGCTTTAGCGTGACCCATTGTAATTTCACGATCGCGTAATGCTTTTTGTATTGCCGCAGGAAGTTTTAGTAATCTTAAAAAATTGGTAACCGTACTTCTTTGTTTTCCGACTTTTTCGCTTAATTGTTCTTGTGTTAAGTTACACTCATCGATCAAACGTTTGTAAGAAAGAGATACTTCAATGGGATCAAGATCTTCACGTTGAATATTCTCAACCAGCGCCATTTCGAGCATTTCCTGATCGTCGGCAATTCTAATGTATGCGGGCACATCCGTTAATCCAGCCATTTGAGAGGCTCTGAAACGACGTTCTCCTGAAATAAGCTGGTAACGATCGTAGCCAAGTTTTCTAACGGTTATAGGCTGGATAATGCCGTGTTGTTTGATGCTATCACTTAGTTCTTGTAAAGCCGTTTCCTCAAAATTAGTGCGTGGTTGAAACGGATTCGTTTCAATACTTTTAATTTTAATTACTGAAACTGAATTAACAACCGCTGCATTTTCGCCAATGTTTTTTGTTGTAATATCTGTTTTTGCATTTTCTAATAATGCACTTAATCCTCTTCCTAATGCGGGCTTTTTGCTCATCTATTTTTAGTTTTTAATTTTTAGTGTTTAGTTTTTAATAATGCTTTCTATTAAAAACTTAAAATTCAACACTTAAAACTTTTATATGTCTTCGCTTAATTCTGTTTGTTCTTGAACACTTATAGTCCTGTTACTATCGCTGATCTTCGTTAAGCCATTGCGTTGCAATAGTTCGCGGGCAAGATTTAAGTAGCTATTAGACGCTTTGCCTGCTGCGTCATGCATGATGATGGTTTTGCCGAAGCTTGGCGCTTCTGCAAGTTTTGTATTACGTTGAATCAAAGTATCAAACACCATATCTTGAAAATGTGTTTTAACTTCTTCAACCACTTGGTTAGCCAAGCGTAAACGGCCGTCGTACATGGTAAGTAAAACGCCTTCAATATCTAAACCTGTATTTAAATGGGCTTGTACAATTTTGATGGTTTGCAATAATTTGCCCATTCCTTCCAAAGCAAAATACTCGCATTGTACCGGAATAATAACGCTATCAGCGGCTGATAAAGAGTTTATAACTGTTAAACCTAATGAAGGACAACAGTCGATGATGATAAAATCGTATTTATCTTTTATTTTATCAATTGCCTTTTTCATCATGTATTCTCTGTTGGTTAAATTAACCAACTCCAGCTCAACACCAACCAGGTCGGCATTTGTAGGAAGTAAGAATAAATTTGGAGTTTCAGTTTTTAAAACAACATCTTTTGGATGAATACTATCAATGATACATTCGTACAAACCTGCTTTTACATTGGAAGGATCAATTCCCACACCTGATGTAGCATTCGATTGCGGATCTGCATCAACCAATAATGTTTTATATTCTAATACCGCTAAGCTTGCGGCTAAATTAATTGCAGTTGTTGTTTTTCCAACTCCACCTTTTTGATTCGCTATTGCTATTATTTTTCCCATTTCCTTTTAATTTAAGTCCTGTGTTGCTCTTGTTTCACCAATTTTCATCAAGGTTAATTTTTTTCCTGCACGTTCAAATTTTGCGAGCGTTTCTAATTTGTCAATTTTAATAGACTCAAACGTATCATAATGCATTCCGATTATTTGGTTACATTGAATAAAATTGCATGCAATAATAGCATTATCAACGCCCATAGTATAATTATCGCCAATGGGTAAAAAAGCAAAATCTATTTTTCTATAATCACCAATAAGTTTCATGTCATAAGTGAGAGCTGTATCTCCTGCATAATAAAAATTCCCTTCACTACTTTCAATTACAAAACCCATAGGATTTCCACCATAGGTTCCGTCTGGCAATCCACTGCTGTGTTGAGCTGCTACGCATTTTATATTTCCAAAATCTAATTTCACTTTTCCACCAATATTCATCGAGTGAATATTTTTAACGTTCTTTTTTTCTAACCAAAGCCCAATTTCATAATTACAAATTACTTTTGCGTTTGTTCTTTGCGCAATAGCCACAGCATCTGCAACATGATCCCCATGTCCATGAGAAATCAAAATATAATCAGCCTCCACGGTTTCTACACGAATATTTTTTGCTAGTTCATTCGGACTTATAAATGGATCAAATAATATTTTCCTACCTTTTATTTCAACACCAAAACAAGAATGACCGTAGTACGTAATGTTCATAAAATATAAACAATTGGCTAGAATTGCTGTTTGTAAAATTAAATTAATTGCGGACTTTTCACGACCTTAGTTTTTAACAAAACCGTGAAAGAATTCACATTGTGTTGATAAATTTTTATGAAGAAAATTGTTGTTGTAAGCTGTACCAATCGCCCAAATAGTAACACCTTAAAAGTTAGTAAGATATACGCGGAAATTCTTAAATCTAAACAAATGGACGCTCAAATTTTAGATTTTTGCGACTTGCCTGTTAACATTGCTTTTAGTGAAACTTTCGGTAAACGGAGCGATTCTTACACCAAATTAATTGCTGATTTCGTGAGTCCGGTAACGCGATTTGTTTTTATAGTTCCTGAGTATAATGGTAGTTTTCCGGGGATTTTAAAGATATTTTTAGACAGTATGCCAACCAAGGAATGGAATGGGAAATATGCTTGTTTGGTAGGTATTGCAGATGGTAGAGCTGGAAATTTAAGAGGTTTAGAGCATTTAACAGGAATTCTTCAGTATTTAAAAATGCATGTCTACCACGATAAATTACCGATTTCTATTGTAAATAAGGTGATGGATGTTGATGGAAGTTTTTCTGAGGCTCAGATGAAAGCTTGCTTAAACCAAATAGACGGCTTTTTGCAATTTTAATTCTAGTTGAGGTATTTATTTAACCAGGTGTTTTTTAAAGGCTGTTCCCAAACTTCAAGTTCTGCTCTATTACCAACCGAGGTGTTGTAAACAATACTGTTTTCTGAAATAACCTTTTGATCAAGCAGTTCTTTTATTTTGGATGAATGAACGATTTCTACTTCTTCGCCATTTTTATAGGCAATCAAAAGACGATTAAATAATTCAACACCAAACATGGTTTCGCTAACTTTTATAAAGCGCGTTAGTTTGTCAATACTACAGCCGCTGGCACCTGTAATATCTTCATCAACTTTCACAACCACAATTCTTTTTTTAAAAATTTCAAAAGTCGCGGTCAATTTATTTTCATGCGCAGACCAATGTTCAACAAAAGTGGTACCTGCTTTTAAGAGTTGATCCAATTCTACATCGCCGAGAGGCGCACTGATAATATATGTCCAGACTCTATTCATGATTTAAAATTTTGGATTAATACCTGTGTAATTATGCGGTGTAATGTTTTTCAATTCAGCTTTTATTTGATCAGAAACATTTAAACCTTTGATAAATTCCTGTAAAGAAGCTTGTGTAATGTGCGTATTGGTGCGCGTAAGGTCTTTTAGCGCTTCATATGGCTTTGGATATCCTTCTCTTCTTAAAATAGTTTGAATAGCTTCTGCTACGACAGCCCAGTTGTTATCTAAATCCTGCTTTAAAGCAGATTCATTTAGAATAAGTTTATTTAGGCCTTTTAAAATACTTGAATAAGAAATAAGTGAGTGTGCTAATGGCACGCCAATGTTTCTTAGTACAGTACTGTCCGTTAAATCTCTTTGTAAGCGGGATACCGGAAGTTTAACTGCTAAATGTTCTAACAAAGCGTTCGCAATACCTAAGTTTCCTTCAGCGTTTTCAAAGTCAATTGGATTTACTTTGTGCGGCATAGCTGATGAACCTACTTCTCCGGCTTTTAGTTTTTGTTTAAAATAATCCATGCTCACGTAAGTCCATACATCACGCGAAAAATCTATCAGGATAGTGTTGATACGTTTTAGTGCATCAAAATATGCGCCTATATTATCGTAGTGCTCTATTTGTGTAGTGAATTGTGAGCGATTTAAGCCCAAAGTCGTATTTACAAAATTGTTTCCGAAAGTAATCCAGTCTTGTTTTGGATAGGCCACCTGGTGTGCATTAAAATTACCGGTAGCGCCACCAAACTTAGCGGAAAAAGGAATCTGGGTCAATTGTGCTAACTGAATGTTTAAACGTTCAACAAACACATAAAATTCCTTGCCGAGTTTTGTAGGAGAAGCAGGCTGACCGTGCGTTCTAGCAAGTAATGAAATATCTTTCCAATCTTTGCTGAAGCTGGTGATTTTTTCAATAATTTCTTTAATCGCTGGAAACAAAACATTTAAGGAAGCGTCTTTTAACGAACGCGGAATACTTGTGTTATTAATGTCCTGAGAGGTTAAGCCAAAGTGCACAAACTCAGAGTAGGCTGATAATTTTAAACCTTCTAATTTTTCTTTGATAAAATACTCTACAGCTTTTACGTCGTGATTGGTCGTCTTCTCAGTTTCTTTAACTTTTAACGCATCTGCAATACTAAAATTTTTATAGATGGCTCTTAAGGACTCCTTCTGAGAATCATTCATAGCAGGTAATTGCGGAAGGCCAAATTGTGCCAAGGCAATGAAGTACTCAATCTCCACCAATACGCGGTATTTTATTAATCCGTATTCGGAAAAGTAAATATCCAATGATTCAGTAGTTTTTCTATAACGACCGTCAACGGGTGAGATTGCGGTTAAAGCTTGTAATTCCATAAAAATTTTAAAGAGTATAAAGATACTATAAAAGCAAGGCTTTCACAAACAATTTAAGCGAACGGAAGGGTTTCTGTCTCACCCTAATAACGCGGTAAAAATTGCTTTTCTTCTTTTTTATGAATTTAGTTTGTATAAGCTTCATTGAAGAAACAACTATTTGTTATTTATTTTTCTAAAAACAGTATCTTTGCCGAATGCCTTTTTCGGATAAAACTGTCGCTTTTCATACACTGGGTTGTAAATTAAATTTTTCGGAAACATCAACGATTGCTCGTTTGTTTCAGGAAAAAGGATTTACAAAAAAAACGTTTAACGACGCGGCGGATGTGTATGTGATAAACACCTGTTCGGTAACCGAAAATGCAGACAAGGAATGTAAATCCATTGTGAAGGCCGCTTTAGCGAAGAACCCCGAGGCTTTTATAGCAGTTGTGGGATGTTATGCACAATTAAAACCAGAAGAGATTTCTAAGATAGAAGGTGTTGATGTTGTGTTGGGTGCGACTGAAAAATTTAAATTGCTTAATTATATTAATCTTTCTGGCAAACAAATCCATGCGCAAATTCACAATTGCGAAATTTCTGAAGCTGATTTTTTTGTGGATGCATATAGTGTTGGAGATAGGACGCGTTCTTTTTTAAAGGTTCAAGACGGTTGTGATTATAGCTGTACGTTTTGCACTATTCCTCTTGCGCGTGGAAAGAGTAGGAGTGATACCATTGAAAATGTTATTTCTAATGCAAAAAAAATAGCTTCAAGTGGCGTAAAGGAAATCGTTTTAACGGGCGTGAACATTGGTGATTTTGGTTATGGTCAGTTTATTGATGGAGATAACAAGAAGAGAAAAGAATTTACATTTTTTGATTTGGTAAAAGAGTTGGATGACGTTGAAGGTATTGAACGATTCAGAATTTCTTCCATTGAACCGAATTTATTAAAAGATGAGATTATTGAATTTGTAAGTAAATCGAAATTATTCACACCGCATTTCCATGTTCCTTTACAAAGTGGAAGTAACGCCATTCTTAAAAAAATGAAGCGCCGTTATGTCCGTGAGTTATATTCTGAAAGAGTGGAAAGAATAAAAAGTCTTATGCCTGATTGCTGTATCGGTGTGGATGTGATTGTTGGTTTTCCAGGTGAGACAGAAGAAGAATTTTTAGAGACGTACAATTTTGTAAATGCTTTAGATGTTTCTTATTTGCACGTATTTACATACAGCGAACGAGATAATACCGAAGCTGTTTCGATGGAAGGAGTTGTTCCAATTGCTGAACGGAAACGTCGGAATAAAATGTTAAGAATTTTATCGGCAAAAAAACTAAGGGCTTTTTATGAAAAACAAAAAGGTAAAAACTTAAGTGTTATTTTCGAGCATGAAAATAAAAATGGCTTTATGTATGGTTTCACACAAAATTATGTGAAGGTGAAATTACCCTTTGATCTAAGCATCTGCAATGTGCCAACTCAAATTGTTATTGGGGACTTCGATGAAGAAGGCAATATGAATTGCCAAGTTTTACAGGACACTCCAGTACTTTTATAAAAAGCGAACATTAAAAATTGTTCGTTTTAGTTAACGACAGTAATCTTTTTAGTTATCACAGAGTTACTTTGTTTAAGAGAAACAAAATAAATTCCAGATTTTAATGCTTCTGTATTAATACTCAGAGTGTTTTTTCCCTTATTTAAAAATTGATCTTTGGAAGAAATTACTGAACCCAACGAATTTATAACTTGCATGTTCATCGGTGTTTGGTCGTGAAGAACATTTACATTAATGAAGGCATTTCCAGCGGTAGGATTTGGAAACACATTTGATATGTTACTCAGAGTAGCACTGTTTTCAATTACAGAAACAACACCATTATATTTTAGCACAAATGAAAAAACTTGGCCACCGTTTATGAATTTATATTTTACTTCTGAATAACCTGTCTTGCTTGCTTCGTCTAGATCTCCTCTAAAATCAATCACCTCGTTAGCGCTAATGGGAATAGTAACATTATTAGTGGAAGGTAGATAGCAGGTTGTTCCAGTACAAAAATAAGCCTTCGCAGTATCAGGAATGTTAGTGATGTTCAACAGCACGTCTTCCTTAATAATTTGGAGTGTTTGTGTGAATGGGCTTATGTTTTTAATCTGAAAATAAACACCGGAGGTCGCAAAAGCATTAGTTGTTAGAGCAAACTCGCTGTTGTTGCTTACAAGTATATTCCCATGATCGACGTCATTAACTTCAAATCCTGTAATTTGAGCGTTTAAGTTAAACAAGAATAGAGAAATAATGAAGGTGGTAAAAAAGTTCTTTTTCATGGTAATGGGTTTTAAAAGATGGTACAAGTTAAAAATATTTTCTCTAACTCACAAGTTTTGTGCCAATTTGAAAAAGACACTAACACGGCCTAAGGCTTGTAATACTTCTTAGCTTCAGGCATAAAAGCTTTTAAATCTTTTATACGTGTTTCATCACTTGGATGAGTGCTTAATAACTCTGGCGGTTTTTGTCCACCACTTGCCGCCATGCGCTCCCAGAAAGTGATTGCTGCTTCAGGATTATAGCCAGCCATAGCGGCAAAAATAAGACCCATTTGATCAGCTTCGCTTTCATGACTTCTACTATATTTTAATGTACCTAAAGTTGAGGTAATACCATAAGCTTGCTGAAACAATTGTTGTGTAAGTTCTGGTTTTTGAGATAGGGCAACAGACAATGCGGCGCCACCAAATTGTAGCAGTAAGCCTTGACTCATTCTTTGGTTACCGTGTCTTGCAATGGCATGTGCTATTTCGTGTCCCATTACAACAGCCAAACTTTGTTCGTCTTGAGTAACGGGTAGAAGTCCCGTGTAAACAACAACCTTGCCACCCGGCATGCACCAAGCGTTTATGGTGTTTTCATCCACGACGTTAAACTCCCATTTAAATCCTTCCAAATCTTTTGACGCGCCTTTTTCTGCATGAAATTGTTCTACCGCTTTCTGAATTTTAATACCGCAACTCCTTACAAGTTGAACGCGCGAATCATTGTCGTTTAATTTCGGATGCTCAGTTAAAAATTTATCATATTCTGTAAGACTCATACCAATAAGCTCTCCCTCTGGCATAAGAGTCATAGAGCGTTTTCCGGTTACAGCATTCTTATAGCAGCTAACAACCAATGCAGAGGCAATGATTATAGTAAATAATATTTTTTTCATATTGATTTTTAGAAATAGAATTTGTTAAAGACAACTAGTCTTCAATTTTAGCTGACAAACCCCTATCGAGCAGAGCCTCGCAGAGAGGTTTAAGAACTTTAAACGCGCCATTTTTCACAACACATTTACCAGTATAATGAACAAGATAAGTGCATTGCTCAGCTTGAAGCGCATCGTGCTTACAAACTTTAATAAGTGATTCAGAAACAAAATCAAATGTATTTACATCATCATTGTAAAGAATCAAAGCTTTAGTAGCTTCTTCTTTAGTAACAGTTTCTGTAATTTCTAGTTCTAGTATTTCTGGTAAGTTAAAGGTCATCATTCTTTTTAACGCGGCTTATTTATTCGACTTGTTTTATTTCAAAAATTAAGGAATAATTTTTTGCTTAAAACGCAGATGTCTACAACAAAAAATTTAATTTCCAGACTACAAATATAGGGTAAATTTTTGAAATTATTTCTAGAATTGGACGGAATCTAAAACTAAAAGACGTTAAAATGCACTGTAAATCAGTAGATTATAGCTTTTTTTTCGCTCTAATTCGGAGCGTTCATTTGCGCCTTTTCTACAAGCGGTTTCACTTTAGTTCCAATCAATTCAATGGCGTTCAATAATTTTTCATGAGACAAACCAGCATTATCCATTTGAAAAGTAAGGCGTGAAATACCGCCAAGCGCTTCACTGTGTCTCAGTATTTTTTCGGCGATCTCTTCAGGTCCGCCGACTAAAAGCGCACCTTTTTCTCCAGTTTGCGCATCAAAACGTTGACGCGTTACTGGAGGCCAACCCCGTTCTTTACCAATACGGGTGAAGGTTTCAGCGTATCCAGGAAAATAACCATTCACTGCTTGTTCAGTTGTTTCTGCAACATATCCTAAAGAATGTAAACCTACTTTTAATTTTTCTGGAGCGTGTCCGGCGCGTTTTCCAGCTTCACGGTACAAATCAACAAGAGGACGAAAACGATGGGTTTCTCCGCCAATTACGGCTACCATCAAAGGTAATCCTAAAGTTCCAGCTCTCACAAATGATTCTGGTGTTCCGCCAACGCCTATCCATACAGGAAAAGGATTTTGCAAAGGTCGTGGATAAATTGCCTGATTTTTTAATACCGGACGAAATTTACCAGACCAATTCACGACTTCATTATCACGTATGTTTAATAAGAGTTCTAATTTCTCGGAGAATAATTCATCGTAGTCGTTAATATTTAATCCGAAGAGCGGAAAGGCTTCTGTGAAAGAGCCACGACCAACTACCATCTCAGCACGACCTTTTGAAATAAGATCAAGTGTCGCAAAATTTTGAAACACACGAACCGGATCTGCTGCACTTAAAACAGTCACAGCACTTGTTAAATGAATGTTTTTTGTTTTCGCCGCGGCAGCCGCCAAAATAATGGTAGGAGCAGAGTCTAAAAATTCTTTGCGGTGGTGTTCACCAATTCCAAAAATAGCTAAACCAACTTTATCGGCGTGTTCAATTCTATCGAGCAATTGCTCTAGCGCATTTGCACTTTTAATTGCATTGTCTTTCTCATTATCAACTATTGCGGCTGCAAAACTATCAATTCCAATTTCCATAATATTTTTTCTTGTGATGTAAAATTAAGAACAATATTTAGAGCGCCTCTTAATGTATATTATTGATTTGTTCGAGGCCGCTATACTTTAGTATACCGATAGATAAATAAGAATAAAGTTATATTCCTTCGATTTAAATCTTTATTGAAGTATACTTCAAATTTTAAATTTAAATTAGTCCCGTTATAACACAAAGCGTTTATGCTGCAAAGACGACTTGGTCTCACACAAGCTACCGCCATCAACATGATTGACATGGTGGGCATTGGTCCCTTCATTACATTGCCTATGGTAATTGGAATGATGAATGGACCATATTTCTTATACGCCTGGTTAGCTGGCGCAGCCTTATCGTTTGTTGATGCCATGGTGTGGAGCGAATTAGGCGCGGCTTTTCCAAAAGCTGGCGGCTCTTACAATTTTTTGAAAGAAGCCTATGGACCAAAAGGAGCCGGTAAAATGATGAGTTTTTTATTTGTTTGGCAAACCATGATACAAGCGCCACTGGTAATCGCTTCCGCTTCAATAGGATTTGCCTCTTATCTTTCTTATTTGTTGCCGCTTACACCTTTAATGTCTAAAGCCGTTAGTGGCGGAGTCGTTATTCTCATTGTGATTTTATTATACCGTAAAATTGAAGCCATTGGAAAAATAAGTACGTTTTTATGGGTTGGTGTTATTCTTACTCTTTTATGGATTATTGGTGGAGGCATTGCTCACGGTCACTTTTTTGAACCTATTCAACACATGAATGATGGTTTGACAATAAACTATGCATTTATCGCAGCGATGGGATTTGCGGGTGTAAAAACGGTGTATAGCTATTTGGGTTATTATAACGTTTGTCACCTTGGCGGAGAAATTGTAAACCCGGCAAAAAACATTCCTAAGAGTATGTTCTTGTCCATTGCAGGTATTTCAATTTTGTATTTAGCAATGAACATCAGCGTTACCAGTGTTATTCCATGGCAGGAAGCAAAAGAGAGCGAACATGTTATCAGTATTTTTATGCAGTACCTCGCCGGAGATACTGCCGCCATTGTTGTTACATGCCTGGTATTATGGGTAGCTTTTGCTTCGGTGTTTTCTGCGACCTTGGGATACAGCAGAATTCCTTATGCAGCGGCCGCTGACGGTGCTTTTTTTAAGGTGTTTGCTAAGCTACATCCCACACGTCAATTCCCGCATGTATCACTTTTGGTTTTGGGTGGCATTGCGTTTGTGTTTAGTTTGCTTTTTAAATTAAGTGATGTGATTAGTGCTATACTCGCAATGCGCATACTGGTTCAGTTTATTGGTCAGGCAATTGGTCTGTTGCTATTGAGGAGCAGACGTCCTAAAGAAGTGTTTCCTTATAAAATGCCTTTGTTTCCAATACCTGTGATACTTGCTATTTTAATGTGGATTGGAATTTTAATTTCTACGGGTTTTGAAATGGTTTTGGCAGGACTTGTTGTAATTGGCTTAGGCCTAATCGTTTATTTTATTAAGGCTAAACGAACGAGTGAATGGCCTTTTCAAAAAGCTTAAACTTTATTATAAAAGAGTCTTTTCATTCATGGCGGTAAATTAAGCCTTAGACTTCAGTTTTGTTAAATTTTAAGAGTATTTATTTCTCATTTCCTGAAATCCATATGTCGGTTTTCCGACATTTTATGTCGGGAATCCGCCACGAAATGATAATTTATTATACGTAGCTTCGATTAAGCAAAATTTAAACCCCATGAAAAGATCAATTTTAATTTTATTTCTGTTATGCTTAATTGTGAAAACTGAGAGCTTGATGTCTCAGTCCACCGCAGGTTTAAATCAGATAACTCCTAGCGGAATATTTGATAACGTACACGACCGCTTTGGTAGCACATTTGATCTTGCTGATATGAGAATTGGAGCAGGAAGATATAGCCTAAACACAGTAAACTCCGTTTCAAACACATGCATTGCTGGATATTTCAAACTCCATTTTGAATCGGGGAGTTATCTTGACCAAAACAGTGCTGCCAGAACCGTTGCATGTCAAGTATTTTCGGATCTTTCCGCATTAATAAATTCACCTCTATCGGCTCTGTCCAATACTACTTATGTAAATATATACTGCAACAACGGACCAGGCTTAGGCACTGGCACTCCTTATTACGTTTTACCGGGTAATCCAACGAATGGCAGCCAGGGCATTCTTGATAATCAAGTATGGAAAACAATTATCACTGGAGTTGATGCTTACAGTAATTTACCGGTGACACTATTTATTTACAACACTGGTACAAATTTTTTACCACGGAGCACTGACTATTAATGCGACGCCAAGCCCGACAAATAGCACTTGGAATTTATCTTTAACAACGTCAACAACCAGTGCAACAGAGTATGATTTATACAGTGTTATCTTACATGAAGCTACGCATATTCTTGGTTTTTTAAGTTTAATTAATGCTGCTGGAAATTCCCAATTTAATAGTCCCCCCTCAAGTCAAGCAAATAATTATTTTTCAAGATATGACAGTTTTTTATATGACAATGTGGGAAATCCATTATTATCAAGTTCGACACCATCTTGCAATACAACTAATCTTTCCTTTTTTCCTAGTAGTGCCACTGTCTTAGCCCAGGGCTCAGTACCGAATTGTACAGTGGACTTAACGAATTGTGGAACGGCAGTACAATATTCTAGCGCAGCGGTAACTGCAACAGTTTATACTCCTTTCTGCTGGGAGCCTGGAAGTAGTTTATGTCATTTTGAAGATATGTGTACGCATCCAAGTGGAACTACTGTATGCACTGGGACTGCAGGAAATTGGAATAACTTCTATTTTGACATGGTTAATGCAACCGGAATGGGAAGTTGTTATATAAAACGTTATTTGAAGGATGAAGAAAGATTTGTGCTATGCGATTTAGGTTATTCCGTAAATGGTGTAAATTCAAGTACGGTTTCTTCGGCTAATTATTCATACTCGGCTGGGTCGTGCAGTGGAACCGATATTTGGGGAGTTAATGATGGTTTTAACGGTGGCGTATATACCTTTAGTACTACGGGAAACTCCATTGCAATTCCAATTAGCTCTATCACTTTAAATGACTCGCCATTTACATCAACTATTTCTTGCTTGGAAGTAGTCTATAACAATGCAACTGTAAGTACAAGTGGCTCAAGTTTAATTGTAAACTCTAGTCAAAATATGGGGTTGGTTTTAATAAAGTATATACCACAAAATACAAGTGGTAAATTCGGTAACGCAACTTATATTTATGTGTATTTTTTTCCTGGAGCTTGCAATGCAGGAAATGATTGTAATTTAGTTCAAAATGGTGGTTTTGAATATCTTGCCGCAGGAACCGCCTCATGTGGATCTCATATAGGAAGTAATTACAATAATATTGGAACTGCCCCAATTTCTCTATTAAATTGTTGGCAAAATTATGAATTGAGTCCAGATCTTTTTACAAGGGGATGTTCTACTGGTGGTGCTTACGATCTTGGAATAAATACATATGGTACAACTTTAGATAGTTTTAGTGGTCCAAGTACTGGTAATGATCGAATTGTAGGAATTGCATCTTACTCATCGACGCCAAACAATTTTAATGAGGTTTTGAAAAATAATCTTAGCTCGGCACTAACTCCCTCTAATGTTTATCAGGTTTCGTTTATGGTTTGTAATTATACGGGGTCTATTAGTGTAGCAAATGCTAATCCAAACGCAGCTCCAGTTGTAATCAGCCTTGCTTCAGAAGACAATTTTTTATCTCAAGGTTCAGGAACCGGAAATTATCCTTTGGGGTTAAATATCTTGACAGAATTTACCGTTAACGCGGCTACGAATTCGCTTTTGCCTTGGACGTTGGTAACTCACACGTTTGTTTTTAATCAAAGCTTACCTCATAATGTTTTGTTAATTGGTGTTGATGTTGCGAAAACCGCAGCTCAAGTTGGGGCGGGTGGCTATTACTATGTGTTTTTGGATGAGGTTAAACTTTATCAATATCCAACATCCGCAACATTTTCTATTCCGACAGCCAGTGTTTGTGGAAATGCTACCTATACGAATCTCAATACTTATGCTAGCACAACTGGAACGTTTTCTGGTCAAGGAGTAACTTTCAACTCACCAAATTATGACTTTAATCTTTCTGGAACATTAACGGTAGGAACTTATCCGGTAGCTTTTACTTATTCAACTACGTGCCTCACTACACTTTGGGAGAATATTGTGGTTTCACCTATATACACTTTATCGCCAATTTTGAGTAACACGCTTAATTGTTCTAACATTACTGGGGGAGTTGCAATGTTTGGCATTATTTCACCTGCCAATAACAACCTGAATTATGTATGGCAACCAGGCAATCTTACTGGTCCAATACCAACCGCCAGTCCATTGTCTACTACAATATACACGGTAACTGCAACTGATGTTAATAATTGTTCAGGTACAACGACTCTTGCGGTGAATGTGCCTACAAATTGTTGCAGCTCCCCATCCATTCAAAATTTCTCTGCCACATCCATTCCAGGGAACACAGTCTTTACAGGCCCTATGATCATCTCAAGCGATTTTACAATTCAGGCAGGAACAACAGCGTTTTTGGGTGGTGAATTTGTGTTTACAAATAATGCAAAAATTACTGTCGCAAGTGGCGCTATTTTGGATATCCGAGGGTCTCACTTTTATGCATGCGGTGCAAATATGTGGCAAGGAATTGTTGTACAGAACGGAGGGGTCGTATATACATCTAACTATAATGGAAATGATTGCTTGATTGAAGATGCAATCACTGCCATAGATGTAAGTAATTCAAGTAGTCATAGCACCATCTTAGATATTGAAAATACTATTTTTAATAAGAACCATATTGGAATAAATATTTCTAACTATACAGAAAGTGTCAATCCATATCCTTTTAAAATTGAGAATTGTGTTTTCACTTGCAGAGATATGCCATTCAGCAATACGACATGGCCATCGACTGGAGCATCTTCAAGTGTAACAGGAATATCCGCTCAAGTTCGCACAGCAATTAGTTCAACAACAGACATCTTTCCTCCCTACCTAAGTCAAACAGGCTTCTCAATCACTACTCTTAAAAATCCTTATTTGAATTTACATTCGCGGGTTGCCATAGAGCTTAACAATGTTGGAGTTACAAGTGGTAGTGTAATGTACGGTATAAACATTGGATCTTCATCCAATGCTTCAGATTTTAATCTTTTTGATGCTCATAATTTTCTAATTCAATCTGTTAACAGCAACTTATTTGCTGTTAACAATGTTTTTCAAAATACAATGAGAGAGTATTTTCCGTCCGTCGGTGCAATAATAACTACATATAGTTTAGAAGGAGGCGCTGCTATCGAACATATCACAAATAATCAGATGAATACTAAATTAGATTTAACCGCACCAAACTCAAGTCTTGGAAACCGATTCTGGGACTGTGTGTATGGAGTTGATGGAAATCAAACTTATAAATTTGATATCTCGAATGCGATATTTCGTAGCACTCAATCTTCCACTTTTATTCCACCTCCCGCTTTTTATAGCAACTGGCCTGGAGTGCATAATACTGTTGTAGGACAATCAGCTATTACCTTAAATTCAAATCGCTTTGAGCAAAATATTCAGGATAATGAATTTAGTAATATAACGATTGGTATCCAGATTGGGTCGGTACCGGGCAGCTATTATGTTATAGCACAGAGTTACACTAATAATACTTACGGCATTTATGCCGGCAATATATCAATCAAGAATAATACTTTTAGTCCAGTAACCAATATTTCAAATCCAAGTCCGGGGAATAATTATCTGAATTACGCAATTTCCTTGGACATTCCTTTTTCGACAACTATGCAAGTTGCATCAGGAAGTAGCTTAGTTGTTCAGGACAATATTCTTGACAGGGTTTTTAGGGGAATTTATATTAATGGTATGTCGGGTCTTCCGACACTGGTAAAGAACAATGTTGTAACGCTTCGTACGGACTATATGTACAGTACCTCGCAAAGTGCTATAGAAATGGATAACACCATAGGTAGCGCTACCAATATTACTAATAATGTTATTGAAACAAATACTCTAAGTTGCGTTCCAAACAGCACCGCCAACCTTCAGTCTTCCTTAATATTTTGCGGAATGAATATTGGGCCTTTATCGCCAAGGGTAATCTGCAACGATCTTAAATGGGCTAATCAAGGTTTTGTTTTTCACAGTTCAAATGCAGGTGCTTATTGGCGCGGTAATACCATGGAAGATATTGGAAAAGGCATGGTTTTAAACAATAATGGAATAATCGGAGTACAGGGAGGCAGCCTCTCACCTATAGATAATGAATGGAACGGATCTTGGACGAACTATAAACAAACAAGTGTCGACAACTCAAGCAATGCTAACAATTCAAAGCTCTGGGTGCAAAGTGGCTCGCCTTGGGAACCTACTATTAATGATGGTCTCTTTACACAAAACTATACTTTTAGTAATAATATTAGCATTGTTGCAAGTGGTTCATATACATGCGGAGGTGGTCCAAACCAGATAGTTATTAATATTCCTAACAATGATGATGAACTTTATTCAAGCGAACATTATTATATTATGAAAAACTCTTTATATCACTTGTTGCATTTTAATGAAGATATTCGAACCGGTGATGCGGGTTTAGAAGATTTTTACTCTAATGAATCATCTACTACAATTGGTATTTTTATGGAGATCGAAGAAAAATTATACCAGGGTAATTTTTCTGACGCCCACACCTTAAATGATGGATTAAATCCTGCTGAATTAAATACTGTGGAACTGAATTACAGGAACTACTACAACTTATATATGAAGTGTCTTGATTCGGAAGAAGACGGGTTGACTTCTGAAGATAGCTCCGCTCTTCGCGACCTGGCTTATTTATGCCCAGGAGAGAACGGAGCCTGTATCTATCAGGCCAGGGCTTTATACAAAATCATGTCCAAACAACCTTTATACTTTTTAAATGACTGTGAAGAGGAGATTGGAGCGAGGTATTCTAATCCCGGATCAAGTGAGAATACAAAATGGATAAACGCTACTAAATTGAATGTTCAATTATTTCCCAATCCTGCTCAGAATAGCGTTACGTTTCTTGGTAAGAACGAAAGTGAAGATCTCTTTGTTTCAATAAGGGACGTAAGTGGCAGGACTGTTCTGAATAAAAATTTGAAAACCCGGAATTTTAGCGCTAAATTAGAGATAGACTTAATTAACGGTATTTACTTTGTCGCGATTAGCAATAATCAAAATAAAAACATTACCAGAAAATTAGTTATTTCTAAATAGAAGTTGTTCTTAAAGGTTACAAATGAGAAAACTTGTTTTGTCTTTTTTGATTGTGTATGCTTGTTTTTTAAAAGCGCAAGTAGTTAATTATGTCAACAATGGCAGTTTTGAAGAATTGTTTAGTCCAGGATCTTTACCAAATAGCAACAAAACGAAGTTGTGGTCGGGCATTGATACAACCAAATATCCGTTTTATGTGCGGAATGAGAGTTTAAATAACGTACCTGGTTTTAGTTTTGATTATCAGATGCCAAGATCCGGTATGGGGTTTGTAATGGGTACCTTTTTGTGCAGTAGCGGGTGTAATACGGTCACAAACAGAAGCTATTTTAGGAACGAGTTGAAACAAACACTGATTAGCGGTAAAAGCTATTGTGTAAAGTTTTACGTAAATGTGAAAAATTCCTCACCGAATGGAATAGATGGAATTGGTGCTTTTTTTGGGGATAATACCCTTGATACCATAAAATACCCGGACATAAAAATTACTTATTTAGTACCACAAATAAAGAACCTAACAGGAAATGTGGTAGTTGATACTCTTAACTGGGTAGAAATAAGTGGAACTTTTACAGCAACAGGGATAGAAAAATATATGGTGATCGGTAATTTTTTAAGTGACCTAAATACAGGAACCGTGCAACTTCAAAGCTCTACACAGGTAGGGTGCGATTTAAATCTAGATGATGTTTCTTGTATAGAGCTTGATCTCCCTGCTTATGCGGGTAGAGATACGTCAGTTTTTGTAGGTGACAGTGTATTTCTGGGCAGGGAGCCTGATGTCGGAATTAAGGAAGCTTGTGTTTGGTATAAAATGACAAGCGCAACTACAAGTGTAACTCTTGATACCATTGCAGGATTTTGGGTTAAACCATTAGTTACTTCAACCTACATTGTGCAACAAGAGATATGTGGTATGGTAAAATTAGATACGGTTACTATTTATATGGATGCAGTAGGCATCGAAAAATTAAAAATCTTACAAAAGGAATTAAAAGTATATCCGGTGCCTGCTCAGGATTATTTTGAATTGAGGATAGGTAACGGAAAATTAGTTGAAGATTACAACAGTATATGCATTTGTAATATGTTTGGTGAGACGCTATTTGAAAAACTAATAAGTTTTGATGAAAATATTTTGCGGATCAGTACCTCTCAGTTGAGCCCAGGCACTTATTTTATTACTATTCGTAATTCCAAAAATGAAAACATTACCAAAAAATTACTTATTTCTAAATGAGTTGAGCTTTTTTAGTTTAAAAATCAGAAAGCACGTTTTGGTTATTTTGGTTCTGTGTACATGCTCATTGAACGCGCAAATAGTTAACTATGTTAACAATAGCGGTTTTGAAGACTTAAAACATTGTAATAGCTTCCCTAATAATAACAGAGTTAAATTCTGGTCTGGGATAGATACTTCGAGCTTTCTTTATCAGGTCAGAAATGAATGTCTAAACAATGTACCTGGCTTTTCAGCAATATATCAAAAGCCAAAATCAGGTAAAGGATTTGTAACTGGTACTTTTTTATGCGGCGGATGCAACTCTGTTACAAATCGAAGTTACTTTAGGAATGTGTTAAAAAACCCTCTTTCTATCGGTAAAACCTATTGTGTAAAGTTTTATGTCAATGTAAAAAATTCTTCGCCACTTGGGATCGATGGAATAGGTGCTTTTTTTGGAGATAATACCCTTGATACCATAAAGTACCCAGACATAAAAATCACTTATTTAATACCACAAATAAAGAACAATACAGGTAACATAATAGTTGATACTCTTAACTGGGTAGAAATAAGCGGAACTTTTGTAGCAAGCGGAGTAGAAAAATACATGGTGATTGGTAATTTTTTGAGCGACGCAAATACTGGAACCATACAAATTCAAAACCCCACGCAACAATGGTGCGATCTTAATTTAGATGATGTTTCTTGTGTGGAACTTAACTTGCCCGCCTTTGCAGGAAGAGACACAGCAGTGTTTGCAGGAGACAGTGTTTTTTTAGGTCGGACAACCGATGTTGGTATTGATGAAGCTTGTGTTTGGCATCAAATGACTAGTCCAACCAGCAGTATAACTCTTGATACCATAGCAGGATTTTGGGTTAAACCGGTTGTTACATCAACATACGTTGTGCGACAAGAGATATGTGGTATGGTAAAATTAGATACGGTTACTATTTATATGGATGTTGTTGGGATTGAAAAACTAAAGCTCTTAAGTGAAGAATTAAAAATTTATCCAGTACCTGCACAAGATTTCATTCAACTGAAAATCTCGAACATAAATTTACTCAAGGAGTTTAATTTAATTTCTATTTACAATACCTTTGGTGCTTTAATGAGGGAAGAAGAAGTTGTGTTTGAAAACAAAACACTTATTCTTAAAACGAATGATCTTGAAAATGGGGTTTATTTTTTAAATCTTACCCTTCGACAAGCTCAGGGTGAAAAAAGCAGCAAGCTGGGTAACGTTAGTCGTAGGTTTGTTATTTCACGATAGAGTCACAAGTCCCGTCGTTGGCGTGGGAATAGTTTGTAGCGGCCGTATCGGGACGTGGTGAGCGGTCTATTTCTTCTCGATACAATTTTTGCTCACTGGAAAGCACTATTAGCAAAAATCACTCGAAGTGCCGGTGCTTTGGTAGTTTCAATCATTGGGTGTGTTCTAGCGACGTTAAAATAAGAGACTAAACTTTTTTCCTTTGATAGTGTTATGTTTGTACAAGATCAACTTAATTAAAAACACTCTCATGAAACAACTTTTTATTTTTCTCGTACTATTAAATTTTTCTTTATTTGCTCAGCGTCCCACAAGCGATCAAATAGAAACCAAAAAAGGACCATTAATTATTCAGCCGATTTTTCACGGATCGCTTGTGTTTACGTGGAATGGTAAAACGATTTATGTTGATCCTTATGGTGGTCAAAGAGTATTTGAAAAACTTGCGGCGCCTGATTTAATTCTAATTACAGATATTCATCAAGATCATTTGGATTTAAAAACCCTTGAAACGATTAACACCGATAAGGCTACGTTTATAGTCCCACAAGCTGTTGCGGAAAAGATGCCTGAGAATTTAAAAAAGAGAATGATTGTTTTAGCGAATGAAAAATCAACAGAGTTTGAAGGGATTTCTATCACAGCTATTGCGATGTATAATTTACCGGAGGCAAAGGATTCCAAACATACAAAAGGAATAGGTAATGGTTATATATTAAATCTTGGTGGTAAAATGGTTTACCTGTCCGGTGATACAGAAGATATTCCTGAAATGCGACAGTTAAAAAATATTGATGTTGCTTTTGTGTGCATGAATTTACCTTATACGATGGACATTAATCAAGCGGCAAGTGCGGTAATTGAATTTAAACCAAAAGTCGTTTATCCTTATCATTACAGGGGAAAAGATGGATTGAGTGATGTGGAAAAATTTAAATCGCTTGTTAATACCACAAATTCTAAAATTGAAGTAAGGCTTAGGAATTGGTATACAACTTATTGAATCGAGAAAAGAAGATCATCAAGAAATCTCTTACTTTGATTATTTAGGAGCTCTAGCAGGGGTATATTTTAAAGTCAATTCAAAACCCCCACGTGCATTAGTGCCCGTTTTAAGTTTCGAAACGTTAAGATCGTAGCTTACACCAATATAAAATTGCTCTTTTATTTCGATTGTTATTGAAATGATGGCGGCGTCTTTATTGCGATAATAAGCACCGAAGCCTATAGCTGAACGTTTAATTATCCCTGTATATTTTGAGTCTATTTTAAAGTAACGTTTAACCAGCATACCCAATAACAATTCATTCGATTTACCACGAAACTGAAGTAGATAGCTTGGAGCAATAGCATAATCAGGGTTCGGGAGTCCTAGTAAAAGATCTCCGTGAAACACATATTTTAAAGATCTATCACCAATAGCATTCGTTAAAAAATTCGGACGGGGTTTACTTAAGTGGTAGAGCGAAAAACCGAGATTTGCTTTTAATTGGCGTTTTCCAAAAATACTGGGATCATTTTGCCCGTATGACCATAAAAAGCCGGCAGCAAAATCAGGATATGAAAATGTTTGATTTTGAAAGTTCTCATTGCTATTTAAACTTGCGTCATAACCAGAACCGTTATATTGATTTGGGAAAATTAAATTTTCACTGTTAATTTTTCTTTGCACAAAACTAGCCTGGAGTCCCACAGAAAGAAAACTTTTTTTGCCGGTGGCTACAAACGTTGCTAAGGATAAATTTGCTTCAATGGATTGCATGTTGCCGTCTCCAGCATTATCCTTGTAAATAGAAAGACCGGCAGCTAATTTGCCGAGACTCTTTTGATTTGAAGTTTGTATTTTAGTTTTATCAGATGGTTGCCAGCTACTCGTATTTAAACGTGATTCAAAAGACGCGCCTGAGGTTACGTAAGGTGTGGCGATACTTCTCCATTGATTGCGGTATCCGACTGAAAATCTTAAAGGACTTCTAACTCCCGTTAAAGCAGGGTTTACCAAAGACGGCTGTTCATTGAACTGCGAGAAGTGAATGTCCTGAGCGTTAACTAACAGAGAGTTCAAGAAAAATATAAGTACAATTATCCTTTTCATTAAGAGCCCATAAAGATAATACTTCCTTTTGAATAAGGCCTTAAATTCGGTGTTTAAGCAGTCTGTTTAACAAGCTAGTTATCTATAAACTAAACTTTCCCTTCAATAATCAACGTTACAATCGACGGATCGAGCAGGGTAGAGGTATCACCCAAATTAGAAGTTTCACCTTCTGCAATTTTTCTAAGGATTCTTCGCATTATTTTACCGCTTCGTGTTTTTGGCAATCCGGGCACAAATTGTATTTTATCTGGCTTGGCAATTGCCCCAATAACGCGGGTCACGGTTTGAAGAATATCTTGTTTAGATAAATTGGCATTGGGATGATTCTCATCAAAAATAACGTAGGCATAAATACCTTGCCCTTTCACATCATGAGGATAGCCCACTACAGCACTTTCAATCACTCCTGTATGCATGTTTATTGCGTTTTCTACTTCTGCAGTGCCAATGCGGTGCCCACTTACGTTTAACACATCATCTACGCGACCTGTAATTCTGTAATTGCCTTTTTCATCACGCAAACATCCATCTCCTGTAAAATATTTATCTGGGTAAGCAGAAAAATACGTTTGACGGCAACGCTCGTGGTCTCCGTATGTTGTTCTGATGATTCCCGGCCAAGGCGCTTTTATACATAGATTTCCATTCACATTATTACCTTTAATTTCTTTCCCCATTTCATCTACCAAACAAGGTTGAACACCGGGTAGCGGAAGTGTTGCATACGAAGGTATTCCCGGAGTAACACCTGCAATGTTCGAAATCATTATACCTCCGTTTTCTGTTTGCCACCATGTGTCAACAATAGGACATTTTTCTTTCCCAATGTTTTTATCGAACCAATGCCAGGCTTCTTCATTGATTGGTTCTCCAACAGATCCAAGAACTTTTAGGGAACTTAGATTTTTGTTCTTATGAAATTCTTCTCCACAGCCCATTAAACTACGAATAGCGGTTGGTGCGGTGTACAAGATGTCCACTTTAAATTTGTCTACAATATCCCATAAACGCCCTGCATCCGGATAAGTTGGCACGCCTTCAAACATAAGACTTGTAGCGCCTGCACTCAAAGGTCCGTAGATGATGTAACTATGGCCGGTGATCCAACCAACATCTGCGGTGCAAAAGTGTATTTGTCCCGGTTGATATTGAAAAACGTTTACAAAAGTGTAATTCGTCCAAACCATATAACCAGCAATGGTGTGCACCACACCTTTCGGTTTGCCGGTTGAACCAGAAGTGTAAAGAATAAAAAGAACGTCTTCTGCGTCCATTATTTCTGCTGGACAATCAGGATTTCCTGAGGCTTCTACTTTTTTAATTTCATCTTCCCACCAAACATCACGCCCTTTTATCATGCTGACAGGTGTTTGCGTGCGTTCGTACACAATAACGCTTTTAATAGTTTTGTTTCCAACAAGTGCATCATCAATCACACTTTTTAGTGGAATGTCTTTTGCTCCGCGAAAGGCGCCGTCGCAGGTAATGATAAATTCTGATTTAGCATCGAGTAATCTGTCTGCAATTGCTTGTGCTGAAAATCCACCAAAAATAACAGAGTGTACTGCTCCAATACGTGCGCAAGAAAGCGTTGCAATTGCTAATTCAGGAATCATGCCCATGTAGATACAGACACGATCTCCTTTTTTGATCCCGTTATTTTTTAAAACATTTGCAAATTGAACAACTTTAAAATGCAGTTCTTTGTAAGTTATTTTTCGGGATTGTTCTTTTGGATTGTTTGATTCCCAGAGTATAGCGGGGGTATCTCCATTTTTTGCAAGATGACGATCCAAACAATTTTCAGTAATATTTAATTTACCACCACTAAACCATTTTACATTTGGCTCCTTAAAATTCCAGTCAAGAACCTTATCCCATTTTTTTTGCCAGGTAAAATTATCAGCAACATTGGCCCAGAATTTCTCAGGATTCTCTATACTCTCCTTGTATTGCCTGTTGTAATCTTCAAGAGTTTTAATCTGATAAGGATAGGTCATAATTAAATTTTTTCGTGAACGACTAAGTTAGCAGTTTAAAAAAGCTAATGGCAGTTTATTCTACAAAAAAATGTCAAAAACAAAAACGCTATTTCTTTTTTTCTGCTTTCAGTTTCATCTTTTCCAGATTTTCTTTCACACGAAGTTTTACTATTTTAGTTATTAAACCAATAGGCAGAGGCTTGTTCAGAGGGAATTGCACGGAGCCTTTAGCACTTTTATAAATAGATAACTCTTTTTTGAAAGCTTCAATGCCAGAGCCACTTGGATAAAATCCAATATGGCTTTTATATCCCGCGAAAAAAACAAGCATTGTACCAAGTTTGTATGCAGGCATTTTGTAACTAATTACTTCCTCCGCTTTTGGCGCCGCTTTGCGAATAACGGTCCTCATGGTTTCCAAAAGTAATTGTGTTTCTTTCGGAAAAGTGGAAATGTAAGTATCAACATCTTTAACATCAATTGATTTCATTGGAATAATTTTATAAGGTTAAATTTAATAGTTTTCCCTCGTAAAATTATACCAATACAAATAAAAATTAAAGTATCGAAGCGACCGAAACTAGGGTATTTGCGTCAAAATTGATCGCTCAAATTAAGTGCTTTGAGCAGAACGTATTTGTATAAACTATTTCTCTAGAAGTCTGCGGTGGTAATTGATTTGGCCGAGGTGATAAGATAAATGTGTGATCAGGTGAATTAAGAAAAATTCTGTCGAAGTTTTATTTTCAAAAACTTTAAGAGGAAAATCCTTCTTAAGATCTTCTTCCGTTAAGTTATCTAATGTCGAAATAACAACCAATAATGTTTCGGCAATTTTTTTTATAAGTTCTTCACGCGGTACATTTTTTGTAGAAAACTCCAACTCTCTTTGTCTCACGTAGCCAGATTTCCCCAACTCTGCGCCAACAAAGGCATTTAAGTTACCAATAAGGTGCAGACAAAGATTTCCAGCGGAATTTGAAATGTTAGTATCAACTTCCCAAAGGATTGCTTCATTTTTATAAGATTCAATTTCTGTTTTAAGTTTGTTTAGATCACGGCTAAACATGTTTTTAAGAATTTCTATCAGCATTTTGTGGGGTTCAATTATGTAAAGATCAAATTTACCACCTTCATTGGGGGAATTAAGTTAAAATGTTTGAAATTTAGAACTGACTGTGGCCACGCACCAGTTTTGCCGTTTTTTTGTAAGAAAATAATTGCGCGTAAAACGTCCAATTTTCCTATCTTTACTGCTCTAAAAAATTAAGTGTAATGTTTGATAATTTACAGGATAAACTCGATCGCGCCTTTAAAGTTTTAAAAGGTCAAGGTAAAATCACGGAAATAAACGTAGCGGAGACTATGAAAGAAGTGCGTAAAGCGCTTTTGGATGCTGATGTGAACTATAAAGTTGCAAAAACATTTACGGATACTGTTAAAGAAAAGGCATTAGGTCAGAATGTACTTACCTCTTTGTCTCCGGGACAGTTGTTGGTTAAAATTACGCATGACGAATTAGCCCAGTTAATGGGTGGCACAAAGGAAGATATTTATTTGGCGGGTAATCCTACTGTTATTTTAATGAGCGGTTTACAAGGTTCGGGTAAAACTACCTTCACCGGTAAATTGGCATTGTACTTAAAAACCAAAAAGGGTAAAAATCCATTAATGGTAGCTTGTGACGTCTATCGTCCTGCTGCTATTGACCAATTGCACGTGTTGGGTGAGCAAATTGAAGTTGAAGTTTTTAGCAATAAAGAAGAAAAAAATCCAATTAAAATTGCAGAAGCTGCTATTAAACAGGCAAAAGAAAAAGGTAATAATGTTGTTTTAATAGATACCGCCGGTCGTTTAGCGATAGACGAACAAATGATGAAAGAAATTTCAGATTTGAAAAAAGCGGTAAAGCCAAACGAGATTTTATTTGTGGTAGACAGTATGACGGGTCAAGATGCTGTTAATACTGCGAAAACATTTAATGACAAATTAGATTTTGATGGAGTTATCCTGACAAAATTAGATGGTGATACCCGTGGTGGAGCGGCTTTATCTATAAAAAGTGTGGTTAACAAACCCATTAAATTTATTGGTACAGGTGAGAAAATGGATGCGCTGGATGTATTTTATCCGGAGCGTATGGCAGATAGAATTCTTGGAATGGGTGACGTTGTTACGTTAGTAGAACGCGCTCAAGAACAGTTTAGTGAAGAAGAGGCCAGAAAACTCAACAAAAAAATCGCCACCAATAAATTTGATTTCAATGACTTTTTAGCACAGTTGCATCAGATTAAAAAAATGGGTAATATCAAAGACCTTGTGGGAATGATACCAGGCATGGGGAAAGCGGTGAAAGATATGGACATTGATGAAAATGCGTTTAAAGGAATTGAAGCAATTATTTTTAGCATGACACCTGAAGAACGTAGTAAGCCTGAGTTGTTAAATGGTTCTCGCAGACAACGTGTGGCAAAAGGCAGTGGACAAGGTGTGCCAGAAGTAAATAAGCTTTTGAAACAATTTGAAGATACGCGCAAAATGATGCGCATGATGAACGATAAAAATGCGATGGCTAAGATGATGCGTGCTATGCCGAAAGGAATGCCTAGGGGGTAGCCACGAATTGCTTTTGCGCCATCAACTAATTTTACCCCACAAATTTCACTAATTTACACGAGAGTTTTAATCAGTATTTTTTATATTAAAGATTGTCAGCACAACTTATAGACGGAAAGAAAATCTCTCTTGAAATACAAGAGGAAATAGCACATGAGGTGAAAACTATGTTGGGCGCAGGGATGAAACAACCGCACCTTGCAGCGGTGTTGGTGGGCAATGATGGCGGAAGCGAAACATACGTTGCTAGCAAAATTAAAACTTGTGAGCGTGTTGGATTTAAGTCGTCGTTAATCCGATTACCAGAAACAGTAAGTGAAGAAGAATTATTAAAAACTGTTCATGCTTTAAATAATGATAAAGATGTCGATGGTTTTATTGTTCAACTTCCTTTACCAAAACACATTGCAGAGCATAAAATTATTGAAGCCATTGATCCAAAAAAAGATGTGGATGGATTTCATCCTATCAACGTAGGTCGCATGGTACTTGACTTACCTTGTTATGTAAGCGCAACTCCTTATGGCATTGTAGAACTTCTTAGAAAATATAAAATTGAAACCAGCGGAAAAAACTGTGTGGTTATTGGTCGCAGTCACATTGTAGGCTCACCGATGAGTATTTTATTGGCTAAAAATACCGCTCTTGGAAACTGCACTGTAACACTTTGTCACAGCAGAACAAAAGATCTTACCTCTCATACTTTAAAAGCAGATATTATTATTTGCGCACTTGGTCAACCAGAGTTTTTAAAAGCGGACATGGTGAAAGACGGTGTGGTTGTTATTGATGTTGGTACCACCCGTGTAAAAAGCACTGAAACCAAAAGTGGATTTAAATTAAAAGGTGATGTGAAATTTGATGAAGTTGCTCCGAAATGTTCTTATATCACCCCCGTTCCAGGCGGGGTAGGGCCGATGACCATTGCTTCTTTAATCAAAAATACTTTACTCGCTGCGAAGAAAGAGATTTATAAGTAGTCTATTTTTTTGAGATGATTAGTCTACTGCTTCAGAAACTAAATAAAACATTTTCCATCTTACATTTTCCCTTTTACATTTAGCTTGTCATTTCCCCCCTTAAATTCGTTTGAAGCATTTTTTTGAGTTCATTCGGTTTAAGTTTTTGTCCCAATAAAAACATGAGTTTTGTGATGGCGCTTTCAAATGTGAGGTCTGAGCCGCCAATAACACCAAGCTTTTTGAGTTGTGAGCTGGTTTCATACATGCCCTGAATCACTCGACCTTCCTTACATTGGGTGATGTTTAGAATAATGATTCCTTTTGCTAAAGCCTTTTCAACTTCGTTAAGAAACCAGACTTCGGTAGTGGCATTGCCTGCTCCAAAGGTTTCGATGATAATTGCTTTAATTCCTTTTGCATTAAAAATTGCAGCTGTAATATTTTTACTTATTCCTGGGAATAATTTAATAACGGCAATCTCGTTTTCTAAGTTGGTATGAACTTTAAGTTTTTTAGCACTTGAAGATTTTAATAAAGCTTGCTTGTTGTATTTGATTGTAACGCCGGCTTGCGCTAGTGCAGGATAATTCGGTGATTTGAAGGCATCAAAATGGGCGCTGTTGTGTTTAAAGGTGCGATTACCGCGATAAAGTTTGTATTCAAAATAAATACACACTTCTGTTACAATGGATTTTCCTTTTTCTTTGGCACCTGCAATTTCGATAGCGGTAATTAAATTTTCTTTTCCATCGGTTCTAATAACACCAATAGGCAACTGTGAACCTGTTAGGACAACTGGTTTATTTAAGTTTTCTAGCATAAAACTTAAGGCACTTGCCGTGTAACTCATGGTATCACTACCATGTAGAATTACAAAACCATCGTATTTGGCGTAATTTTTTTCGATGATACCTGCCAGATCTTTCCATACCACTATATTCATATTAGATGAATCTATTGGTTTTTTAAAAGAGATGGAAGAAAGCTCAATATCAAATTTTGTTAACTCTGGTATTTGTTTTGTTAGCGACTTAAAATCAAACGGTTTTAATTCACCACTTCGTGGATCCTGCATCATACCTATGGTACCGCCGGTGTAGATTAAAAGTACAGATGATTTTGTTTTCATAGAGTTAAAATGAATTTGAATAACTTAGGTGTAAAACAATAATGCAAGACCAATGTCTTGCATTATTGTTTTGTTAAACGCTTTTTTAATTAAAAAGGTAAATCATCGTTATCACCTGGATTGCTAGTGAAAACAGGCGCAGAAGAAGGGTTGCTAGGTGCTGAGTTAGCTCCTGAATTACTGTTTTGTCCCGCTTGAGGTGCAGTATTGCTTCCCGAAACTTTTTCAAGTCTCCAAGCTTCCAGTGTATTGAAATATTTAATTCCTTGTGGACCGTTCCATTCGCGACCACGAAGGTTGAACTGAACTTTTATTTCGTCACCATCGTTGTATTGATCTAAAATTGAACATTTGTCTTGTGTTACCTGAAAACTTACGTGTTGCGGATAGGGTGTATTAGCTTCTGTAGTTAATACAAATTCACGTTTTTGAAAACGATCGCTTACTTTTTGCGTTTCGAACTTTGTTTTGAGTGTTCCGATTACTTCCATGATATATTTATTTTATTGTTTACGAATTTAAAAGTCAAACTAGTTGACATGACTAATTTAAATAATTTTATCAATTATCAAATCGATAAATTATCAAATTAAAGTAACACCATCCAGGCTTCCTTTACCATGTTGGTTTCCAGGAGAGTTTTGGCATAAAGATGTTGCTCGTCTTTGTTTGAAAAAGCTTTTAACGTTTTTTTATACTCAGCGGTTTCGTTGCTGTTCGGAATTTCTTCCACGCTACCAAGCAAACCAAGGTTATTTCCGCTTAAAACCTTACTGTTTTTTATTTCGCTTGGAATTTGATCGATTCCAATTCCGATTGTTGTAATGGGCTTTTTAACCTCAAATATTGCGTTACCATTGGCGCGACAATACCAGTCATCTCCCATTCGCGCTACAAGATCTATTTTTTTTGTATCGATGTTGTTCTCGGCATTTAAAATTGATTCATCAATGTGAATTCTAATAATTTCACAAATCACAAGATTACCTGCACCACCAGCAGTTCCTAGTTCCTTTATTTCGATAACCTTGCATTCCATTTGTACCGGACTTTCTTTTACTCTAAATGGTTTTACAAGTTCAGAGACTACAGGTGTAAATCCGGCTTTAATAAACTCATTCACTCCTTTAGCAAATGGGCTGCTGGCTAAACTTGTTTGCTGTACCATGTTGTAATTTACAACGTTAATTACCACTTCAGGCACTTCTTTTACGTTTAAGAGCGTGTCTTTTGGTGCACCTGTACGTCCACTATACGCTGGCGAAAAAACAGCTATGGGAGGATTGGCGGAAAAAATATTAAAAAAACTAAATGGTGCCAAATTTGGTTCACCAGCTTTGTTTACTGTACTTGCAAAACAAATAGGACGCGGTGCAACAGCATTTTGCAGGTATTTGTGCAAAACTGGAATGGCTAATTCTTTAGGATTAAGTGTTAACATAGAAGTTCAAAATTACAAAAAAGTGAATGAAGAGTCAGAAACTTTTTCTTAATAGTTGTGAAGTGAAAGTACTAAAATCGAATCTGTAATTTGACATTCACCTGCCGGTTTGTAAGGTAGTTAGGCACTGCGTAGCGGTTTCCGGTAACATCCGCAATCCAAGTGTAAGAAACCGTGTTTTGAATTTGAAGGAGATTAAAAACCTCCAAGAAAATCCACATCTCTTTTAGATTATTAAAATAATTTTTGCGCTTAAATTCTCTATTCTCTTTTAAAACATTGTAAGCAAGACCGGCATCCGCTCTGCGATAAGGTGGCATTCTTAATACTTGTTGCCAACGGGTATGTGTTGGTGGCCCAAAAGGTAAGCCACTTCCAAACTGAATATTCAGGTTAAACTTAATGGCGGGAAATTTCGGAATATTGTCCTGAAAAAATAAACCAAAGGTGATCAATTGGTCGGTTGGACGGGGAATGAAACCCGGGTCAACCTTTTGACTATCTGCTCTTACCTGATCAAAGGTATAACCTCTCACGATTTTTTCTCCATCCTTATTATAATAGTCGTAATGAATATTATCTTTTGAATACTCATAGGTTTTTAAAACACCAATTGTAGCCCAACTTTCAACACCTTTTACGAACTCTCCGTTAATTCTTATATCGGCACCTGTGGCATATCCTTGCGTGTTATTATTAGCAAAATAACGAATTCTCACATTCTCAATTTCATAAGGAACAAGATCGTTCAACGACTTGTAATAACCAGACATCATTAATTTAAAAGGTCTATTCCACATTTTAAAAACATAGTCACTTGTAAATACAATGTGAATAGAGCGTTGTGCTTTAACATCTTTATTTATTGTGCCATCAATGTTTCTGAGTTCACGGTAAAAAGGTGGCTGATAATAAAAACCACCACTCAGTTTAAATAACCAATCACGCTTCCAGTTTGGTTTGTAGGCCATACTAACACGCGGAGAAAAGACAGTTTGATTATTCACTGTCCAATGATTAGCCCTTACACCTGCAGAAACTCTAAAATTAGATGAGTCGCGCAAAGTGGCTGTATGGTTGAATTGCATGTAACCCTGAGAACGCCAACTTGGTAAAGTTATTTGTGTTTTGTAAACGTCGGTTAAATTAATTTCGTTAACAGCATAAGGAACAATGTATCCCGCAGAGTCCACTGTACGCCACTCTCCCAATT